>PWEJ01000015.1 GCA_003553485.1 Halanaerobiaceae bacterium | reverse complement strand
CCACAGAGATAAATCTTCATGGTAGGAGTGAAAAGAAATTGGATTTTAAAGTTATCCTGAAATACTTTGGAATATTTGTATTAATTTCAGGTGGACTATATCTATTGGCAATTATAGCACCAATTGTTATTGGTATATTAGTCATTGGAGCATTTCTTTCGTCTTTAAGGTTTTTTGTATTCTTTAGAATATAAGCTTGGAATATATAGAAATTCGTAGTTTAAATTTAGAAAGTAAAACTGGTCCTTCTTGTGTACAGTTAGCAAGTTAAAATTTAAATAAATAAGGACACCGGTTAATAACTCCAGAATTTTAATTGTTAGCAAAAAATATATTTAAAGAGTTGTAAGGAAGTTATAACCGATATCCAATTACAGTACATATGTCCAAATATTTCAGTTAGATTATTCTAGAGAACTGTGCCAAAAACATTCGCTTCCTCCAAATAAAAAGGGACTAAAGTCATCATGCACTGCTTCGTAATGTTCGAAATAGAGCTGCTCACCGCAGTATTTATTATATCCTTCTATTTCGGTGACATAAATTACCGGGAAGCTGTAAATATCCTCCTCAGCTTGGTCAAGATATATCAGGGTAAAAAACAAATCGCGGTCCTGGCGAGCCAGTTCATCAGCTGTCATTTCTAGCTCTCCAATATATCCTCTCACTTTTACCTCCTGGTTCAGCAAAAAGTCGTAATTATCTAAAAAACTATTTGTTACTGCATCAAATAAAAGGTAATTATCCAAAAAGGCAGTATAAAAGGTAGCTTGCTCTAAAAGCCTGGTATCTACAATTTTCCCTTCTCGTTCTGCTGGTTCTTCTGCCAATGATATGTTTTCATCATCTATTACACTTTCAGCTAATGATGCTACTTCCCTATAATCAGGGTGGACTTCAAGATCAATAAAGGGAATGTCCCTGAAATAAGCAATGTTTTCCTCATCTATTTCAGGTAAAGTTATATAAAAATCTTCGGTGAATTCACTTAATTTACCTGCTATCCTCCAGTGGTGCAGGGCTGAGTTTTCATGGGTTTTCATCAGTTCACCCATTTCTTCATCAACTTCTGAAATCTCTTTTCGATTGACACCCACAGCAAACCTGGTGGGTAAAAAATTGAGGCTGCTTACATGGCTATAATCTGGCCGGGCTGGAGGCATAAAAGCCATAATCTCTAATTCAGTTTCTCCAGCCTCAGTCCGGGTTATTTTAAGAGGAAAATAAGCTCCATCCGATTCAAACCGATATTGAATAGCTTCCTGAGAATGTGGTTCAGAATCAAGCTCTACAACAGAAAAAACAAACCAGTCAAAACCCTCCTCTATATATTCTTCAATAACTTCCCCCATTTCTTCTGGAATAGTAGGATTTTCTACTCCCTGCTGAGTGAGATAGTTATTTACCCAGTCCACAAAGGCTTCAGGCTTTAAAACCCTGGTAACATTAATGTCATAAGCTCCAATCTTATCTTGAAAAGTTACTTCTCCTGCCTGGGGAATTTCAGTAGTTTCTCCTCTGGTCATTTCTCCTCGCAAAAAGGTAAATTGCTGATATAGTTTTTCATAATAAAGTCGGTGGGCCCTATGAAATATTTCGGGGTCTGCCTCTTTAACTTCAGGCTCTGCAGGCAGGGGTAAAACTTCTAAAACCTTTGTTGGCTCTGAAGCATAAAGGTCAGTGGAAAGAATTAAAATTTGCTCCTGGCCGTCCCAGGCTATCACAGCCTGTTGCAGTGGCTCATATATTTCCACCTGTGGTAAGAAGGGAATTGATCCTCTATCAGCACTGACATCTGCCGTCAGGCCCCCAATAAATAAAACAATAAGTAGAACAATAAATATTTTTTTCACTTTTAATTCCTCCAGGTTATTTAATATTCAAAAAACTATAAATTTAATTTAAATTTATATCCCAGCTATTGAGGGGAATGGCCGGCTGAGAAACCATCCAGCCTGAAAGATTATATGGGCCACCAGCGAGCTCCTCGGGTAAGCGGAGATTATCCTGATAAACTCTGTATTCTCCTTTTTCTAACTCCACTTCTCGCAGCGCCATGGTATAGGCTCTGCCCTCTGAAATACTCCATTTCTCTTTTCCATCTCTTAAGAGAACAATTTCATAATTTTGCCCGCTATTAAAATTTAAAGCCCTGGAATAACCAGAGATATTCCAGAGGTAGATTTCAGCCTGAATTTTTTCGCCAGCAGCTGCAGTCTGGGATTCTATTTCCAGCCAGCTTAAGTAGTGGAGTCGTTCACCAGTCAACCTTTCAATTATTAATCTGAGCAAATCAGGCCCTAGTAAAATATCTTCTTTTAGTTTTTGCGCTCCCTGCTGAAGAGAAGTTCCCATAAACTCTTTTTCTGAAATACCAAAGGACAGGTCCTTATCCTCTGTCTTGATAGTTATCTGAGAATCTGCCTGGTGGGACTGCCAGTTAAAGTAATCAAGCAGATCAGAAAGAGCTATCCATAACTCAGCTTCTTTTTCTAGAGGTATTAGATTCAATGTTGTCTCCATTTTCTGCTCTTCAATTTCCCCCACAGGCTCTCTTGTGCCAACCGATTCTGAGGAAAACTCAGCGGGATTTTCAGCTGCAGACTGAGCTTGAATGGGAAAAAACAGCAGTAGAAATAGCACTAAAAAGAAAAACAGTATAAAATCCCGATTAGCCTGGCTCCCCGTTAAAAACCATTTTTTCATGATAGATATCCCCCTTCTTTTAGTTTTTATAAGTTTTTTGTACTTATTGACATTGAGGCTTATTCTGAAACAGCTTAAGCTAACTTAATATAATATAATGATATCCTATATAAAAAAAAAGTCAATAAAAATATTGAGAGATTAAATAGCAGGCACTAATTTTATGAGCCTAGCTAATATAATAACATTTTAATAGGAGGTGGTTATTTGGATTAATTTTGGTAACCCCGGATGATGATATTGACTCTGTAATAAAACGAGCTGATCAATTGATGTATATTAGTAAAAAGCAGGGTAGAAATAGAGTCACAGTTCGCACTTGATTTTTCCATTATTAAGTGATGATAAATACATTTAAATGTGGTATAATTTAATATATAATTTTACCAATGAAATATAAAGAATATCTTAGGCCATGACAATAGAAATTGAGAAATTGGGGTGAGCAGAGCATGAAAAACAATGAACTGATGGAGTATTTTGATAAGAAGTTTGCTGGTATTGATAGCAGGTTTGAGAATTTAGAAAAGAGCATTAATAATGACATGAAGTCGATGGAGAAAAGACTGCGGTCTGACATGAAGGCAATGGAAGAGGGCCTGCGAACAGATATGAAGGCAATGGAAGAGGGCCTGCGATCAGATATGAAGGCTATGGAAAAGGATTTGCGGTCTGACATGAAAACCATGGAAGAAGGCTTACGGTCTGATATGAAGGCCATGGAAAAGGATTTGCGGTCTGATATAAAGACAGATATGAATACTATGGAAGAAGGATTACGGTCAGACATGAAAACCATGGAAGAAGGCTTGCGATCTGACATTAAAGCTGACATGAAGGCCATGGAAGAAGGCTTGCGAACAGACATTAAAGCTGACATGAAGGCTATGGAAAAAGGCTTGCGATCTGACATTAAAGCTGACATGGAGGCTATGGAAGATGGATTGCGAGCAGACATTAAAGCTGACATGAAGGCCATGGAAGAAGGCTTGCGAACAGACATTAAAGCTGACATGAAGGCCATGGAAGAAGGCCTGCGGTCAGACATTAAAGCTGACATGGAGGCTATGGAAGATGGATTGCGAGCAGACATTAAAGCTGACATGAAGGCCATGGAAGAAGGCCTGCGGTCAGACATTAAAGCTGACATGAAAGCCATGGAAGAAGGCCTGCGATCAGACATTAAAGCTGACATGAAAGCCATGGAAAACGGTTTGCGGTCTGATATTAAGAGTTTAGAAGATAAAGTGGATAAAAATTCAGAGGATATTGAGATGATTAAAGCTGAGACTGCAGGTCTGCTGGAGTTCAGAACAGAAATCACCAATAAGGTTGATGGACTGGCTGAAGAGATAAAGCGGGAGATCAACTTTGTGCTGAACAAAACCGTAAGCAATGAAAGAAATATCCATTATCTTGGTAAGCAGTATGAACGTTTGGTGGATAGGCTTGAGGTTTCAGAAGCTGATTGAGGTTTTATACTAGAATACTTTGGCATGCAGATCCATCCTGGGGTGGTATCTTATACTAAATATAAAATTAATGCAGGAATTTATTGGAGAGTATCGAAATATATTAATAACTATTAATAATTAGCTGTCGCAGTATTTTTACGTAGTATTTTTAGTATGTTTAATACTTGGCAGTCTTTATAATTGTAGCTATCCAGGAGGGATTGGGATGAGGGGAAATATGGACTTAAACCTGCCAGAGGTTAATTATGCTGAAGAAAACTGGAATAGAATTTTGGATTTATTGGTTGAGTTATTAGATGCAAGTGCTGGTTTTATCACAAAAATTGATGAGGAAAAACTTGAAATCATAGAAGAAAGCAGCCTGGAAGCCGAAAGTTCTGAAAAACCAAAATTTGCTCCTGGAAAAATTATTAATCTAGCAGAGGTCTACTGTCAGGAGACAGCAATAAAAGGACAAATGGTAGAAATAAATGATGCTTCTAACATAGAAAAATGGCAGGGTAGTATTGAGCTTGAAATGGGGTATGTCTCATATCTGGGCCTGCCTTTATATTATAGAAAAGAGCAAAAACTCTTTGGGACAATATGTGTAGTCGATACCAAGGCTAGAGAGTTCACAGATCAGGAAAAAGAATTATTGCAGGAATTTAAGCTCTCTCTGGAGAACCAACTGGAAAACATGAGAATTAATAAAGAAATAAAAAAACAGATGGAATTAACTAGTTCTTTAGTCGATTCTTTATCAGCCCATATTGCAGTTGTTGATCAAAAGGGAATAATTAAATTCACCAATGAAGCCTGGGATAATTTTGCTGAGAATAATGGTCTGTCCTCAGATGAAGTCGGCCCGAGCTTAAATTATTTAGAGGTAACTCAGGAAGCAGAGGGAGAAAATTCGGCAGAATCAGCTGAAGTCTTTCAGGGATTAAAGTCTGTACTTGAAGGCGAGTCAGATTACTTTATCACTGAATATCCCTGTCATTCCCCTGCTGAAAATAGATGGTTTAAAATGAGGGTGATGCCTTTTCAGGGGGAAATCACAGGCGAGAATGATTATGCTGCAGTTATTGCTCATGAAAATATTACTGCCCAAAAGCAAAAGGAAACTTTTGAAAATATCATCTTAAATAGTCTTGATGAGATTATTATTTATATGAATAAAGATTTTAAAATTAAATGGGTGAATCAGGCTGGTATAGATTATTTTTCTAAGGATATAGAGGAATTAAATAATAAATATTGTTATGAAAAATGGGGGCTTACAGATTACTGTCAAACCTGTCCTATCCGGCAGGCTAAAGAGAAAAAAGAGGTCGTTAGCTCTATAATTAAAAAACCTGATGGCAGTTATTGGAAAATGAAGGGCATCCCCGATATAGATAAAAATGGTAATATCAAAGGGTATATTGAAACTGTTTTAGATGTGACCCAGCGAGTTAAAGCTGAAAAAAATATCGAAAAATATAATCAGGAATTAGAGCAGCAAAAAGAGGAGTTACTGCAGGCAAAAAAGAGGGCAGAAAAAGCTAACCAGGCTAAAAGTGAGTTTCTTTCCAATATGAGCCATGAAATACGCACTCCCATGAATGCTATAACCGGATTAAGCGAGCTATGCGTAAAAGAGGATTTTGAGGAAGAGAAAAGGAATAACTATCTGAAAAGAATAAATGCCTCCGCTGATTATCTTTTAACCCTCATCAATGATATTCTGGATCTGGCTAAAATAGAAGGCGGTAAAATTAACTTAATAGAAGAGGTCTTTGAACTTGACCGAATTCTAGAACAGACCTGGCTGATTATAGCTGAACGAGCTAAAAAGAAACCGATAGAGGTCTTATTTGCCCGTCCTCCAGAAATACCTAATAAATTAATTGGTGATCCAACTCGTTTGACCCAGGTTTTAACCAACTTGACCAAAAATTCCATCAGTTATACTGACCGGGGCGAGATTTTGATCAGTGTCGAGATGCTGGAAAAAGAAGCGCAGCAATTAGTATATCAATTTGCTGTCCAGGATACTGGTCCGGGGATTCCTCCTGAAAAACAGGAATATATTTTTGAGAGATTTAACCGGGCAGAAAGATCAACTGAGGCTGGAGAAGGGGGAGCCGGATTGGGACTCTCTATTTCTAAACAATTGGTGGAATTGATGCAGGGAGAAATCTGGCTGGAGAGTGAGCCGGGAGAAGGAAGCACTTTTTATTTTACCGCTAAATTTGGCCGGCCCGAGGAAGAAGAAAGCAAAACCATTACCACCCCTCCAGAACTTGATGGCCTCAAAGTACTGGTAGTCGATGATAACGCCTCTGCCCGGCAAATTAGCCAGGAATATCTGCAGGCTTTTGGCTTTGCCGTTGAGGTGGTTGAAGATGGAGAGAGTGCTTTGCGAAAATTAAAAAACCCTCATACTAGTTATGACCTGCTACTTACAGATTGGAATTTGCCGGGAATAGATGGTTTACAAATAACGCAAAAAATCATGGAAAGGCCAGTTAAGCCTGCTAACCCGGAGGTTATTCTAGTCTCAGCTTACGAGAAAGAGGAGATCATGAAAGAACCGGGGGCTAAATATATTTCTGACTTTCTAATTAAACCCTTTAGTCCTTCCAGCCTCTTTGATTCTATCATGAATGTTTTTGGTTATTCCAGTCAGGATATAGCTAAAGCCCAGGAACAGAAATTAACTGAAGATGAATTAAAGGCTGGCAGTGCTGATCAAATTCTTTTAGTTGAGGATAATAGAACCAATCAGGTTCTGGCTCAGGAGATTTTAGAAAGCTATGATTATAAAGTTGATATTGCTGAAGATGGAGAAGAAGCATTAGATAAAATTAAATCTTTTTCATATGACTGTGTTTTAATGGATATTCAATTACCAAAAATAAATGGCTATGAGGCTACAGAAAAAATCAGAAAGGAATTCAATCTAAAAGATCTACCGGTGATAGCTTTAACTGCTAATGTCATGGAAAAACATCGCCAGAAAGCTGAAGAGGCGGGAATGGATGGTTTGATTTCTAAACCCATTGATATAGAAAAAATGCTTGTGAAAATTAAAGATGTAACTAACAGTAATTGATTTTTTGAAATAGCTTACTGAGTTTATAAAGTTGCCAAATTAATTCTTATTACATAACCAGAGATAATTATTAATTACTTTAATTTGTTATGTTATTCAGTCTAATAAAGCTTCTTTGCCCTGACTCTCAGGTTCTGTACCTGGGAGTTTTTTCATTTAAAGGAATTAACTAATATTTCAAGAATAGTATAGTACGAGAATGCCTTGATAAAATAATCGATAGATTTGGGAGGTGTCGACAATATATTTAGATAACACGCAACTCAAACAGGATATTGAGCTTTTAAAAGAAAATCTAACTGAAGGAAGGATAACTGAAGCCATTGGCCTGGCTGATAAAATGTCAAGTCGTAGACTGGTTGATATTTTAATACAGGCACCGGAGGAGTCTATTCTGCCCTTTTTGCGAGGGATAGGATGGAGCAGAACCGCTCGGATTGCGGCCTGGCTGCCAGAAGAAATGACTCTTGATTTGCTAAAGAGTTTTAAACCTGAAGAACAGCAGGAATTTATAAAATTTTTGGATAGCGATGAATTAGCTGATTTGCTTGATCATTTACCTGAAGAAGAAAGAGATAAATATGTTAATTACTTTCTTCCTCATCAACAGGAGGAAGTTGAAGAGCTCAGCAAATATCCTCCAGATTCTGTTGGCGGCCATATGGAGAGTGAATTTTTGACAATTAATTACGATAAAACCGTAGCTGAAGCCCTGGAGATTATTAAAGAGGCTCGGAAGAAGAAATCTGACAATATTGAATATATTTATGCCGTTGATGAAAAGAAAAGTCTAAAGGGTGTAACATCTGTTCAAATGCTGGCTTTTAGTGATAAAAAAGAGAAAATTAAAAGTATAATGACGAAAAATATGCAGGTGGCCAGAGTTGATGAGGAGGCAATTGAAGCAGCCAGACTATTGCGTTATCGTCGCTACAAAATGCTTCCGGTACTGAATGCTGAAGATATTATCGTAGGAGTTTTAACTTTAGATACAGCTATTGATCTTCTTGCCGAAGAAATGACAGGAGATTTTCTTTCTATTACCGGTACATCTGAAGAAGAGAGTTTCTTTACTCCGCCTACAAAAGCCATCAGAATGCGACTTCCCTGGATGGCAATAAATGTTTTTTTAAATCTGGGAGCAGTGGCCGTTATCAGTAGCTTTGAGGATACTATAGCCCAAATAGCCATCCTGGCTGCTTTTCTGCCCATGATTACTGATATGGGAGGAAATGTAGGAATTCAGGCCCTATCAGTTTCAATAAGAAGTATGGCTTTAGGAGAAATTCAACCAGGAGAAATTATTAAAGAGTTAAAGAAGGAGCTAATGATTGGTTTTGTAAATGGCCTGGCTCTGGGAAGTTTATTTGCTGTGTTAGCTTATATCTTAGAGGGTAATCCACTTATTGGTTTGATTGCTGGTATAGCTTTAGGAATCAATGTTATGGTTGCCGGTATTGTTGGTGGAACATTGCCCTTTGTTATCAAGAAACTTGGCAAAGATCCGGCTATGATGACAGGACCTTTTCTCACCACTATAACTGATATTACTGGGGTTAGTATATATTTAGGTTTGAGCACTATTTTCCTATTACAGATTTTTTAATTCTAGATGGTTATACCTATGTTTTAAAAGGTGATTTAATCCATAAATTAACAACCTCTTTTCGATTAGACATTTTTTAAAATTGCCACTTATAATTCCCGGCTAATTACCAAAGTTTTCTTTTTCCCTTTCTAACCTTTCTTTATGCTTTAACCTATATATCTCTTTTTCGTTATCAGCTATTTTTTTAGTCTGGAAATCAAGAGTCTCTATTATGGAATCCAACTTATTTTCGGTGGTATTTCTAAATAAGGATAGATTTGCTGTTTCAACAGCTATTCTATCAATTTTCTCCATCATATTGCTAAGTTGAACTTTTATACTGGATTGTTCTTGTTTCATAGTGCTAATATCCTCTTTCATGCTGGATTGTTCTTGTTTCATAGTGCTAATATCCTCTTTCATGCTGGACTGCTCTTGTTTCATAGCGCTAATATCGTCTTTCATGCTGGACTGTTCTTGCTTCATATCAGAGATATCGTTCTTCATGCTTGATTGTTCGGTCTTTATTTCGCTGATATCCTTTTTCATCTCAGATTGTTCTTGTTTAATTCCAGCAATATCATCTTTCATACTGGATTGTTCTTGTTTCATATCAGAGATATCGTTCTTCATGCTTGATTGTTCGATCTTTATCTCGCTGATATCCTTTTTCATCTCAGATTGTTCTTGTTTAATTCCAGCAATGTCATCTTTCATGCTGGACTGCTCTTGCTTCATATCAGATATATCGCTCTTCATACTTGATTGCTCGATCTTTATCTCGCTGATATCCCTTTTCATCTCCGATTGATCTTGCTTCATAATGCTAATATCATCTTTCATACTGGACTGCTCTTTTTTCATTTCAGATTGTTCTTGTCTAATTTCACCAATATCATTTTTTATGCTGGACTGCTCTTTTTCTAAACCTATAACCTTTTCCAGGATAAGGTCCATTTTCTCTTCCTGCTTCATGTTTGAGCTAACCTCCTCTTTCAAATTTTCTTTTTTTAATTGTTTATAGGAGATAATAATATTATAGCAATTTTTCTAGCAGTTTTCACTAGAAAAAAACACCAAATAGTAAAATATGGAATAATTATATAGCATAATATTATCAAAGTCAAGTGTTATTATTAGAAATTCAATATATTCAATAGACCAAAAAAACGGTAATATTAAGAACTAGAGCAGCAAAACAAAATGTATATTATACACATGATGATCCCTTGAAATTTTCTGAAATTTATTGTATTCTTTTAGTGAATTGTTAGGCGATTAGTCTTATGCGCTTATTTTTCTAGTTTTTGTTCAGGAAAAGGCGTGTAAGACTTTTTTTGTTTGCTAATACTTATTGCTGGTTTGCTAGAGTTTCTGTCAGTCTTAAAAATAATTTCACCCTGTCAATTACCTGTTAATAGAATAAATCTTAGTCTCTTATTTGGAGGTGAGATGATGACAAAATTTAGAACCTCGAATGAACAAAATAAGCAGGCTCACCAGGAAAGATTGGTCATGATCTCTAATGATGAACCCTATGCTCATAAATTTAAAAATAAAGAATCAGGAGAAATTTTTCAGGAAAAGCAGCCTGGAGGTCTTACCACCGGTCTCGACCCTTTAATGCAGGAGAGGGGTAACCTCTGGCTGGCCTGGGGACGGGAAGAAGCAGATTTTGAAGTTGTGGATGCCAACAATAGCATTATGGTGCCAGATCAAGAGGGTTATCAACTTAAACGTTTGAAACTTAGCAAAGAAGAGGTCGATGGTTTTTATTATGGTTTTTCCAATCGAACTCTCTGGCCTATTTGTCATAATTTCATTACTAAGGCCAACTTTTCCCGTAAAAACTGGAAAAGTTATCGCCAGGTGAACGAAAAATATGCCGAATCAGCATTGGCAGAAATTGAAGGTGATGAATGGATTTGGGTCCAGGATTATCAGCTTTGCCTGGTGCCCGGTATGATCAGGGAGAGGAAACCAGAGGCTAAACTGGCCCTTTTCTGGCATATACCCTGGCCACCCTATGAAATATTTAATACCATCCCCTGGCGTCAAAAGCTCTTAGATGGCCTCTTGGCCAACGACTTAATTGGTTTTCACACCGAAAGTTATGTGGAAAATTTTCTAAAAACTGCAGCTCAAAATGGTTTTAAAGTAGATAAAAAGGAACAGATAGTAAAACCCCAGGACCCAAATAGCCAGCCCACTAAAGTGATTTCCAATCCTTTAGGTATTGATTATGATTATTTTGCCTCAGCGGCACAGCGGGAAGAACTTAAGAAACAGGCCAAGCAGCTTCGACAAGATTTTAATGCTAACCATCTAATTATTGGGATTGATAGACTTGATTATTCAAAAGGAATTTTATCTCGCCTGGAGGCAATTGATCGCCTTTTTGAAAAGTACCCTCAATATCGAGGAGAGGTAAGTTTGATACAAAGAATTTGTCCCAGCAGGACAAATATACCTGAATATAAAGAGATGAGGCGCAAAATCGACCGGGCGATTGGTGATATAAATGGGCGTCATAATGTTGGGGGCTGGGAACCCATTCGTTATTTTAAACAGGCTCTGCCGCAAGAAAAACTAATCCCTTATTATTTAGCGGCTGATTCTGCCCTCATCACTCCTCTGGTCGATGGTTTGAATCTGGTAGCTAAAGAATATCTAGCCTGTCGAGAAAAGGGACAGTTGATTTTATCAGAATTTGCTGGAGTAAAAGAACAATTGCCAGGAGCGGAAGTGGTAAACCCTCATAATATTGACCAGGTAGCTGAAGCTATTCGCCAAATTATTGAGATGACTGAAAAGGAAAAGAAACAACGTTATAGCAGGATGATTAAAGCGGTTAAAAATCAAGATCTCGATTGGTGGCGCGATACTTTCCTCAAAGAATGGAGGAATTGTTATGGATAAGAATATACTCAACAACAAAATTGTAAGCCAAGATAAGCATCATCGGCCAGCTTATCTTGGCTCAATTTTGCCTAAAACAAAGATGGTGACCCTATTAAAAAGCTCAAAAGCTCTCAACTATACTAGTTTTTTAAAATATAAAAGTTTATTTGCTGAATTTTTCACTCCAGAGTTTCCTCAATCAAAACAAAACCACAAAACCAGATATAGATATACCAGATCAAAAAATAATCAGCTGTTCCCACCGGGCCATAAAACTAGCAAACTATCTAACAGCAGGCTTAGCAGCTCAGAAGTCAAAAATAAACAAGATGAACTTCATCTTTTTATTGATTATGATGGAACACTGGCTCCTTTCCATTCTGACCCCGGGAAAGCATATCCTATACCAGGAAGCAAAGAACTGCTGGCTAAATTAAGTAGTTTTAATAAAGTTAAAGTTGTAATAGTGACCGGACGAGAACCAGAGGAGATAAGAGGCTTTTTACCAAAGGAAAATATTGCTGTAGCTGGCCTGCATGGTTTGGCTTATTTGCCTGCTGGTTCAAAGGAGAGAGTTTATTTGGCCAGGCCAAAGCAAGACTTGCCAGCAGAGGTTGAAAAATTACTCAAAAAAAACACCAAGAGCAATAAAAACCTTAAATTAGAAAATAAAGGCTTGCAACTAGCCCTGCACTGGGATGAAACAAAGGAAAAATCTAAAAATAAAAGTTTTTCTCCAGACTCATTAGAGGGCCAACTAAAAGACATGCTGAAAAACACTAATTGGGAGCTTATTGTTGGTCGTCAGGTTATGGAGATTAGACCTGCTGCCTGGGATAAAGGTAAAGCAGTAAACTCGCTAAGAAAAGAGTTCACTCTGGGAAGAGATATAGTTAGAAACAAAGGTAAAACATTTATTCGTTCTCATGTAATGTTAGGCAATGATTTTAAGCCAGCTATTTATCTAGGAGATGATACTACAGATGAAGATGTTTTCGCTAATTTCAGCAGACCTGGCTTTACAGTATATATAAAAAACGAAAATAGTCTTTCAACTGAAGCAGATTACTTCCTGCACGACCCTAAAGAAGTTAAAAGCTTCTTAAGCTTTCTTACTCTAATCCAGTAGCCCAATTTCTCGAGCCCGGGTCACTGCTTGAGTTCGACTGTCAACTCCTAATTTGCCGTATATATTGCTGGTATGCCACCTCACTGTACCGTTGGCAATATTTAACCGTTCAGCTATTTGTTTATTGGCCAGGCCGGCAGCTATTTCAGCTAATATTTCCAGCTCTCGCTGACTTAAAGGTTCAATTAACTTTTGCTGTTTATTTTTATTCTCTTTAGCTTTATCATTACCTGATCCTGTATCATATTTTTCTGTTTTGTTAGTTGATCTTAATAATCTATTAATATAATACTGCCGGTCTTTATCTGGCAATAGCTCTGGTAATAGCTTTGTTATCGGTTCCCCTTCATCAAGAATTGAGCGTAAGAAACCCTTTTTTCGAGCTAGATCAATAGCCTGTCGAAGTTGTTTTAAGGCCTCTGTTCTCTGTTGCTGTTTTTCTCTGAGCTGGACTAACAAAAGCCTGCTTTCTAGTTCTCGACGACTAACCTGATTTTGATGAGAGAGATTGAGAATGAAATGAATGATTTCTTCTGCTTCTTGAAACCTTCCACCACAGATAAAGGCCCTACTAAGTGCTAGATACTCCATCTCTTGAGCAAAACCCGGCTTTTTTTCCGGTTTAATTCCCCGGGAAGCCAGCAGATTTACTGCTCTAATCCAATCCTGATGGTCAGGAAACTCTGGCTCCAACCAGAACCTAACTTTCCAACCGGTGAGATTATCAATGACCAGTTCAAAGGACTCTTCCTGGCTTAAAATTTGCAACCGATCCAATGATTCACGGGCCTGGTCAAACTTCCTGCTTGAAAATAAATACCTTAGTTGATACATACCAACTAGTAGTTGACCGATAACTTCTCTTCCTCCCTGGTTGATTTTAAGAGCAGCTTCAATCAACTCCCGCCCCTTATCAAGTTCATTTCCTTCACAATAGAGATCACCCCTTATTGCCCTGATAGTCCCAGCTCGAGGAGTATAAGAAAAACCGGTGCCCTCTGCCTGCTCAAGCAGGCTATCACAGAGAGCAGCAGCCTCATCCAATCGCCCCATCCACCAGAGTTGCCAGGCTTCTTTCAAACCGGCTAGCTGAACAAAAAAGCCGTAATTCTCAGGGCCCTCATTGAATCTGGCCATCTGGTAGCTCTGCAGAGCTCCAGTAAGATCTCCAGAAAAAAGTTGATCATCAGCATGATAGATCATGGCAATTTGGCGCCAGTAATTATCGGGGGTTAGTTTTTCCAGAGCTTCTTTAGTATACCTGGCAATTTCAGTTCTTTGTCCCTGAAAAACAGTTAGCACTAAAAATCCAACGGCAATCATTCCTGTGAGGAATACTCTATCCTCTTTTTTGAGTTCTTTAAAAGCCCCCTTATCTTTCTCAACCTGGACCTGTTTTAGTTTGTTCTCAGCAGTCAACAAATGCCCCTTAAAAAGCTCCAAAATAGCCTGCAAAACTTGTAAACCAGGTTGTTGACTTAAGGTATCCCGGGGAAATTCATCCAGCCAGGACATCATGCTGGCTCTCAATCCCTGTCTCATAAATTGGCCACTTTTCTTAAAAATGAGATTAGCAGCCCAATCATATTCTTCTCCATTTAATGCTTCTTCTACTGCCTCCTTGAAAAGTCCTTGTTCATAATACCACTGGGCAGCCAATTTGTGAATATCTTTCTTCAAGGCTGGATTTTCAGCCTCCAGCCGGCTGCTTAGAGCAGCAGAGAATAGTTGGTGATAGCGATACCAATTACCTTCGCTATCTATCATCTTGAGAAAAAGCTGTTTTTTATGGATTAAATCGAGAAGTTCACTGACTTTGTCAAAGTCAGTTACTGCTCCGCAAAGAGCAGCATTGAATCGAGATAGAGGTGCAGTTTGCAGCAAAAATTTCCGGATTTTAACTTCCTGTTGAGCCAGTACTTCTTCCAGCAAGAAGTCCATAATTTTTTTCTTTGAACCTGAAAAACTGTCACTGGTAAACTTATCTAAAGAAAAGTCTGGCAGCAGTGAAATCAGCTGCAGTCCAGTTACCCAGCCCTCAGTAACCCGAGCTAAAGATACCGCCTCTTCCGGAGAAACTGAAATTTTATTCCGTTTCATAAAATCCTCTACTTCAGAAGAGTTAAATTTCAATTCTTCCTGCCCGATAATTTTAGCTTTGCCCCGGGCGGTCCACTGGATCAAAGGCCAATCTGGTTCTTCTCGGCTGGCAGCAATTACATGCATATTAGTTGGTAGGTTCTCTAAAAAGAACTGTAAAAGGTCAAGTGAGGGGGAAGATTTGATCTGCTCCAGTTCATCGAGGAAAAGATACAGGTAAATATCTTTGACAGAAATCTCCCTGAGAAGTTCGCTGATAATCTGTTTGCTACTATCTTCTTCTGCTTCTTCAGAAAAACTGCCGGGGTTCTGGAGAAACTTTTTTGTTTTTAGCTTATCATCAGTTGTAAATATTTTGGCAACAGCAGCCAAAAGATGAGTTGTCAGTCTATCGATGAGGTTATCTTCAGCTGATAGGGTTAACCAGCATTTTTTCTGTTTTAAAGAGTTGAAAAAATCAACTAACATGGTTGTTTTACCGTAACCTGCCGGGGCTGTAATCAGGGTTAATTTCCGGTAGAAACCTCCTTCTATCTCAAGAGCCCGGGTCACCTCCCGAAAAAAATTTTCTTTTCTAATTGGTTCAAAAATCACTGGAGGATTTAATTTTTCCTCTAAAATTTGGTTTTTCATATCTTCCACTCCTAGACCAAACCAATAATTAAGCAAAAATTATTCTTGAATTTACTTTTAAACTCGATGCAGAAAAAACAAATCACAAAAGCTGCTGATGCTTTTCCAGTATCCTTTGTCCTGCAGTAGTTATTGTAATTGTTCTTCGCCAAAGCCCTCCCTCAGCCAGATATTCCTGCCGGATTAGTTTAGCCAGAATAACTGAAAGCTTAAGAGAGGAATATTTTCCCTGGCTGACCAACTTCCTTAAAAATCCGGGATTAGTAGCAGCTATGCTAAGTATTTTAAGGCTTTCCTGGTCTAAATTATCCTGGAGAAGTTTTTCTTCTGCAGCATTAAAATTTGGCAGTTTAACTTTTCCTTTTGGGCTGACTTTGAAGTTGTAAAATTTAGCCCCCTTTAAAGCATCGCGTATAATTAAACCTCCGCGGTCAAGCTTTTCAATATGGTGGTTTAAAAGGCCGGTATCCAGTCCTAAAAGGTCGGAGAGTTCAGCCATATTATTATAATCCACATTTATCAAAGTTAGAATTTTATAATCTCTTTTAGCTAAAACAATTTCTTCTCGATTTGACTTTTCCGGCACTCTCGTCCAGTTGGATCTACCAAAATAGGGGGAGGGCGTCAAATAACTTATTATAAAAGCTGGAATAAGGGCAGTAATATAACCAGCGATACCTACATGCATGTAATTAGAAATAAGAAAGATATCAAGTAATTCCAGCAGGGTCAAAAAGAACATAGTTGCCATGCTGAGTATAGCTGACCAGAAAGCTGCTGTAGCGGAAAATTTTCTCCAAACAATTCCTAAAAAAACAAGTAGTGAAGGGGGTCCCAGCCAGGCTGTAGCAAAGGCAAAGAGATAAACAGGACCGCCGGGATAAAAATTCAAGAGCCAGACCAGTAGACCTAAAATTAGAAGAATAACTCGGGAAGGCAGTAGTAGTTCCTGAGAACTGGCTTTGGGTTTAAAATGTTTTTGATAAATATCACGGACAGCCACGGAACTGGCTCCAATGTGAGCAGTGGTGGAGGTTGAGACCCCGGCGGCTAAAGGAGTTAATAATAAAAAAGAAGCCAAAAAAACTGGCAGTTCCTGCAGGAAGACCCCATAGGCAGCAGTAGGGGCAATCTGCCCTAAAGGTTTAAAAAGTTCAGGATTTGCAGCTCCTGCAAAAAGACCTACCGCACAGAGCGGTAAATAAAAAAATAAACAGAGGAGAATACTGGCCCAGAAAAAAGAGAGGCGGGCAGATCTGGCACTACGACAGGAAGCGGCTCTCAGCCAGTAGTAATTGTTGCCCCAGACCAAGAAAATAGCAAAGATGAAGATGAAAGTTAGCAGACTGGGGTATTGCAGGCTAAATATGGGCATAGTTTCTCCAGTTAATCCGGACTGCAGGAAGCCGGCTTCTCCAGTCCAGTTAGCCTCCAGCCAGCTGATATCGCCATAATTAGCAAAAAAGGCGTAAACCAGTAGAGGAATAGCTACCAACCCCAGCGAGATCTGTAGAAAATCTGTGAGAGTTATGGCCCAGAATCCGCCGAGATAAGAGAAGAACATAAAAAGAAAGAAGATAGCTGAAACAGTAACAAACTGTGACCAGCCAGTAAAACCGGTAACAACTCCAGCCATTGAAACTACATTGTTGGCCATTATTCCAGCTAAGCCTAAGATAGTACCAATAGTAACTATCAATCTAACTCTGCTATCAAATCGCATTTCCAGCCATTCTGGTAAAGTCTGAGCACCGCAGTTGCGGATAAAGTTGGTAAAAAATATTCCATAAAGACCTAGCCCTCCAAGGGCGAAGACAACCCCCATTGCAATAAAAGAAGTCCAGAAACCGTATTGCAGGGTGAAGGCAGGACCTAAAGCGATGCTGGTGCCAGCGAAACCGATGGCAGCCACACCAAAGATATTTAGTATTAGACTTATTTCTCGGCCAGCAAGAATAAAATCTGAGGAATCTCTGATCCAGCGGCGAGTTAATAAACCTGCGAAAATAAGCAGGACACTGAAGGCAAGTACAAATAACAGGAAAAGCTGTTCAGCACTCATAATAAGTTCCTTTCTCTTAAAGCAGAGAGCTGGATACAGAGTGGAAAAATTATCTATAGCCAACATTGCTTAAGTTAGCAAAAAAGATAATAAAATTAAGGTCTTTTAATCTATAATTAGACATTTAATTCTTAAATCCTCTAATTTTGATATTTTTCTCTTTCATATTTTTAGCAAATTGCAACTGGAAAAAAACCAACAGTCAAACAAGCAGAAACCTAACATTTGTCAGGTCAAAACTTCCATCTACTGAGATAAAATTAACCTATCATTAAGATAAAATTCTAAAAGGAGGAATTATTCCATGTTAGTAGTCAGTTTAAATTCCGAGAAGAAAATCAATCAGAAGCTAGAAAATTCAGTCTTAGTCAGTTTAGATTCAGTCAAAAAAACTTATGAGGATGGAAAGATTTCCGTCAGGGCACTTAGAGGGATAGACTTGAAAATTGCTGAAGGGGAATTCACTACTGTCTACGGGCCTTCAGGCTCAGGAAAAACAACCTTACTCAATCTAATAGGAGCTCTGGATAAACCCAGCGAAGGCCAGGTTAAGATCAATGGTTCAATAATCAATGAACTTGATAGAAATGGACTGGCTCTGCTGAGAAGAGACAACATTGGTTTTGTCTTTCAAAGTTATAACCTAATACCAGTATTGACAGCTTATGAGAATGTTGAATTTGCTTTGAAAATCTCAAGCAGTAATAACGGGAACCCGGTCAGGAATAGTAAAGAAAGATCAGCTCAAATTCTGGAGCAGGTTGGTCTGGGAGATATGCTGGATAGAAGGCCCAATGAGCTATCTGGTGGTCAAAAACAGCGAGTAGCTATAGCCAGGGCTCTGGTAAAGGAACCAAGATTGGTGCTGGCCGATGAACCGACTGCTAATCTTGATTCTAAGACCAGCAAAGAAGTTCTGGAAATTATGCTGGAGATGAATAGTAAACTCAAAACCACCTTTATTTTCTCCACTCATGACCCCATGGTAATGGAGTATGCAGGTCGACTGCTGGAGATCAGAGACGGTAAAATAACCAGGGAAGAAAGGAGGTAAAACCATGTATTTAAGTAAAATTGCCCTAAGAAACTTATTTCGCCGTAGTGGTCGAACACTGATTATTGCTGGAGTGTTAGCCTTCGCTATTTTCTTTGCCATAATACTGGAGACTTTCATGGCCGGTATGATGGAAATGTCCTTTAGTAATATTATTGACTTTGATTCAGCTCATCTCCAGATTGCCCGTCCGGAGTTATTTGCTGATAATGAGGATCCTTTAGACCACCTTTTTACTCCCACTGAAGAGGTGTTGACAGAAATCGAGAAACTTCCGGGTTTCGTTGCTACTACTCCGGTGCTGGACTTTTCTGCTAATATGCTGGCTGGCAGGGAAGAATATCCAGTCAGAGTTAGAGCAGCCGCTCCTGCAAGTTTTAAGGAGGTTTTTAGATACCAGGACTATCTGATTGAAGGTGATTTCTTACAAGCCGGTGATTCTGGTCTGGTAATCGGCATGAATTTAGCTGAAATTTTAGACCTGCAGGTAGGAGACTTCTATACTTTACTATTTCGCGAAGAAGGCGGTTCGCTGAATACAATCCAGGGTGAGATTCTTGGTATTGCCGCCACTCCAGAGCCTGGTATGAATCTGGGAACGGTAATAATTGATCAGAGTTTTGCAGCCTCAGCCCTGGGAGTTAGCAGTTCAGAGATTAACCAGCTTAAAGTGAAAATGACCGATAGGCATTCTGCTGTTGCCAGGTCTGAGAGCCTGGAAAAACAATTAACGGGGTCTCTAGCAAAAGACTTTCAGGTAAATTCCTGGAGAGATGTTTCTGATATGCTAGTAGCTATGGAGGTTTGGGGTCAGCTGGAGACTTATTTCATCGTAGCTTTAATTCTGCTGGTGGGAGCTATAGGGATAATTAATGTCGTGGTACTGTCATCCCTGGAAAGAGTTGAAGAAATTGGGATGATGAAAGCTATGGGCCTTAGTGAAAAGCAGATAGTCAAGATCTTTTCTATAGAAGCCAGTGGCCTGGGTGTAATTGGAGGTCTTATTGGTGCCGGTCTGGGCGCAGTCGGAACCTATTTATTGGTAAACATTGGCTTTGATCTCCAGTTGCTCTATGGTGATATCACTTTGGAGTTGGGAATTCCGATTTTGGGTACTATTTACGGGGTCTGGAAGCCGCAGTCTTTTATTATCTTTTTTACTTTGGCTGTAACAGTAGCCCTAATCTCTAGCTTAATTCCCTCTTATTGGGCAGCTAGAAAAGATCCAGTAGATGCTATTTATCATCGTTAGATATTTATATCTTAAAACCAGTGGAGGAAATAGTCAAGAAGAACTTTGGGATTTTTATAGATTTAAGTCGAATTAAAAGAGAGATAAGGCTCAAAAGGAGGATTAAAATGAAAGATTTATTTAAAATTGCCTGGAGAAATTTAAATCGCAACAAAGTGAGGACGGTCATTGCCATTTTAGCTATCACCACGGTTGTTGCCATCGTGGTATTCAGTCGGGGGCTAATACTGGGCTTTAGCGATAACACCTATGATCTTTATATTGATAATAATTTAGGTCATGCCCGAATAATACAGTCAGAATATCGTAACCGAGAAGCTCTGCTTTCCCTGGATTATGGAATTGATGGTTTTCAAGGTGCTGGTCTGGAAAATATGTTACTGGAGATTAAAGAGCTAGAAGAAACGGAATATATTGTACCTCGTTTGAAATTCGGCGCTCTTTATGGGGGGCAGGCTAATGAGATGGTTAGGATGGCTGGATTTGGTATTGATCCAGTTGCAGAAAAACGTCATGGATTATTGCTAGAGGAGATTAACAGGGGTAGAATGCCAGAGGAGGGAAATGAAATTCTAGTTGGGGTCGGATTGCTGGATAAACTAAAGGCTGATATTGGTGATCAAGTAACTTTCATGTTTACCAACTACTATCAATCTCTACAGGGAAGAACTTTTACCATCGTCGGGGTGAGGGAAAGTGGCTTCTCAGAATTCGATGATAATTTTTTCTATCTCCCCTTGACTACTGTTCAGAGCATGCTGGGAATGGAAGATCAGGCTACTGAAATAATGGTTTTCTCAACCAGTAGGGATAGAGCTGAAGAACTGGAAGAGAGCCTGGCTATACTATTTCAGGAGAGAGATGGAACTGACAATTACTCCGCTCTGGCCTGGCAGAGAACCGATCCTATTCTGGAGCTCTTTCTTGAAATGGAGAGCATCTTTGACTTTATCTATATTGCTATTATACTGATGGGGACCATTGCTGTAATTAGCACCTTAAAAATGATAATCCGGGAGAGAATTACAGAGATCGGTATGATGTCAGCACTGGGATTAAAACCTCGTGATATCTTAAAAATATTCACGGTAGAAGGAGCTCTAATGGGAATTATAGGAAGTGCCTTTGGAGTACTGAGTGGTGGATTAATTAATTTATATCTTTCCCGAGCTGGCCTGCATGTTCAGGCTTATGCTGACACTATCTCAGGTATGGATGTTTTGGTGGAACCTGCTTTTTATCCGGTCTTTAACCTGGAAAATCTGCTAGTTAGTTTTATCCTGGGAGCAACAGTGGTAACCATTACCTGTTTATGGCCAGCCCGCTCAGCAGCCAGGCTTGATCCAGTAACAGCGCTGCATCATGATTCTTAAATTAACAGCTTTTTAATGATCAAAGGAGGAAGGACAGCATGAAAAAAATTAGCAAAGTTTCAATTGTTCTATTGATAGTCCTTGTTTTAGCAATAAGCACTGTAGCCACTACAAGAATTCAGGCTCTGACAGCAGAAGAAATTATTAACTATCGAGATGACAATGAATATATTGAAAGTGCCTATATGGAAGCCAGCTTAATTATTGAAGATAGAAGGGTCATGGAAAAAAAGATGCTTTCATATATTCAAGGAGATAAGGCTCTGGTGGAGTTTACCAATCCTCAAGACCGGGGAACCAAATATCTGTTAATAGATGATGAACTCTGGATGTTTTTTCCTGCAGCAGAAGACCTGGTAAGAATCTCCGGTCATATGCTTAATCAGAGCATGATGGGTAGTGATTTCTCCTATCAGGATATGATGGAGTCTGATAGGCTCTCTGATATTTATGAGTTTACTCTCTTAGGAGAAGAGATGTTAGCTGAGAGACCAGTTTATCTACTGAAAGGCCAGCTCAAAGAGGGAGAAGAAGGGGCTTATGCTAAAAGAAAAATCTGGATAGACAGCGAGCGTTTTATAGCCCTGCAAGAAGAACTATATGCTCGTAATGGGCAACTTTTGAAAATCATGACTGCCAGAAAAATAGAAGAGCAGGCTGATGGGCGCTGGTACCCCATGAAAATAATTATGGAGGATCAGCTGCGGGAAAATAGTCGAACAGTTTTCAAGTTAAATAAACTGGATTTTTCCCATGATTTCTCTGTCGATATTTTTTCCCTGGATAATCTACAGTGATCTATCCAGATGAAAGCTATAGAAGATTATAAAAATACTTTTGCCAGCTATTAATTTAGCTGGTTTTTTTTATGAAAATTAAAAGGTATTAAGCAATAAGTAGAGAATATTATTTTATATAATAAACTTTAACCAATTGATTTGTGAAAGAAGTATTAATCTTCAAAAAACCGGGGATGGATGTGATGCTAATGAAGAAAAAAATTGCTTTTGTGGGGTTAATCTTAAGTTTGACTTTGCTTTTGACAGGTTGCTATGAACTTGAAGGGGGTTTCTCCTTTAATGAAGCAGGAGAAGCCAGCGTTCTAATCGATATTAATGCCGATGAATTTTCCGGGGGAGAAGAGGCGAGGATCCTGGCCTGGCAGTTAGAGTTTTTATTTCCCGAGCTTGATCTAGAATATGATAAGACAATAGAGTCAACTACTATAAATTATCAAGATTTTGTCAACATTAAGTTTACTAGCAAAGAAAGAATAGACCTCAGCAATTCCAATTATTTTGTCTTTGAAGAAAAAGATGATGGCAGTTTTGAATTTCTGGCAAACATACCGGCAGTATTAGATAGCGGCTTTCAGGATAGTGTCTATCAGGATACCCAGGAGGAGGTTATCCTCAACTTTTTTGTAGAACTGCCTAAAGATATTGATATGGCTAATTCAACAAGAGTAACTGATAATAGGGTTGAATGGAGGTTGACTAGAGAGGACTTAACTTCAGAAGTGCAATTAAGGGCCTTTACTTATTAAGATGTCCAACTTTTGCTGGTAAATATTATTCGTCTGTTGATGAATTAACTAAAATTAAAAAGAAAGTGTAATGGTGAGAAAAAATATGAAAAAAGAACTAAGCGATAAAATTTTTTTGTTGGCCTTTATTACATTTTTGCTGTTAGTGATTCTGGCAAGGCCAATTGCTGCTGGAAATATTTCTGATCCTGAAAATACTGAGTCTGAAAATAGTGCAACTGAAAAAACTGAGACTGATTTATCTTTGGCCAATTGTTCAGGTTTTTCCCACGATATTGTTCGGCCCTCTGATCAAACCTCGGAAATTGTTGAATCAACTAATGGTTCCCTGAATGAAGAGGCTTTAGCTCAGTTAGTGTTAGGTATATCAGTTGAAGATCTGGTTGAGATGTTCTGTGAACCAGTTAGAATAGACCCTACCCCCTTTGGCTATGAATGGTATATATATAGTCGGGATTATTATAATTATTTTCAGGTTGGAGTAAGAGATGGAGAGGTTGTTATGATATATAGCAATTCTCCCAACTGGACTTTTAAAGATTATTATATTGGAATGGAGTTAGCTGATTTGCTGGCAACAAATCAGGTAGAAGAGTTTTTTGATATTGAAGCAGCTGATCGTTCTCTATCTACCAATCCAGTTCAAGAATATGAGAGCGGAGATATAGATATTGTTATCCAGCCTTTTGCCGTTAAATCTAGTGATTATGACACCTTTGTTCAGTTTTTTATTGATATTAATGATGGGGATAAGCTTACTTCAATGTTGATTGGGGATGCAGACAGCACTATAGCTACTGGCGTATTTGGCAGTCATTTTATTGGGCAGGAGGATGAGCTAAACCCCTATCAAATAACTGCTGCCGAGAGAAAAGAGGTAGAACTGGCCAATGGATATCAAATGTTCGACCTTCTAAATGCCATTAGAGTTCGTGAAGGGTTAGACGCTCTAAACTGGCATGAAAAGTTATCAGAGGTCGCCCGATCTCATTCGATAGATATGGCTGAAAATGATTTTATGGGTCATAACTCACCAACTACCGGCGGCCCAGGAGACCGGATTGTAGAGGCCGGTATTGATTTTAACAGCTATAGTGAAAACCTGGCCTTTAGGGTCAACAACTCAATCTATGCCCATGAGGTTCTGTTAAATAGTCCCATGGGGCACAGGGAAAATCGCCTGCAAAGTTCTCATACTCATATCGGGGCAGGTACTTTTGCAGATGAGTATTATACTGAAAAATTCCTGCAATTACTTGACTACTAGGGTTATTGTTAAACTATTGAAACTAACAGCAGATCAATTTTAAATGCTTTGCAGTTGCTTCTTGATTTCCTGCAAGTTTGCAGTAATTTTATCATTGCTGCCGGTCTGGTTTTTCAGTTTGCTGTTGATTTTCTCACTTAACTCCTCTATTCCGTCTATGACCATATCCAGTTTTTTGCTGGCTTCGACGTTGGTGCTGATTTTTTTAGCCATGTCCCGTAAGTTAACTAAAACCTCTTCTACTTGAGCAGTGACTTCATCAGAATTGGCAGCCTGTTCCTCTATTTTGGCTCCAAAATCAGCACTTAATTGTTCAATATTTTCCAGTATATCATCTAATTCCTGACTGGCTTCCATAGTTTCATCGAGCTGTTCAGTTATTTCTCCCATATTGCTGAGAACTTCTTCCACCTGAGCAGATACTTCCTGGGAATTGGCTGCCTGCTCCTCTACTCCCACGGAAAACTCCTCGTTGGTCTCTTCCAAATCGCCCATAATGCTATCCAGTTCCTTACTTGCTTTAGTAGTATCATCCATCTGGCCTGAAATCTCCTGCATAGTACTGGTTATCTCTTCTACCTGAGCAGAGACCTCCTGAGAATTGGCGGAGACCTCCTGAACTGAGGCACTGGCCTCTTGAGTCTGGGAAGCCTGCTCTTCCATTAAGCTTAACACTTCTTCCATAGAGGAATAAACCAGATCAGAGTTTTCCGTAATCTCTTTGAAAATCCTGGTTACACTACTGGCGCTGCTGGAATCACTATCCAGTAAATTTTTCACCATATCAGCCTGGCCTTTAATTGCTTCTAAAATAGTCTGTATCTCCAGAGTGGAGTCATTGCTTTTTTCAGCCAGCTCTCTTATTTCATCAGCCACAACACTAAAGCCCTGTCCAGCCTGACCGGCCCGAGCTGCTTCTATAGCAGCATTTAAGGCTAACAGATTGGTCTGATCTGATATTTCTTTAATTTTTTCTGATATTTCATCAACTTTTCTGATCTTGTCATTGAGATTATTCATTTCATCTAGAGAGCTATTGACCACTGAGCTACCTTTTTTAATTAAGCCGTTAGTTTCACTCATGCGTCGAGCGCAGTTTTCAGCATTATTATTAACCTCACTGGAGTTTTCTGCCAGTTCAGCCACTACTGTTGATATTTCTTCCATCTCTCTGGCTATTTCTTCAACAGCTTTGGCAGCACTGTCCAAAGTATCTGTCACCTCTTCCACAGAGGCAGAACCTTCTTCTATTGAGGAACTTATCTCTCTTATCTGGGTAAAACAATCCCGCAACTGCTGTTGTAAGTTTTCCGATTCTGTAGCCATCATCTGAGCTGCTTCAGCAATTTCCTCTACAGCATTACCAGCATTATTCATAACCTGCACCACTTCTTTAACGGCTGCATTATTTTCATTATTTGTTTTGTTAATTTCACGAATACTGTTAAAACAGTTGCTGATCTCAGTTGCCAAATCTTTGTTATCCTCTATCATTTTTTGGGCAGCTTTAGCTATCATCTCTACAGCTTCAGTTGATTCTTCCATTGTATTCTCCACATCTTTGAGAGCCTGATTATTCGCATCACTGGCCTGATTTATCTTGCGGATGCTGGCAAAGCAGCGGTCAACTTCTTCTCCTAGCTCTTCATTGCTACTAATGATATCCAGGAAAGAAGAATCTGAAGTATTAAGATCATTTTCGCATTCTATGGTCACCTCATCTATTTTTCTCAAACTGGATTGCATCTTTTCTTGAAAGCCTTTATAAAATCGCCAGGAGATAAAAAAAGCTAGTAGTATAAAGAGAAGTGGTGCTAACAGAAAAGAGTTTGCCATCTCGCTCTGCCAGATAATTGCAAAAAACAAAAGTGACAGCAGGATAGTGAGCCCACTGAGAGTGTATAATCCCAACCTGGCCTGCTTTTCCAGCCTAAATCCTTTAAAGCCTCCAATTGCTTTCATGATTTGTTCTCCCTTCAAATAATGGATTATCCTGCTTGACCTGCCTAAAAATGCATATAAATACTCAAAATATCAAAAATATAAATAATATATTTTAATATTAACACAACAAATGCAATAATTCAATCAAAAGTTTTTCATATAATAAAATAGTTGGCTTTAAAACCTGGTTCTAAAAACAGATTCAAATAATTATGTGACTACAGGAGGGCTTTATTGAACCGAGATTAATTTTAGTTGTTTTTATTAGTGATATATAAGCGAGATCTAAGCAGAATGTGATTGCTCGATTACTGAAATCTGCTATAATAAATTATAAATTTATTTTTGCATTAGGATGGAGGTGACTAAGAGTAATGGAGAAAAAAAGAAGAATTATCAAGAAAATCATGGTTGATGGCCCTCCAGAAGAGGTATACCGCATAGCAAGAGACCCTAAAATGTGGAGTTTTTGGGATGTAGGCTTGGAAGGCCCCAAAAATTTACGTGGTAAAGGTGAGAAGGGAACCACAGGCGACTTTACTTCACTTTTTGCCGGTCAAAGATTCCCCTTAAGTGTGGAAGTTACAGAAGATCATATCAGCCCTAAAAAGTGTCGCATGGCTTTAAAACTGGATGGTCAGGTAAAGGGTGAGCAGATTTATGAGTATAATCCCAAAGGTAGCAAGACAGAAATTATGGTTCAATTTGAAATAACATCTCCCAAAAGTTCTTTAGAAGATACGGTTAGCAGCACTGTTATTGATAGAATGCACGAAAATAGAATTAGCAACTCATTAGAAAATTTAAAGGTTCTGGCTGAAGAAAAACTGGCAGGGAGAAAAAAAGAGAAGATGACTTAATGGCTTCTGATTGTCTCATCTAATCTTTAAATTATAGCTAAGAAAATACTGGCCGATTTTTTTCTTTTGGCCAGTATTTTTTATTTGGCCATTTATTTGGCCAAATAGATGCTTTTTTTATTTGCTCCCTGTCCTGCTTTATAAACAAGCTATTATAATTTTAGTCTTTTTAGCAGGAATAAAATAATTAATATAGAATAATTAAAATGGCCCTGAAAGTTATAATTACATCTTTAACATACTAAGAAAATATATTAAGAAAATTTTACTTAGTTTTAACGTTATCATAACCTTAATTTAATTACATAAAGTTAGAATAGTTTTAAGTACTTTTCACAAGATGGTTGATCATCTTTCTTATTATTTTACAGAAGAGCTAATTTATAAAAAGGGGGTTCCAATTTATGTTAACAGCTTCCAAAAGAAAACTTTTGGCAGCTACTTTAGCACTGGCAATGATATTTGCACTCACAGCAGGCCTGTCGGCAGAGGATTATGCGGAAGAGGTGGTGTTTTTACACACCAATGATGAACACGGAGTTATTGAAAATTTTGATGCTATTTCCTGGTACCGGCAGCAAGTAGCTGAGGATTATGACAATGTCTTTCTGGTAAGTGGGGGAGATATTTTTAGTGGTAATCCCGTAGTCGATGAATATGTCATTGATGAGGAGAACCTGCGCGGCAAGCCCATGATCGGTCTAATGAACAAGGTCCAGTACGATGCTCTGGTAATAGGTAACCATGAATTTGATTATGGTCAGGACATTCTTCAAGACCGGATGGAACAGGCTGACTTTCCGATGGTTTTAGCTAATTTCTCCACAGATGATGCTCCCTATTTAGAACAGCCCGAGCCCTATATTTTCCTGGAAACAGAGGCTGGTAATGAAATTGCCGTTTTGGGATTAGTTCAGATTGGTGATGATGGTATTCCTGCTACCCATCCTGGCAGTTTAGAAGGTATGGAATTTTACGATCCCATTGAGGTAGCTTTAGAGTATGATTATTTGGCCGGGGAATCAGAAATATTTCTGGCCTTAACCCATTTAGGACATGGCTGGGAGCAGGATCTGGCTGAAGAAGTGGAAGATTTGGATCTGGTTATTGGTGGCCATTCTCATTCAGTAGTAGAAAGTCCTCCGGTTATCAATGATGCTCTTGTGGCTCAGGCCGGGGCAGATACTGAATATTTAGGAAAAATCAATGTTAAACTGGATGAAGAGGGAGATATAACCTCTAAAGAGGGTAGATTAATAGATGTTGATGATATTGAAGATAGAGACCCAGAAGTTACTGCTGAAATCGATTATTATGAAGATCAAGTAGATGATATATTCTCCCGTGAGATTTACTATCAGGAGGAAGATTTAAGTGGTAACATGGCTCTTGGAAGTCTGATGACAGATGCTTCCCGGAATAGAGTTGATGCTGACTTTGCCTTTCAAAATAATGGTGGAATCCGCGTAAGTGAGATTGGCGGTGAAATTACTGTGGGCACCATTTTTGAGCTAGAGCCCTTTGGCAATGATATCGTAGTCTATGAAATGACAAAAGATGATATCAAGTCATTATTACAATATTCCTATGAACGGCGTTTTGCCATTGATCTTCAGGCAGGAGGACTTCATTATGAGGTTGTGGTCAATGACATCGGTGCTATCGAGGATATAAAATTAACCTACCCCGATGGAACCTCTTTAGATGCAGACCAGGTATATGAAGTAGCTTTAAGTGATTATGTGGCTGAAACCTATGATTTTACTGCCCAAACTGAAGGTGAAAACACTTATCGGCGCACCAATGATGTCATAATTGAATACATTGAAGAAGATTTAGAGCCTGGTGATTTAGATCATTATCTGGATGTTGACCGTATAAGCACTTCCTCTGTACCAGGGGGAGAAGGTACGGAAATTGCCAGAACAGAAGTTCCTCTCACTACTGAAGGCAAAGATGAGGGTTCTGTTCCTGCAGGTAATTTAAAAGCCGATGCAGTCAGAAAAGTGCTTGATATTGACTTTGGCACTTATCCTACTGACGAATTGGCTTCAGATGTGGAATTTGCAGAAGGTCCAGTTTATGAAGAGGTACTGCAAAATGTTCTTTATGACAGTTTTGCCTATGATAATAACGTGGTTATAGCTACTGTAACTGGAGAGATGCTTGAAAAAATGCTCCACGGGCAAAATGAATGGTATGGCGGTCCTGCCACCCAGCCCTCTGGTTTCACCTATGAAATAGTTAAAGAAGATGGAGAGAAAATAGAAACCAGAGTGTATTACGAAGATGGAGAGAGAATTGACCCTGAAGGTGAATATGAGGTTGGTTTTAATAGTCATGTTTATCAATTTTACAGTGAGGATGTATCACCCTTGGATAGTTCCACTACTGATAGAATAGAAGTAGAGATATTATTAGAACATGTCAATGAATTAGAGGAATTAGGGGAAGAATTAGCAGAGGAAAGAATTACTGTTAAGGAAAATTGATCAACGGTAACAATTAATTTACCATAAAAATACTTACAGGGAGGAATTAAATTGAAAAAACTAAGCTTTATTATGGTTTTGCTGTTGGCTGTAACTTTGACCTTTACCATGGGGGTAGCTGCTGATGATGCTGAACCTGCTGATGTAGGAGATGAAGTACCTGAAAACTTAGTGGTAGGTATGGTACCTTCAAGAGAGGCTGGCGTCATGATGGATTCTATTGATCCCATGACTGAAATGCTGGAAGATGAGCTTGATATTCCGGTAGAGGGCACAGTTTTGACTAGTTTTACCAGTGTTATTGAAGCTATGGGAACTGGCCGGGTTGATATAGGTATATTTGGTCCCTTTGCCCTGGTTTTAGGGGAAGAGAGACATGATTTAGAAATTATCTTAAATTCCATTCGCTTTGGTGAAGATCATTATTTTGCTCAGTTTTATGCCCGCGAAGATAGTGGGATTGAATCGGTAGAAGATCTGGAAGGAAAGTCTGCAGCTTTCGTTGATCCAGCTTCTACTGCAGGCTATTTGTTCCCCTATGTTCACATGCTGGACCATGGCATTGATCCTGATGAAGATCTCAGCGAACAAATTTTTGCTGGGGCCCATGATGCTGCTGTAATTGCTGTTTATAACGAAGAGGCTGATTTTGGCGTTAGCTTTGATGATGCCCGGGAAGATGTAGAAGATGAATATCCTGATGTAATGGATGTAGTAAATGTCTTTGAATTCACAGAAGAAATCCCTAATGACGGTATCGCAGTAAGAAGAGAACTAGATCCTGATTTGGTTGCTGATATTCAGCAGGCCTTTGTAAATATCGGTGAAACAGAAGAGGGGGAAGAATTGCTGGATACCCTCTATAATGTATCTGGATTCGTACCGGCTGGACCAGAAAGATATGATGTAGTTCGGAGAACCTATGAAGAAATGGAAGAGTATGTAGACTTTTAATTGCCGGTTAAGATAAAGAACAAAATAGCTTTAGATCCTAGAAAAAACAAGCGATAAAATAGCTTATTAGTAAGAAAATAATCTCAGGGAGATAGCTTAAAGGCTATCTCCCTTATAATTGTGGTCAAGGGGAGTGATGGAAATTATAGAATGTGAAGGTTTAGGAGTGACCTATCCCGGTGGAGTTGAAGCATTGAAAAATGTAGACCTTACCATAGAAGACGGTGATTTTGTCATTGTAGTCGGTTTAAGTGGAGCCGGTAAATCCACTCTGTTGAGAACGATTAATAGACTGGTAGAGCCTACAACAGGAACTATCAAAGTTGATGGCAGAGTAATAAATAACCTGGATAAAAAGGAATTAAAAGAATATCGCAGTGAAGTGGGGATGATTTTCCAGAATTTTAATTTAGTAAATAGATCCAGCGTTCTCCGTAATGTCCTGGCAGGGAGATTGAGAGAGGTGCCGACCTGGAGAACATTGCTGGGTTTATTTCCCGAGGAAGATGTGGAAGAGGCCCTTTCCTGTTTGGAAAGAGTGGGTATCAAAGAAAAAGCTGATTCCAGGGCAGACGAGCTGTCCGGCGGTCAGCAACAAAGAGTGGGGATAGCCAGAGCTTTGGCCCAGGAACCTAAAATTTTACTGGCTGATGAACCAGTTGCCTCACTGGACCCACCAACATCCCATGCTGTTATGCAGGACTTAAAGCGGATAAATGAAGAAGATGGCATCACCACTTTGGTTAATTTGCATTTTATAGATTTAGCCCAGGAATACGGAGAAAAAATTATAGGCTTAAGAGAAGGAGAACTTGTTTATCAGGGTCCTGCCAGTAAAGTTACCGAGGCTAAATTTGAGGAGATCTATGGCCGCTCTATTACCGCTGATGATCAGTTAACGGCAGGGGGTGAAGCAGATGTCTAATTCAGCTGCTGAAGAAAAACCCTCTCGCTTTATGCTGGTAATGGGGAAGATCAAAGGTCTTCTTGCTATTATTTTAGTAGCTATTATATATATCTGGAGTGCAAGAGGAGTGGGCTTTAGTCTGATTGAGATTATTGGAGAATTACCCAGCTTTTTTAACTTATTATGGGATATGGTTCCCCCTAATTGGGCCTACTCAATAAGGCTGATAAACCCCCTATTGGAAACCTTTCAGACAGCTATTGCCGGAACTATTTTAGGAACTTTACTGGCCATTCCTTTGATTTTATTATGTGCCAGCAATGTCAACCGCAATAACCCATTATACTTTGCCTCTAAAGGCTTTATGAATTTAATGCGGACTATTGACCCTATGCTTTATGCAGCTATTCTGGTGGCTGGAGTAGGATTAGGAGCCTTTGCTGGAATGTTGGCTCTGATGTTTTTCTCCATGGCTGTTAATGCCAAGCTTACCAGTGAAAGTTTAGAAGCTATCGATGATGGACCTCTAGAGGCCATTGAAGCCTGTGGTGGCAATAAACTGGAAATGATTAAATATGCCGTAGCCCCTCAAATCTTACCTACCTTTGCCAGTTATACCTTATATGTTTTTGAAATTAATATTCGAGCCTCAACGGTGCTGGGGTTAGTAGGAGCTGGTGGCATCGGCGTTAATCTAGATACCTCTTTAAACCTTTTTCGCTATCCCAATGCAGCAATGGTAATTTTAGCTACTTTTGTAGTGGTGGTATTAATTGATCACCTAAGTAATGTGCTAAGGGAGGAATTAGTTTGAAAACTTCCAACACTAGTTTAAGAGACTATGAGAAAAAGTCGATGAAATGGTACGTTGGTTATTTTGTTGTTTTAGCGCTTTTCATCTGGTCAATGATTGGTATGAATATAAACCTGGAAAGAATCAGTGATGGCATTCCAGCCATGGGCAGAATTTTAGCTTTAATGGTACCCCCGGATACTGCTAGACTTGAGAGTTCTGTCATTGGTATGATTGAAACCATTCAGATTGCCGTTATTGGTACCACTATTGCAGCTATTTTTTCAATCCCTGTTTCTTTCATGGCGGCTCGAAATTTAGGTTTGCCCACGGCAGTCTCCACAGCCGGCAAACAGATTTTAAACGCCATTAGAACTTTTCCTTCTTTAGTTTTTGGCATCTTTTTTGTTGCCTCTTATGGCCCGGGTCCCCTGGCCGGAGTGATGGCTTTAGGGATCAATTCCATTGGTATGCTGGGGAAGTTAAACTCTGAAATTGTGGAGGCTATTGACCCAGGTCCCATTGAAGCTCTCGAGGCCACAGGAGCTAACTATCCAGAAATGTTTTTATATGCTGTAATCCCTCAGGTCTTACCGGAGTTTATCGGTACCACTTTATACCGTTTTGAGTTAAATCTTCGTCAGGCCAGTGTGCTGGGTCTGGTAGGTGCCGGTGGTATTGGAGTAACTTTAATGCAGGCACTACAGTTTCGCCGCTGGGCAATAGTTGGTATGACCATGCTGGTTATCATTGTAGTTGTTACAATTTTAGATTACAGCAGTGCCTTTATTAGAAAGAAGATTATTTAAAGTTAAGCCTGGTTCCAGGAAGGAGAGCTTTAATTGGGAAAGGAAAATAATAGGGAGCAGAATTATGAGTTTGAATTAAAAATAGCTAAAGAAGCTGTGATTGAAGCTGGCAAAATTGTCATGGAAGGTTTTCGCCAAAAAGCTCAGCGCTGGCAGAAGGCCCCCGGTGATTTTGTCAGCCAGATAGACTTAGAAGCTGAGAAAAAAATTGCTGATGTAATAGAGACTCAGTGGCCTGAAGATGGTATAATGTCAGAAGAAGATATAAATTTTGGCCTCGATAGAGAAAGATTCTGGATAATTGACCCCCTGGATGGTACGATGAATTTTCTCCGGGAGGTGCCCTATTTTTCTCTATCGCTGGCTTTATTTGCCCGGGGAGAAGTTGTGGTGGGGGTGGTCTATGACCCCTTTCAGAAAGAGCTTTTTTCAGCTGGTAAAAATAAAGGAGCTTTCCTTAATAGTAGAGAAATTAAGATAGGAGAGGTGGATAATTTACAGGAAAGCTGTATTACAACAGAGTATGTAGGCTATCTTGATTCCAGTAAAAAGACTAAAATATTACAGCGACTGGGAGAAAATTTTGCTAATATAAGAATGCCTGGCTCTCAAGCGCTGGGGCTGGCCTATACGGCCATGGGCAGGTTTGATCTGTCTTATTTGCCGCGCTCTAATGCCTGGGATATGGCAGCCGGTTCATTAATAATTAAAGAAGCCGGTGGTAAAGTATGGGCGTCAGGACCAGGAGGTTACTCCTGCCTCGATAGTGGAGAGATTACAGCTGGCAACCCTAAACTAGTCGATAAATTTATTGAAGATGTATTAAAAGAAAATCTCTAAAGGTGGGAGAATAATGACAATTGATAAAGTTGAAAGAGCCCTGACAGAGCTGGATACCGCTGCAATTAAAGTTATAGTTTTTGATTTAGATGGTACGCTATATGAAGATACCGAGCATTTCGATTATTATGCCAGTTGTTTAGCTGAAGAATTAGAGGAAGAGAAACGGGAAGATTTTTTCCATGATCTAGCAGCGAGCCGAGTGGGAGAGCATGTTTTAAGATTAGGAAGAGTTTATGATGTTGAAAATGATAATATTTTAGAGATTACTCCCCTGGGTGAGATTAAAAAAGCCTGGAACTGGCAGGAAGAGCCTTTATCTGAGTCAACAATATCCGAACTTTATCCAGCTAAAATCAACTGTAATATGACTGATATGCTCTATCTTGGGGATGGCTGGTGGCCACCGGCTGCCTGTGCTTTTCACTATGGAGTGGAATCTACCGAGCGCTGTTATCAGAAAACAAAAGAATGGCTGGCTGCCAATGATGATTTTTTAACTCCTCGTCCTGAATTAAATTCAGCCTTAACAGCGTTAAAGAGAGACTATACATTAATTTTAGCTACCAATAGTGACGCTGCTGATGCCAAGAGAATTTTAAACCTCCTGCAATTGGATAGTTTTTTCACTGAAACCCATACCTCCTGTGACAAGCCGGCTCAATCACGGCAACTTTTCACTAAAATAATTGCCAGAAACAATATAATAGCTGAAGAGCTATTGACAGTAGGTGATAATTTCTTGAATGATATTGCTCCTGCTAGAATGTTGGGCTGTCAATCAATATTACTGGACCCTTTTAATTCCTTTGCAGCTGAACAGGATACGGGCCCAATTTTAAATAACCTATCTGAATTAAGTGAACTTCTTAACCGCTGGATAGAACAGGTTTAGATTCAGATTGGGCTAGAGCATTGGATTTATAAAATAAGATAATCAATTAGTATGAAATTTATTATAATCTGTCATAATATTTTATATATTAGGGAGTGAAAAGGAAAATAATGTTATCTAAAATATCGCTGAAAAAATGGGGGCTTGTAATAATAATTTTAATCCTGTTAACTGTAATTACTAATTTTCTCACAGGAGCTCCAAGCCCGGTGGCTTCTGAGTTTCACGGTGGAGAAGAGGATTATTATCGGGGAAAGGTTTTAGAAGTAGAAACTCAAACCACTGAACAGGGGTATTGGCAGGAAGCAGAAGTTGAAATAACGGACGGACCTTATCAGGGTGAAATAACGCAAATAGAGAGTCAATATGAAGAGGGAAATAGATTTCTTGATATCAAATTAGAAGAAGATTTGGAGATAGTCCTGGTTTCCTTTGTTGAGAATGAAGAGCGCAAATTTCATTTGCAGGATATAGCTCGAGATAACACTCTTCTGCGAATGGCTAACTTGCTTGGCTTAGCTCTATTAATAGTAGGGGGAGTAAAGGGTCTGAAAACTATCATAACCCTGTTTATTACCGGGTATATATTAGTCCAGGTACTCTTTCCTCTACTTTTACAGGGGTACTCCCCTATACCTGTGGCCACCTTAACTGCTTTAGTTATGATTGGTTTAATATTGCTGGTTATTGGAGGACTTAATGGTAAAACTGCAGCAGCCATTGTAGGGACCGGTATAGGTGTTGGTGTAGCAGGAATTTTAGCCTATTATGCTGGAAATGCAGCTGAACTGTCTGGACTTGGCACTCAGGAAGCTCAGATGTTAGCTGTAGGAGCTCAAACTATAGATGTTCGTGGTCTTCTTTTTGCCGGAATTATCATTGGTTCATTAGGAGCTGTAACTGATGTGGGTATGTCAGTTGCTTCCAGCGCTTATCAGCTGAAAGAGGCTTCTACTAACATTAGCTCTGCTGAATTAATTAGCCATGCTATGGCAGTAGGCAGAGATATCATGGGAACTATGGCAAATACTCTGATCTTAGCTTATGTAGGAGGAGCCATTCCCCTGATACTGTTGATTATGGCTCAGGAGATGTCCTGGGTGCGTATAATTAACATGGATTTTTTAGCCACAGAAATAATCAGTGGTATTGCCGGCACTCTAGGGCTTATCATAGCAATACCAGTTACTGCAGTTATTGCTGGGATGTTTTTTGGTCATCGCTAAAATTTAATAAATACTTTAAGCCGGTGTAGCTCAATTGGTAGAGCAGCTGAATCGTAATCAGCAGGTTGCGGGTTCGAGTCCCATCACCGGCTCCATTTTATTTT
>PWEJ01000086.1 GCA_003553485.1 Halanaerobiaceae bacterium | reverse complement strand
TTATTTAGTGAAATTTCAAGCCCAATATGTTATACTTTTAAAAACAGAGATAGCGAAAAAATGTTACCAGTAACGAGGGATTATCATGAAATCAACGAAAATGACATCTATAAAAAATATTCTGCCCAAATTTAAACAAAATAAAATTTTATGGTTCTTTGCCCTCTTAATAATATTAACTTTACTTACAACAGGCTGTGACTTTTATGATCGTCTAAGAGGCCCGGAACCTTATTCTGCCGAAGTGGAGATAACTGGCCTGGAGTCGGCTGATCATTACCATATCTTTTCACTGAGCATTGAAGATAATGATAGTTCATTTACCTGGAGAGCAAATAGCCAAGAAGATGTGGAAAATAAAACTCTCAAGGGGACCATAGCCGATCTCAAGGGAGAAGCCACCTTAAATTTAATTATAGATAACGAAGAAATAGCTGATAACTATGAAATTAAAGGTGACTCTGAGGTTACAGTAAATAAAGATGATAATAAAGCTGAGTTTGAAGTGGGGCTGGACTATGAGCCAACTTTAACCGGGATAGAGATAGTTGGTCCGGAAGAAATCTACCCTGCTGCTACGAGAGATTCTAAGGAAGAATATCAATATGAAGTAAATACCCTTGATCAGTACGATAATATTATTGAAGATATATCAGTGGATTTTGTTAGTGGTGATGTTCCTGACGGAGTGGAATTTAGCCCTGAACTTGATGGAAGAAAAGCCACTATAGCAGTAGATTGGGATGCTTCCCCGGCAGAATTCCAACTCGAAGCCACGGCTGAAAAGGATTCAGAGATAACTACTAGCAAAACAGTGCAAGTAAACTATTTGTCGGCAGAAGAGAAAGAGGTCTATGATAAGGCCTTTACTGAACTTGATAGTAAAATGGAAGAGCTAGATCTTGAATTTTTAGAAGAAGACTTTTATCTTCCAGAGCAAATAGAAATCTCTTATGAGGGTGAGGGGACAGAACGAGAATTTGAAGTATATTGGGATGCTGAAGAACATGAAGCTATAACTATCTCCAATGGTGAAGCAAAAATTTCCCCACCAGAAGCAGGAGAAGAAGATATAACTGGCTATCTTACAGCATTTTTACAACCAGCTGATGATGTAAAAGAACTACAGGTCCAGGATGACCCCCGTCAAAAGCAATATACCGCTACTGTATTAGCTAATAAAATTGAAGAGGCCAATATCAAAGCTAACCTCATCATTGAGCATAATTTTACCGCAGCCAAAGCTGATGATTTTTTTGAACTCAGCGACGCTTTAGGAACTGAAGCCGGGGATTTGCAGGCCAGCAAAACTGATGGTGAGCTCATAAGCAGCGACAAAAGGGCGGAAGAGAAAGGAATCTCCGAAAGAACAGCCATCCCCCCCTCGGATCTGGATTCTGATACCAGTGAAATAATCATAGGACTAAACAAAGAAGTCGCTCTACAAAACCTAACAGAAAACTCTTCTGACCTATTGCAATCAGCGGCCAATTTTCTGGAAGAAGAGGGTTTTGAGTTTAAATCCAGTAACAAAAGCTTAGTTTCTTTACTGCTGGAAATCCCCGCAGATCTTTCAATGTCTCAAGCCCTAGAGAAAGTCCAGGCTATGGAGATAGTCGATTACGCTGAACCAAACCACAAAATGCATGCTCTGTCTGCTACAAACAATAACCATATAAGCCATCCCAACGATGAATTTTATCCCTATCAGTGGCATTACTCCCTGATTCGCCTGCCCCAGGCCTGGAACATAACCACCGGCTCCAGGGATGTCAGTATAGCCGTTCTCGATACCGGAGTGAATACCGACCATCCTGATTTAGGCAATCAGGTAGATGAAGATGCCGGTTATAATTTTGTTGAAAAAAACGATAATTTCACCGACAACAATGGCCATGGCACCCATGTGGCCGGTACAATAGCTGCCAACACCAATAACAATGAAGGGGTGGCTGGAGTGATGTGGGATAGCAGGATAATTCCCATCAAAGTTTTAGGGGATGGTGGTTCTGGTGGTTTCTGGGAAGTTGCTGAAGGAATGCTTTATGCAGCGGGGCTGGAGGGTGATAGCGATGTAGATGTAGAGCCTTTGGACGAGCCTGCTGATATTATTAATTTTTCTCTGGGCGGGACCAGTGGGTCCTCCCATCTGCGTGAAGCAGTAGAAAAAGTAGCTGCAGAAGATATTTTAATTATCGCTGCCGCCGGCAATGATGGAGAGGAAAATCTTCTTTACCCGGCCAGATACCCAGAGGTGATATCAGTGGGAGCCACGGACTTTAATTATGGCGCCGAACCAGAGCTGGCCCCCTATTCCAATTACAGTTCTGACCTTGATATTTTAGCTCCAGGAGGGGATAATAGCGCTGACAGCAATGATGATGGCTATACTGATGGAGTTTTGAGCACGGGGTTTGAAAGCAGTAATCAGAAAGAATTTAATTATACTTTCATGGAAGGAACCTCCATGGCCGCTCCCCATGTGGCTGGAGTTGCTGGCCTGCTTCTTTCCCAGGGTGTACCTCCTGGTGAAGTGAGAGATATACTTACCAGAACAGCGATGGACATCTCCAGCTTTGAGTACGATGCCGGTCTCCTTAACGCCTACTGGGCAGTCAATCAGGTGAAAGAGATAGAGGTTATTCTCTACCGCGAGACTGCCGGAGAACTCAGGGAAATGAAAAGCCAGACCGTTCCCCTGAAGGAAAGTGAAATCAACTTCTCTGTCGACAGAGCCGGAGAGTACAAGCTCAGAGCCCAAATAGACGTCCAGGGAACAGGAAATATAGACCCCGGAGATTATAAAGCAGAATCTTCCCGTAAGCAGGTGGAAGAGGGCGATGAAATAGACCTGGGAGATTTGATTTTGCAGGAGGTCGCTAATTGATGCCAGCGATTGGTTAAAACCCCTAAAACGGTTAAAACCTCTAAAACCTCTAAAACCCCTAAAACCCATTATTCAAAAAAATTCAAAAAAATATTTAAAATCAGGCAGGAAAATTGTGTTAATTAGCTAATAAGTATAGTAATAATACAAAATATTATTATCACCCATTCAAATAAAGACAAATAGTTATGACACCAAATAAATCCATCAAATAAATCCATCAAATAAAGCCAGCAAATAAATCCATCAAATAAAGCCACCAAGTTAGGCCACCAAATGAGGCCATTAACTAGGCTAAATAGGGCCACCAAATAGGGCGGGTATTTCTTTTATTCTGTACTTTGGAGCTATAAAATTTTCGTATTTCGTATACTAAAATCTTTAACCGGGCATAAAAACAATTTTAACCGGGGAATTAAACCAATTTGAACCGGGGTAGTAAAAAATTTGCTATCTAATCGGGGGAGGAAAATCAAATGGAAGCGGATGCCGTAGGGTTCTGTCGAGATTTTTTCGATAATGCTCTAAATGCTTATGCTATCCACCGGATGATTTTTGCAGAGGGAAAGCCGGTGGATTATGAATTTTTACAGGTCAATGAAGCCTTTTCGGAGTTAACAGGACTGGCAGAGGAGGAAGTGGTTAATAAAAGGGTTTCTGAAGTTCTACCTGATATTGCGGGAACAAACTTTATTGAAAAATATGGTCAGGTGGTAAAAAAGCAGCAGAAAATAGTCTTTGAGGCCTACTCTTCGCCTTTAGAGCGCAGGTATAGAATTTCGGCTTTTCCCATTGAAGATGATGAAGATAAAAAATTTGCTACAATTTTTGCCGATATAACTCAGGAAAAATTAAATAAGAGAGAACTAAAATTTCTTAATTCCCACGATGATTTGACCGGTCTCTTTAATCGCAGTGAGCTACTGGAAATTATCGCTGACTATGACCAGGAAGAATTTCTGCCCTGCTCGGTAGCCATTGGTGATATCAATGGCTTGAAAATTATCAACAAGAGTTTTGGTTTTAAGCATGGTGATTATTTCATCAAGAAAGCCGGGGAGATTATCCAGCAATGTATTGGTCCAGAGGCTATTTTATGCCGCTGGGCGGGAGATGAATATGCCCTCCTGCTTCCCAATACAACAGAAGAAGAGACAGAAAAAATACTTAAGAAAATCTCCCGGCGCTGTCAGGAGATTAAAGTAAAGGACCTCTCCCTATCTCTATCCTTTGGTTATGCCACCAGGGAAAGCCCGGAGGAGGATTTGCGAGAAAAATTCACCGTAGCCGATGAATATCTCAGCAGAAAAAAGCTCTTGCAGGGTCAGAGCATCCGCGGAGAAATGATTAAAATGCTGCTGAAAACTTTAGCCAGCAAAAGCAATGAAACCCAGACCCATTCCCTGCGGATGGTCAATTTCTCGATGTTCTTTGGCATGGAGCTGGGTTTAAGCGGTTCTTCCCTGGATAAGCTTTCCCTGCTGGCCACCCTGCATGATATTGGCAAAATCGCAGTGCCAGAGAAAATTTTAACCAAACCTGATTCTCTCAGCAATGATGAATGGCGCGTTATCAAAAAACATCCTGAAGTAGGAGCCAATATTGTCGATTCCTCTAAGGAGTTTTCCGTCATCGCTCATGAAATTATAGCTCACCACGAGAAGTGGGACGGCAGCGGTTATCCAGAGGGCTTAGCCGGCCAGGACATTCCTCTCCTGGCCCGGGTTATCAGTATAATTGATGCTTTTGATGTGATGACCCAGGGTCGTCCCTATAAAGACCCTTTTAAGCAGGAGGAAGCTTTAGCAGAGCTGGAAAGATGTGCTGGCAGCCAGTTTGACCCTGACCTGGTAGAAGTTTTTATTGACACGGTAGATAACAAGAAAATATTTCACAGCCAGACCGCCAGAGGAGAATCTTTTTTTAATAAAATGCTCTAAAACTTCTAATACTTAATAAAATGCTCTAATACTATGAGCAGATCAAAAGGAGCAGATCAAAAAGCCACTCAGTGATTTTCATGAAAGAGGTGCAAAACTTATGGAAGATCCAGAAATTTTATCCGACCACCATTATCCCGAAGAAGAACTGGTTGATTTTGCTGCTAGCCTGGCTACCATGCAGGGGAATGAGGAGCTTTTAAAAAGGATTGCCAATATTTACTTAGAAGATTATCAGAAGCAGGTGAGCAAATTAGAAGAAGCCGTTAGAGAAGAAGATGGAGACGAGCTAGAACAGGCTGCTCACAAAATTAAAGGCAGCTTAAGCAACATATGTGCACCTGCAGCCCGGGAGCTGGCGGCTGAACTGGAGACAGAAGGAGCAGATGATGATTGGAATGAGGTAATGCCCAGGTGCAAAAAACTAACTGGTATGTTGCAGCAGGTTGCAGCAGAATTGCAAAGTTGGCTGCAAAAAAACAGAGGTTGATATAGGGAAGTGGAGCAGATGATACCGGAAAAATCTACTTTACGGGGTAAATTACTCAGGTGGGCTGCCGTCATTTTTCTACTTTTGCTATTGCTCATAGCCTCAAGATTTTACCTGGTTCATAATCAGGGCAATATTCTGACGGAAATCGAAGAATCCCTGAGCAATCAACGTGAGCTGGAGCAGGCCCGCTATATTCACAGTGAATGGATGCATGATATTGAGAGGTCCTTCATCACTGGCACCATTCCTGAGATTAAAGCGGAAGAAGATTGTGATTTTTATCAGTGGCTTAATCACTATGAGCCTCACCCAGAGGAAAGAGTAATTATAGCTAATATGACGGCTCATTATAATTATGTCCACGAAACGGCTGAGGAAGTTACTTCTCTCCTTCTGGACGGAGAAGAGGAGGAAGCCAGTGAGTTATATAATGAAACCCTCTCCTATTCCCGGGCTCTAAATTCAGATATTGATGATTTGGAGGCTAGTATATCAGCCCGCCTGGCCCAGTTAGAAAGTGATTATGCCTTTAATAGAATGATATTGTTTGCCATAACTTTTGGAGTTTTGTTTTTATTAGCATTAACCTTTATCGTTTTTTTAAGGTTTTTGGATAGCAGGGTTTTTTCACCTTTAGACCAGTTAAGTAGTTCTATGCTGGCGGTAAAAAAGGGTAATTACAAGCCTGAGCTGGATATAGAAGAAGAGGGGGAGATTAAGGAACTGGCTGATTCCTTCCGCAGCATGCTAAATCCTCTAAGGCTGCAGCAGCTTTCCCTGGATACTTTACAGACCATGGTTAATGAACGTGATGAAGATAAATTGCTCAATGATATCCTGGGCAAAATCAAGCAGCTTAAGGAAGTGGACTTTGGGGCTTTTTATGAGTATAACGAGTGGGAAGAGAAATTTGTCCTAACTGCTGTTCAAGGGGAGTTGCCTCACAATATTAGCTCAGCCTATAAACTCAATCAGGGTTTAGTGGGTAGATGTGTTTTTGAAGAAGAGAAAGTTACTATTAAGAAGTTAGAGGAGCCTTTAAAGCAAAATAAGGCTGAAAATTCCTATGAGTTAAACTATATTCTCTGTGGTCCCGTTTATTATGGGAAAAGGTTGCTGGGCACAACAGTCCTTGGACTTCATTCTCCCTTTCATCCTGCGGCCACCTCTGAACTGGAACAGACCTGTGCTCTTTTAGGGATTTCCCTCTATAACCTGCGCCAGTATCATTCCATCCAGGCCCTGGTCGATAAGCAGGAAAGGCAGAATATTGAACTGGAGCAGCAGAAAAAATTCGCCGAAGCTGTCCTTAAGAGCAGCGATGAAGGGATAATGGCTATAGATTGTCAGGGCAGGATTCAGACCTGGAGTCAGGGAGCGACAGCGATAACCGGTTATCTCCAGGAAGAAGCTTTAAACCTCAATTTTCAAAAGCTTTTTGTTGATGATTTAATATCTTTTGCGGACCAGAAGGAAGAAACCGCTATCATCCTCCCGGAGGAAGATGAGCTAACAGTAAAGGAAACCAAATTGCAGCGCAAATCAGGAGAAGTAATTCCCTGTCGTATAAGTATTTCAAAAATAGAGGATAGCAAGGGAGATCCACAGGGGGCAGTCCTGGTTTTTCAGGATCTCAGTGAAGAGAGAGAACAGCGCCGCAAGTTGGAGAGAGCTCTGCGGATAAAAAATGAATTTTTATCTACCATGTCCCATGAACTTAGAACCCCGTTAAATGCTATCATGGGTTTTGCCGAGATTCTGCAGCGGCAGACAGCTGAAAAGTTGAGCGAACGAGAACAAAAGCAGCTAAAAAATATTGCCCAGAGTGGTCAGCAATTGTTGAAGATGATAGAAGATATGCTAGATCTTATCCGCTATGACCAGGATGACCTCAAATGGCATCAGGAGCTTTTCCTGCCTGAAAGGGAATTAGAAAATATCTTTCTACCTTTAAAGAAAAAAGCCCGGGATAAAGATATTACTTTTAACAGAGAAATAGAGGTTAGTAAAGAAAATAATCTTCTTGCTGACAGCAAAAAGATCAAGCAGATTATTTATAATCTACTGGAGAATGCCGTTAAGTTTAATCAAGGCGGGGGAACAGTAGAGCTTAGAATCAAAACAGATGAAACAGGCTTTTTAATAATCGAGGTCGAGGATGATGGTATTGGAATCCCGGCTGATAAACAGGCTAAAATCTTTGAGCCTTTTGTCCAGCTGGAATCCTCTCTGGACCGCAGATTTGAAGGCGCTGGCTTAGGCCTTGATTTAGTAAAAAGTTATGTTGAGCTGGCTGGAGGAGATATAAAAATAACTTCCACACCGGGGAAAGGCAGCACCTTTACCGTTACCCTGCCAGGTAAACTAGAGCTTTACCGGCAGTCAGAAGTCTCTAATACTCAAAAAGAGCAGGAACAGGATGAGCTGGAAGAAGAGAAAGAAGAGCAACAATTGCAGACCTCCTCCCCACCTCAGTCAATTGAGAGGAAAAAAGCCTTAGTAATTGAAGATGAAAGTACAGCCCGGGAAATTATCGGCGATTATTTAAAGGAGATGGGCTTTGAAGTTTTAACTGCTGGCCAGGGGGAAGAGGGTCTGCAGCTGGCCCGAGATAATAGAGATGACCTGGCCCTTATCACCCTTGATTTACTCCTGCCAGATGCTGAGGGCTGGGAAATCTTAAAGAGATTAAAAGCCGAGCCGGCTACCAGGTCTATTCCGGTGATAATAATTTCATCTCTAGCCAAAAAGGAAAAAGGACTAGTTTTAGGAGCCTCTGATTTCATTACCAAACCGGTAAAGCGAGAGATACTGGAGAAGAGTATCAACAGAATCAGACAATGGAAAACAGCTAAAGAAGGTAAGATGGAAATTCTGGCCATTGACGATGAACCTCAAGCTCATGAGGTCATGAAGGCCTTACTGGCTGAACTGGACTGTCATTATTACCAGGCTTTGAAGGGCAAACTGGGAATAACTAAGGCTGCCGAGATAAAGCCTGATTTAATTCTGCTGGATTTAATGATGCCAGAGATGGATGGTTTTGAAGTTTTAAGGAGACTGGCAGAAAGACCAGCCACTAAGGATATTCCGGTGATAATAGTCACCGCTAAACTTCTTTCGACAAAGGAAAAGGAAGAGCTGCAGCAGAGAGCTTATCGGGTGGCCAGCAAGAGCGAACTAAAATACAGCACCTTTAAACAGGAGCTTTATCGGGCTGGTGTCTTGCGGGAAATAGAGTAAAGAAAAATATAATGCAGGAAAGCTGAATATAGTTTGAGAAATGCTGAAAAGTTGAACCAGGACTTAAGTCCGGAAATCTAATTGAAGGGAGTAGAAGATTGGCTAATAATTATCAGGAATGTTTGCAGGAAAATTTAATATTAATAGTCGATGATAACCGCCAGAATAGAGAGGTCATGGAGACGATTTTACAGGATGAAGGCTACAATACTATCACAGCCTCCCGGGGTCAGGAAGCTCTGGACATTCTGCAGGAGAATGAGAGAATAAGCCTGGTCCTGCTGGACGTTTTGATGCCGGGCCTTGATGGTATAACTGTCTGTAAAAAGATCAAATTTACCTTAGAGAGGGAAGACCTGCCTGTTATCATGGTCACTGCCTTAAATGCTCGCGAAGACCGACTTCGGGGGCTGGAGGCCGGGGCTGATGATTTTGTCTCCAAACCAATAGACTGGCCGGAACTCATCAGTCGGGTTAAATCTGCTCTGCGCTTAAAGAGGGCCCACGATAGAATTCAATCTCAATATGACCAGCTCCAGCAACAACTACAGCTAGCTCGCCAGGTCCAGCAAAATCTGGCCACGATAGAGCTGCCGGATGGACTAAAGGGAGAAATATTTTATGAAACTATAAATGAAGTCGGCGGCGATGTTTATGATCTTTTCAAACTGGACCAGGATAGATATGGGCTATTCCTGGCTGACTGTATGGGGCACGGTGTAGCAGCAGCCATGGTTATGGTGATGGTGAAGTTGATTTTACGCAATTTAGAGTTAGCTAAATTATCGCCGGGGAAGGTGATGACGGCGGTAAACTCTCGCCTGCGAAATCTTTTTAGTGATAATATAGATGAAATGTTTGTTACAGCTGTCTATATGGAGTATGATGTAAAAGCTGACATGATCATCTGGTCTAATGGTGGCCATCCCGCCCCATTGCTTCTGGCAAAGGATAAATCAGGGGAAGAGAATAATCAGCAAAAGCTTGAAAAGCTTGCTGCCACCAATATGCCGCTGGGTATAATAGCTGATAATAACTATAAGGAGCAAAGTATATCTGCCACAGATTATTCCTGTCTTCTTTTATATACCGATGGTCTGGTTGACTTTCTGGAACCAGCAAGTTCTGAACTGGGCTCAGAAAGCATTAAGTTATTGAAAGAAAAAACAGAAGGGGATTACTGCAGTCAAACTACTGTAGAACCTAGTGGCTTTTATAAGCATCTAAAAGCAAGACTTGAAGAAGAAACTCGAGATGATGATATTAGCTATCTTTTATTACAGCTTTAGTTTTTTGAATTCTGTATTGTAGGTTAATTTTTAATTCTAACAGGTAATGTCAAAAGACTTATGAAAGAAGTCTAGAGGGTAATGTCAAAAGAGAGGGGGGTAAGATTGATGGAAATAGAAATTTCTCAAGAGGAAGCACGCGTTATACCCGGTGAGACAATCGATATTGGTAATGCCGACCGCTTGAAAAAAGAAGTAACTCGCGTCATTGAAGAAGGCTATGATAACATAATTCTCGATTTCAAGAATGTGGAAAGTATAGATAGTTCAGGGCTGGGTAAAATATTGCTCTTTCATAAGATGATGGAGAATAAAGATGGTGAATTTAAAATAGTTAATGTTGATTCTGACTATATTGCTAAAATTTTTTCCACCTTTAATCTGGAAAAATTAATTACTATAGAGTAAAAAATCATTAAAACTTTAGTGTCAACGATGATTACTATATCCAACGCTTTAACAGCAATAAATCAGGATAACAGCAAGAAATCAGAACTGATCAGTCTTAAAGGAAAACTCAGGAGGTGAATATACCCCTTGACACAAAATACAAATTTGTTAGATTTTGAGTTGCAGGCCAAACCAGAAGAAGTTAGCAAACTCATCGATAAAATGAAACATATACTGGCAGACTTTAATCCCAATATACCGGATCTGGAATTTCGCTTCGAAGTAGCAGCCCGGGAGTTACTGGCTAATGCTATTGAACATGGCTGTCAAAGTGAAGAGGATGTTGTTGCCGTTACCCTTGAATTAACCCCGACAATGGTTGAACTTACCGTTGAGGACCCGGGTTCCGGTTTTGCCTGGGAAGAGGCAG
>PWEJ01000110.1 GCA_003553485.1 Halanaerobiaceae bacterium | reverse complement strand
TTTTTTTATTGCAAAAGTAATCATGATAATTAATAGATTAAAAAAATATCATTGTTATAAATTAATCATTGTTTTATTTTAATCACAGTAGGATATTATGAATATTACATTTTTTCCTTCAAGTATTGATTTCTAGATAAAATAGAAATCTCCTTCTTAAAATTAATAATTCTAGAAAAATAACCTGATTTTTGCTTTATTCCTATTAATCATCAGACTGCTGTCTAATATCTGGAATTAATTTTTTATATCTAGCAATTAAAAGTCCTCCACTTAAAAACAATAATAATCCTCCTAATATATAGCTGTCAATAAAAATCAAGGCAATTCCCAGCAATAATCCCAGGACTGAAATAAAATAGTAGTACATTTCCTCCACCTCATCTCCAGGAATACTTATAATATTTTGAAAAATAACAGCAATAAATCTCGCCTCCATCGAAGAGAAATAAATGGAGGCGAGATTTTAATTTAATTATAAAAACCATTAACATTAATTTCCGCTGTCCCTAACTCCAGGATCTTCCTGAGGAGTTAAGAGACCAGAAGCCATCTTAACCAAGACTACAGCTAAGACAAAAAGCACTACTGCTAGGATAGCCAGAATATAATTTCCAGCCACGATATTGTCATAAGCTACAAAGACTAGAGCTGACAGAGTAACTGCAAACATAAATACCATCGGTATAATTACATTTAAATTTCTCAAGCCCCTCTCTGCCAGCCAGACAGCTAAAGATAACAGAGCTAAAGAAGCCAGCAGTTGATTAGCAGAACCAAAGATAGGCCAGATATCAGCCCAGGCCCCTGATAGGCCTAAAGCTGCTGCAAAGACCACGGTAACCAGGGTGGCAAAATACATATTGCCTAAAATACTGGACTCCTGTCCCTCAACCTGCTCTTCCTCTGGGACAAAATACTCCTGAAAAATAAATCTAGCCAGCCTGGTAGCAGTATCCAGGGTGGTCATGGCAAAGGCTGCCACTGTCAAAGAACCAAAAATAACTCCAACATCAAAGGGAATACCGAAAGTAGCCAGGAAACTTCCAACTCCATTGGCAAAGAGATAAACTGGACCTCCAGCTGCTATAAGTTCTGCTGCTTCACCAGAGGTAATCACCGCCGCTGCAATGAGAGCAATAACAGCCAGCAGTCCCTCTATTAACATGGCTCCAAAACCAACTATCTTGGTATCTTCCTCTTTATCAAGCTGTTTTGAAGTGGTACCAGAGGCTACCAGGGAATGGAAGCCAGAGATTGCTCCACAGGCCACTGTAACAAATAAAATTGGGAATAAATATCCCAGGTCAGTCTGGAAGGAGGTGAAACCCTCAATTTCTATGCCAGGCCCACCTATTACAATTCCTAAAAATGAACCGATTAATATTCCATATAATAAAAATGAATTTAAGTAATCTCTCGGCTGGAGCAAAATCCAGACTGGAGTTACTGAAGCAATAAATATATAAACTACAAAGATCATCATCCAGGTATTAGCAGCCATTTCAATGGGAAACTGTACTCCTAAGTAAATACAACCCATTAATAAAGCAACACCAATAACCGTTAAACCAGGTAGAGATAGATCACTGCGCTGACGAATTATGCCAAAAACTAACGCCAGACCAATAAAAAGAATTGAAGCGGTAGCTGCTTCCGGGGTACTGACAAAGGCATCAGCCGTAACATTCATAAAGGCAGCAATAACTAAAATCAAAGTTAACCAGGCAAAGATACTGAAAAGTTGCTTACCTGATCTGCCAATTGTCTTATCAATTACCTGGGCAATAGATCTCCCGCCATGTCTTATGGAGCTGAAGATTGAACCCATATCATGGACTGCACCGATAAAAATACTACCTAGTACAATCCACAAAAATACAGGTAGCCAGCCAAATACGGCAGCTGTTACAGGGCCAATAATTGGGGCAGCTCCGGCAATAGAGGCAAAGTGGTGGCCTAAGAGCACCGGTGATTTGGCAGGTACATAATCAATCCCATCCTCCTTTTCATGGGCCGGAGTGATTTGGTTATTATTAACTCCCCAGTTGTCAGCCAATCTTTGCGCATAAGTAAGATAAGCTATAACAAAACAAATAGTTGCAATTAAAATTAGCCAGACAGAATTCATTAAAATTACCTCCTTATTTTTTTTCATTCATAGAGCTCAGTCACTTTTTCTTCCAACCAATCTGGATTATATTTTCCAGCCACCTCCTTTCCTTTTTTGTTGCAATACACTTCTCCTGTAGCCAGATCCACCACAATCAATCTCAGGTCACACCAACCTCTAAAACCTAGCCAGTATGATTTAGAAAACTTAGTTTGTTTGATTTTTTTGATCTCTTCTGGTGTTAACTCTTTTTCAACGGCCATAACATAGGTTAAATAGGTCTGATGATGGTGTTCATCTATTTCCACTAACTCCTGACAACAGCTAGAAAAAAAATCTCTATGTAAGTTTTCCTCTGTAAAATCCTGGCGAAGATCAACTAAACAGTGTTCATAATCACTGTAAGAATAAATTTTTATTGAGCGATGAGCCACAAATTTCTCGTTTTTAACCTCACAGAAGGCATACAGAGGGAAAGAATAACCGGCAATTTCTTTGTTTTTTTCCATATTGAAATTTGCCAGATATAGTTCTCGAACTAATTTTAAGTAGTCCTGTTTATTCATTTCCGCCAACTCCAGAGAAAACAAATTATGAAAAATAATTTTTCTGGACAATTATTCCAGTTTAATCAAGGTATTCTCTACTTAATATGTTAATGCATTCAATAATTATTATATAAAACTTTTCCTGACATCGCAAGCATAAAAAATCCTATCATAATACTGATATTTAGGTGTTAGCCACTATTTATCCCTGGTTGATTTAACTATATATTTTTCTTATAATACTAAAGGATAAATCAAAACTCTTTTACGGAGGTTGATAGAATGCAATCAAAGGATAAACTATACCAAACTTTGAATAAAATAGATAGCAGCGGTTATAAGGCCTATAAAAAATTACAAAATAACTGGTATTCCTTTGCTGATTTTAATCTGGGAATACCCTATGTCCAGGGTGACCCCTTTGCCAGGCCTTCCAGTGTATTTTTGCAGGTCTCTGCTGATAGGGCAAATTTTCCTGACTGGTATTTGCAAAAGAATATTAGAATAAAAGCAGTAGAAGATTTTCTTACCAGACAGATAGCTAGCAATATTAACAAATATGTTAAGGGACATCGCGGCTCTGGAAAAAGTGGCATGATATTAATTGCCAGAACAGGTCAAGAAGTCATCGAAAGAACTTCAGTAGAGTTCAATGGTAAAAAGATAGAAGCTAGAATTAAAGTCGGATTACCAGCTCGAGGCAGAACTGTTATGGGATATCAGGCTCAGGATATGTTTTTTAAAGAAATACCTAAAGTAGTGGAGCAGAGCCTTTTTTATAAAAATTTAGCTAAGGATACTCTCCGCAAGCATGTTGAAACCATCGAAGAACAGGCTATTTTAAGAGATAAATTGACAGAGAAAAATTTAGTTGCTTTTATTGCTAATAATTCAATCCTACCCCGCAAAAGTGGTATCTCGGAAGAACCAATGAATAAATCTGAGGCTATTCCCTTTATCTCCCCCCCAGAGGAAGAAGTGGAATTTGAACTGCCCTATAGTGGTAAAATTAAGGGTTTAGGCATTAAAGAAGGTATCACCCTTATTGTGGGAGGGGGTTATCATGGTAAATCAACTTTGCTAGAAGCTGTATCCCGGGGTGTATATGAACATATCCCCCAGGATGGCAGAGAATATGTTGTCACCAGGAAGGATGCCGTTAAAATAAGGGCAGAGGATGGTCGCAGGATTGAAAAAGTCAATATTTCGCCCTTTATAAACAACCTCCCTCAAGAAGAAACAACTGAAAAGTTTTGTTCAGAAAATGCCAGTGGCAGCACTTCACAGGCTGCCAACATCATGGAAGCCCTGGAGATGGGGACAAAATTGTTGTTAATTGATGAAGATACCTGCGCTACCAATCTGATGATCAGAGATGCTAGAATGCAACAGCTAGTGAGCAAAAAGAAAGAACCTATAACTCCTTTCATTGACCAGGTGGAAAGACTTTATCAAAATCAGGGTATTTCCACTCTGCTTGTAGTTGGAGGGGCCGGTGATTATTTTGATGTAGCAGATCAAGTCATCATGATGGATGAATACCGTCCCCGGGCCGCCACCGGAGAAGCTACCGAAATAGCAAATAAACTTCCCAGTAAGCGCAAAAAAGAAAAGGGACAGAATTTCCCGGAGCTAAGGGGCAGAGTTCCTGAACCAAAGAGCTTTAACCCCCGCAAAGGAAAGAAGATCAAAGTCCGTCCCCGGGGGAAAGATACCCTCCAATTTGGCCGGGAAAATATTGATCTTAGCTATCTAGAGCAGCTGGTCGACCAGGGACAGACTAAAGCTATTGGAGATATGATAGTTTATGCCCTTAAAAAGGACATTCTCGATGGCCAAAAAAGTCTGCCAGAGGTTACTGCAGAGTTATATTCCAGGTTAAATAAAAAGGGATTAAAGGATATCTCACCCTTTCAGCCGGATGGCGATTATGTTATGCCTCGCCCCCAGGAGCTGGCAGCTGCCATCAATAGATTAAGGACCCTAAAGATTAAATAATTCTTTTGCATTGCTAAATAAAACTTTATCTCTCTCAGCTTGACTGAGATCAGTGTCCTTTATCTCAGCTAAATATCTATCCGGCGACAACAGAGGATAATCACTGCCCAGCAGGACTTTATCTATCAATCCTGCTGCTTTTACCGCCTGGTAAATTTTTTTGTCATAAAGAAAGGGGCTAGCAGCTGTATCATAATATACATTTTGTAAGGTGCTGGCTATTTCTGGCATCAATTCGTAAAATATCAAGCCTCCCCCCCAGTGGGAATAAATGAAAGTGTTGGCAGGAAAGTTTTCAGCCAATTTAATGCCAGATTCCAGAGAATCACCAGTTTTACCAGGATAATCATGGCCAATGGGCTCATTTAAATGAATCATTATCGGCAGAGAAAGCTCCTGACAGGTTGCTGTTAACTCCTGCATCTCTTCTCTTTTCGTGAGGTCAAAACCCTGTCCTTCTGGAAAAAGCTCTCCTACCCCCTGCAATCCCTCCTGATGGCAGCGGCAAATTTCTGCCGCTGCTCCAGGCTTTAAAGGATTAACAACAGCAAAACCGATTAACCTTTCAGGGTATTTTTTTATAGCCTCAATAATATAATCATTTACCAGACGGCAGTTCTCCTGTTTTTGGAAGGCAAAACCAAAGACAATTGCCTGCGAAATCCCTGCTTTATCTAAATGGTCAATTAAATCCTCAGAGGTGACAAATTTATTCCCTGGATTACTGGATAAAAGGTCGAAATAGGGTTCCTCCTTTTTATAATCTTCTTCCCGGGCTATAACCTCTGGAGGGGTAAGATGGATATGGACGTCAATAATTTCTCTCTGGCTTCTATTCTCTCCTCCAGGCACCCTATTCCTCCTCCCAGAGCAATTGTTCTAAGGTTGCAGTATGACTTCTATAAACATTATCTACCACCGAACGGATTTCTACGGTAAGATACTGGGTATCTAATCTCGGCATTAGATAAGCTATAATGGCCTCTCCCTCTGGTAACATCCTTAAATTGTCACCCTCTATTAGCTGAGTTTCACTGATCATAAACTCAAAATCAGTTATATCTTGATAGATTTGGCCAGCTGCTATATCAACGACTTCACTTACATAAAGTTTTACCCGTTGGTCAGCTGTTTCCGGATCAAAACCCCGGGTGCTCTTGATAGCTACCAGGGTAAAATATTCCGAAACTTCTATGACCTCATCATAATTTAACTCCTGTCCAGCAAAGTCTTCTAAAAGTTCAATTTGACCGTCGGTATACCTATTAGAGCGCAGATCATAGTCCAGGCGGTCAGTGAGATAAAGGTTAAAGTCCTCCCTTTCCTCTTCTTCTAATAATTCTTCCAGGCTCTCTTCATTTAATACAAAAATATCTCCAGTTAGTTCCGCTCTTTCATCTTCCCAGTCATAGAGTTCCTCTGCATTATCCTCTGCCTGTAGAGCAAGAGGAGAAATCACAAAGATGCACAGGAGAGCAACGAGAATTGATAATAACAAATAACTTTTTACTTTACCTAACATTTTACTAACTCCTTTATATTATAATTTTTTTGTCTAATTATTAACTGCCTGTAAAATCAGTTCCGCTAAGGAGGGGTGGGCCAGAGGAAGCTTAGAAATTTCTTCTAAGGGAATCTGTTGACTGACTAATAAAGTCAAAAGAGGCTGTAATTCTTCTCCTCCAGGACCAATGGCTTGAGCTCCTAAAATAGTCTTCCTCCTTTGAGAAATAATCAGTTTTAAAAGTCCATCACCTTCACCTCTAGTTAAGGCCCGTAAATTTTCCGTGAATTTTGCTTTTTTAACCACAATATCTTCTTTTTTAATCAGGTCTTGATTTAAATCATCCTCTCGCCAGCCTATGCCTGTTACTAAGGGGTCGGTAAAAAAGACAAAGGGAAGATTGCGATAATCAACCTCAAGTTCATGACCAGCTATCCTGGCAGCCAGAGCTTTACCTTCCATTATTGCTGCATTAGCAGAAGTTATCCCTCCAATAAGGTCGCCAAGGGCATAGAAACCAGGGACTGAGGTAGCAAAATCTTCCTTGACCTCCACAAAACCTTCATCATTTAACTGAAAACCCAGATTCTCACTACCAGCCGGCAAATAAGCTTCTGCTCCTCCAGTCACTAATAAGACATCCACTTCAAGCTGAAAATCCTCCTTAGTTGTTAGATTCTTGCCCTGGAGCTTGAGATTATTATCTTTTAACTGATAATCCTTTATGGTGCTGTTGGTATTTATTCTAACCCCTTTAAGTGCCAGCTTTTCGGTTAAAATTCTGGCTAATTCTGAATCACAATTGGGTAGTAATCGAGATTGCTGCTCTATGAGATAAACCTCAACTCCAGTTAGATTTTGATATAAAGTGGCAAATTCACAGCCCTCCACATCACCACCTAAAATGGCAATTTTATCTAAATCAAAATAATCGCCAGATAAAAGTTCTTGGTAACTAATAATATTCTTCTGAGGGTTAAGGGCAAAATTTAGAGGTGAGATAGGCTTACTGCCAGTGGCTAAAATTATTCTTTCACCGGCTACCCTCTGCTTATCTTCTCCCCCTTTAAGATTAATTATTTGGGGGTCTTCCCTTTGCAGAGAAGCCTCCCTGGAATAAACTTTAACACCTGCCTTCTCTAAATCCATTTTCCAGCTGGTCTGGGCCGTTTGTTTACGCAATTTAACTATCTCAGCAAAGTCTTCTTTAGTCTCTACATTATCATTTTTAGCTCCTTCCAGAAAAACCTTAGAGACAAAATATCCCTGGTTGATAGCCTTTCCCCCGGGATAGTTCTTTTCTATTAGAGCCACCGATAATCCTCTCTGCGCCAATTCCTTAGCACAGGCCCGTCCACCAGGCCCCCCACCGATAACTACATTGGAAAACTTATCCATATTATCTCCTTTCTTTAACTCAATAATCTTTTTGAAGAAACAATCTCTCTAATCTTCCACCCTCTCTAATTGCCAGCTCAAGAATAAAGCCACCAGGGAAAAAATAAAGATTATAATAAATCCCTGGCGATAACCTGTTAATGTATAGGCCCTGCTGCCAGCTATAATTTCTCCCTCCCAGGTAGCATCCAGGCGCCAGCCCAGCAAAAAATTAAAAACAATGGTCCCCAGGAAAGGAGAGAGGTTTATTAAACCAGTAGCACTACCTTTCAATTCAGGAAACATTTTTTTAATATTGGCAAAAGAAGTGAGAATAAACATGCCGATAAAGCCCATTAAAAATAGTACAATAATCAATTGAGAAAAAGGTAATCTTGCCTGAAAGATAAAAATAACATAAGACCAGATTAATAAGTTAATAATGGCTGTGAGTCTGATCATTTTTATTCTATCGCCTATTTTATTTTCAGCCCAGCCCAGAAGAGCTGAACCCAGCAACATGCCTAAAGTTATTACCACTACAAAATTAGCAGCGGCATTACGAGATAATTCATAAACATGAGTCATATAGGGCACCAACCAGAGACCAGAAAGACTCATCAGACTGCCCATAATTATAAAGGCTATCATAAAATAATACCAGAACTGCCTGCTGGTAACCAGAGTTGACATCCCCAGGATTATCTCTTTAAAACTTCTGTTTTCTTGTTGAGAGCCAAAGTTAACTTCTATACCCAGTTGAGCGGGGTTATCCCTGACAAAGGCCCAAATTAAGAAAGCTATAAAGAGAGATAGCAGGGCGAAAATTTTAAAGGAATTGCGCCAATCGATTAGATTTAGCAATAAAGAAAAGGGGGTAGCAGCTAAAAGAGCTCCAGAAGTTCCTATCAAAGAAGTCCAGCCTAAAAGCTTGGTAAAGGATTCTGGAGGATACCAGTTGGCAATAACTCTTAAAGTTGAAACAAAAAAAGTTGCCGACCCTATTCCAATTAGCAGCCGAGCCAGATAAGCAGTAACTGCTCCGGTGGCCAGAGCAAAAATTAGAGAACCCATACTGATAAATATCATACCTATAAAAGTAATCTTACGAACTCCATACTTGTCGGATAAAATTCCCACTGGAACCTGCAAAAAACCATAGGCATAAAAGTAAAGAGAGGATAGATTGCCTAACTGAGTTGCTGATAACCCTAAATCACTGGCAAGTATATTGGATATTACACCTATAGAATAGCGATGAAAAAAAGCAATTAAAAAAGAAAAGGCCAGTATAAAGTATATTTTACCTCGATAATGAGCTAATTTCTCTGTTTCGATGGTCTTAACCTCCTACTGTCTCCCTGTACAAAATTATGTAATCAATTAAGAGCAAAATCGTCTATTACTTAAACTTATCTCCCGTTGAAGTAATGCTTAACTTGCCGTGGTGGACCCCCTTTAAACCAATTAGCTTGTTGGTTACTTCCTGTAATTCCTGCGCCTTTCCCTTAACAACAATAACTTCCAGGCAAAAGTCATGATTTAAATGGACATGGAGATTTGAAGCAAAAAGATGGTGGTATTTATGTTGGATTTCCAGCATTTTTTTAGATAACTCTCTCTGATGATGGTCATAAACTAAGGTCAAAGAACCAGCCACCACATCCTCACTGTCATCCCATTGTTTTTCCACCAGCTTATCCCTGATCAAATCCCTAATAGCTTCAGACCGATTATTATAACTATTCTGGATCATCTTATCAAATTTCTCCAATAATTCTTTATCAATAGAAACCCCAAAACGCAATAAATCAGCCACTTTCAAATCACCCTCCTTGTTTTAAAATAACTACTCTTCCCTGGCTTCCTCTAATATAGTTAACCCCTTCTGCAGTTGATTATCTCGTCCCTCTCTAACAGCTTCTTTTGTCAATTCAACTTCTATATCAGGAGAGGAAGTTTTGTTTTCTACTATCTGCCAGTTTTCATCTCTTAGCTCCTGGAGGCCAAAACCCAACTCAAATTTACCCTCCGGTGTCTTCTGGTATTCAGTTAATCCGTGACCGGAAAAAACTAATTCTTCCCCGATAACTATCCCCAGATTATGAGATAGAGCCATCCTGACAAAGATATCCCCGGCGCTAAAGGTGGCAGAATTGGCCAGGATTACTATTGGTACCTCTGATAGGGTTTGCTCTTCTTCTGGATATATCTGCCAGCTCCAATAGCCACTGTAATTTTCTCCTGCTGGTTTAATGCTTCTTCTCCCAGAGATTAGATCGTTCAGAGCTCTAAATTGATGAAATTTTTTAAACTTATCACTATATCTATAACGATAATAACCGACTATTTTAGGTTCAGTAATTAAGTACTCTAATAAGGTTCGAAAACTCTCATTACCTCCACTATTATATCGCAAATCTAATATTACCCCGTTAAGTCCTCTTTTATCTTGAACTTCATTAAGCCAATCATCTAAACTATTTTTAAGTTCTATCGGATGTAGATTAAAATCATTAACCCTAAGAATACCTATTTCCTTCTCAGGACTGTAATCAAAGACTATGGATTCATCCTGAAAATATAATCCCTGATTTAAGGGTATCAGGGTATCCTTTTCGAAGTTTTCCCTGGCTATAGATTCCTTCAGCTCCACCTGCCTGATTTTTCCTTCCTTTTTTACCGTTAAAGTTAAACTCTCTGGCAAGTTACCAGTTTCTAACTGGTACTGCTGATAATGTTTTTCCTTCTGGAGAAGACGTTCTTTAGCCTGAGCTTCATTACCTCCTCTTCCCCAGGTCTTAACAGCGTTATCCAGCAATTCATTAAAATTCTTTTTTTCCAGGGCCACCAGTTCATAGCCAGTAATGCCTAATTCCCGGGGGGCTGATATTATTAGAGGAGTACCTTCTATCATTCTTATATCCAGCAATTCCTCATATTGATGTTCTCGAAAAAGTTCCTGCTCATGGTTTTCCCTGGGCCTCAATCTTATATGTCCATCTTTTAAAGTGCTGATCATCTTTCCTAAAATCATGAAATCTTCCCGGGGAGATTTGCTTTTTTCCCACTGTGCCCGGGCCTCTAGATATTTATCCTGCCAGGAAAAATTAAATTTGTCTTCTTTATATTGTAAGTTTAAATAATTTTGCTCAATCTCAGTGAAAACAAAATCCAGAGCAGTTCTAGATTCCCCAGATATAATTTCCTGAGTTCCCAAATCGTAATTATTAAAACCATAAAAAGCTAATAATATAAAAAGAAGTAATATTAATATTAATTTTAGAGTATCAAAATTAAAATCCAGCATTTAATATCCTCTCACCGAACAAATAAACAAGTATGGTTTTATAATTTGACTTAAATAAATTTAAAACCATCATTATATCCTCAGTAAATTTACTTATGTAATTATATCATATAAATGAATAAAATTTAAAGTAAAAACCCTGTCTATTCTTTATAAAGAACAGACAGGGGCTTTAGTTGATATTAATTTTTGGCTTTGAAATTTAAAAAGCTATACCAAGGAATTGGCTGTGGGCATTTCTAAACCTACCGCTACCAATTCTTCAGAAATCTCATTTTCCATACCAAAATCATCTTCTATCGGATCTTCTTCCATTTCTTCAAACTCTTCCTCATCAGGTACTCCACAGGCTGCTGCAGCAAAAACCACCAATGTAAGTACCAGCGCTAAAGCCATTACCTTATGCATACCTCTAAGTTTTCTCATTATTTTGCTCGCCTCCCTAAAATTTTTAAGTTTATAGTTAATATTTTATGCTATTTAAATCATATACTTTAAATTTGATAATACTGTGAGAATTAAATTAAAAGTTCTTTATCTTACAAATCATCGTCATCTATTTCCAGTTCCATCTCAGGCTCTTCTACCTCACCGTTGATAAATTCTAAAAATTCATCGGTGACATCTTCAGCCCCACTGATAACAGCCATATCGGCCAGTATTAGATCATAACCTTCAGCTTCTCTAAATTCATCTAAATCCGGTTCAATAACATTTAGTAATTCCTGGTCAGCCCCTTCTTCAATCATGGCCACCTGCTGCTGGAATTGCTGTTGGATCATCATCATTTCTTCCTCATCCTGGTCTGGATCCAAATCTGCCACCTGTTCTTCAAATTCTTCTTGCAGCATCATCATTTCTTGCTGTAGTTCTGCCTGAAAATCTGCTGCTTCCTGATGAGATTGAACCACTACTTGTAGGTCCACTGTTCCAGCTTTAAAGTCATCCCGGGCTTCTAAAACCGGAGAAAAAGTAAAAACAAGAGCAAAACTCAAAGCAATTAATAAAGCCTTTGTGCTAAGATTAGTCTTAAACAAATTTTTACCTCCTTGTTTTTTAGTTGCCAGAAAATATCTGGCATTAAATTAAATTGCTCATTGATAAAATTATACTGATTACTTTTGAGAAAAATATGATAAGTAAGTAAAAAATTAAAGAACTCCTCATTCATGTTATATTACTCACAGAAGATTAATTTATTTCTATTTAATTGTTATTAAAAAAAGGACTTTACTGATGTTTATAGAATAATAAGAATTGAAGGCAAGTTTTTTTATTCACAAAAGAGGAAAAAACCATTAGAAACGGGGGGTATAAAAATATGCAAGAACCCAAGCAAAAAGACTTAGCACTGCGCCAAAAACCTGAGCCTTTAAAACATTCTGAGCTGACAGAGGATCAGGTAATGCTGCGCACTTTTATAGCCATGTGTATTCCAGCCCTGGCAGCAATATTAGCTATGGGCACCATGGCTCTCTTCAACATTTTATCTGCTGTAGTCACTGCAGTAATCTGTCATTTCATTATTAAAAAATTAGAAACCCAGGACAGGACAAAACTAGGAGAAACAACCTATGATTCACCCTATTCTCCACTGGTTGCTGGTATGATTGTTGGCCTCTGTATGGGAGAATTATCTCCCTATTGGATTACAGCAATCGTCTCGGCAGTAACTATGATAGGCTTCAAATGGGCCCAGGAAAAATATGTGGGCAGAAAGGTTATTAATCCAGCCGCTGGAGCAAAAATGCTAGTTTTATTCATTATAACCTTTATGTGGTTTCTGCCTGATTCTTTGGCCTCAGGGATGTTATTTTATCCTGAACATCTAGCCTATAATCTCTTCACCGGTGAAGGTTTTCAGGGAGCCATGGAACTCGGTGAGGTTATGGGCTTTTATGGCACTGAAAATTTAAGCGTTACTGAGAGTCTCTTTCTCTGGAAACGTCATGGCTGGATTGGTGGAGCTTCAGGAATAGCTACTCTCTTCTCAGGAGTCCTTTTAGCCTACTGGATTAAACTGAAATGGAGAATAACTTTGAGTTTTCTTGGAGGCATGACTATCCTGGCAGCTATACTTGGCCTGGCTACTGGCGGCCCTGTAATTACCAGGATTGCTTTCCACGTCTTTACTGGTAGTGTCATCTTTTTAGGATTTTACATGGCCACAGAGCCTCAGACAACTCCGGCCACTTTAAAAGGACAATATATCTTTGGTGGTTTACTGGCTCTCTTAACTATGGGACTTACTTTAATCGGCTTATATGGGGCTTCCTTTGTAGCTCTAGTTATATTAAACCCCTATGCTCCCTATATCGATAGAATAGGACTCAAAGAACCTTTTGGCAGGGGCAAAAAGTCTTTCAGCCCTGGTAAAGATATCGACCTGACCAAGGATACCACTTCGCCGGTGTTAGTCTATGATGCTTCAAAATGCATCATGTGCCAGCGCTGCGTTAAGGCCTGTGATGAGATACAGGAAAAGGGTATTTTAGGTTTAGGAGATCGAGGTTCAAACATATTTACCACGGCCGGTCTCGGTGAAAGAGGATTTTCTGAATGTGATGGTTGCGGTGGCTGCTTTGAACTATGTCCCACTGGAGCAATTACAGAGAAAATCTCCACGGAACCTGTCCGAAAGTGGGAAGCAGACAATAAGGTAAGAACTACCTGTAGTAATTGCGGTACAGGTTGTCAGATGAACGTCTATACAAAAGATAATAAATTAATTAGAGTTGAAGCTGTTGATGCCCAGCCTAACTTCGGTTCTCTCTGTATAAAGGGTAGATTTGGGCATACCTATGTAAATTCTGATGATCGGTTAAAGTATCCTCTAATTAGAAAAGATGGTGAATTGATTCCAGTCAACTGGAAACGAGCTATAAAAGAAATTGCCGACAATATTAAAAAAGTAAAAGCAGAACATGGCGCTCAGGCTATAGCAGGTTTTGCCTCTGCTAAGAGTACCAACGAAGAAAATTATCTTTTCCAGAAATTACTGCGAGCAGGTATTGGCAGCAATAATATAGATACCTCTAATCGACTCTGTCAGGCTTCTTCTGCTAAAGCCTTAGAAAAGGTCTTTGGTTGTGGAGCCATGACAAACTCAATTGCCGAGTTTGAAAATGCTGATTGTATCCTGGTTGCCGGATCAAACACCACTGCTGCCCATCCAGTAATAGCCCAATATATTAAAAATGCTGTCCGTAATCATGGAGCTGATCTGATAGTTATAGATCCCCGAGAGATTGAACTGGTTAAATGGGCGACTCACTGGATCAGGCCGAAAAATGGCACTGACACTGCTCTCATTAACGGCCTTATGAAAGTAATTTTGGATAACGACCTTACTGATAAAAAGTTTATTGCCGAAAAAACCAAAGGATTTGCCGACTTAAAAGAAACCCTTAATGACTATACTCCAGATAAGGTGGCGGAAATCACTGGAGTTAGCACTGAAAAAATTGTTGCTGCTGCTAAATTGTTTGCTGAAGCAGATAAGGGTTCTATAGCCTTTGCTACCGGTATGACCCAGCATGAATCAGGCACTAAAAATGTATTATCCCTGGCAAATCTCAGTCTGATAACAGGTAATGTTGGCCGGGCTTCAACTGGTATTAATTCTCTCCAGGGGCAAAATAACGTCCAGGGAGCCAGCGATATGGGCTCTCTACCTGATTATTTACCTGGCTATCAGAGTATTGAAGATAAAGAAGTACGGGATAAATTCTCCAGCTACTGGCAGAGAGAACTTCCAGAAGCTAAAGGCTTAACTGCCACTGACATGATGAGTGAAGCCATGGCTGGCAATATCAAGGCCATGCTGATAATGGGAGATAACCCTTCCCTCTCAGAACCCAATAAAATGAAAGCCGATATGGCCTTAGAAAATCTGGACTTTTTAGCTGTTATCGATCCCTTCTTAAGTGAAACTGCTGAAAAAGCCGATGTAGTCCTGCCAGCAGCAACCTTTGTGGAAAAAGAAGGAACCTATACCAACACTGAAAGAAGAATCCAGTGTATTAACAAAGCCATGGATCCACCAGGAAAGGCTAAATCTGATTGGGAGATTTTAATTGCCATTGGCAAAGAACTGGGTTTTGATTTAGATTATGATAAACCTGCTGATATCATGCAGGAAATATCTGAATTAACTCCTCTCTACCAGGGAGTAAATTATCGTAACCTCTGGACTGAAGGTCTCCAGTGGCCGGTAAAACCCGATAAAAATGGAACTGATTTTCTCTACAAAGATGAGTTTATGCATGATGATGGTAAAGCTGTTTTCCAGCCGGTAGAATTTACGCCCAGTGTAAAAACCGATGAGGAGTATCCCTTCACTTTAATAACTGGCCGGAGTCTTTACCACATTAGAACTGGTTCTATGAGCAGAAGATCAGAGGCTTTAACTGCTCAGGTCAATGAGCCCTATTTAGAGATAAACCCTGATGATGCTAATAAGCTCAATATTTCAGATAATGAAGATGTTAAAGTAAACTCTAAACAGGGACAGATAACGGTGAAAGCACGTATAACAGATAGAGTTGCAACTGGAGAGGTCTTTATCCCCATTCACTTTGCCGAATCTCCAGTCAATAAATTAACCAGTGATCTTTTTGATCAGGATTCCGGAGTGCCAGCATTAAAGAGCACACCCTGTCAGATCGAAAAAATATCTCAAGAAGAAAAACTGATTGTTTCATAAATTCATTTTCAACGGAGGTGAAAATTATGGCTTTTGAAACTGAAGAGTTGAAAGCTATAGATAAAATTATTGCCGAAAATCTGGCCAGTAAAGATCAACAAAAATCTCCTCTTCTTCCTGTACTCCAGGATATACAGAAGTTTTATGGCTGGCTTCCTGAGAAAGCCCTGATCAGGGCTTCTCAGAAGCTGTCCGTCCCTTTAGTCTCGCTCTATGGTATAGCTTCATTCTATAACGAATTTCGTCTAAAGCCTTTAGGAGATTATCATATAGTGGTCTGCACAGGAACTGCCTGTCATGTTAGGGGAGCACCTCTCCTCGTCTCTGAACTGGAAAGAACACTGGGTATTCAGGTGGGAGAGGTAACTCCAGACCAAAAGTTTTCTTTAGAAACAGCTCGTTGTGTTGGAACCTGTGCTGTAGCCCCGGTAATTATAGTTGATGGGGAATATCACGGGAAAATTTCTAAAAAAGAAGTTCAACAACTGGTAACTGAATTACGAGAGGAGGGAGAATAATGGAAAGAATTGACTCCCCGGAAAAATTAAAAGCGTTACAGCAGGCTGCTCAAAAAAAGCAAGAAGAAAAAGAAAGTTTTATCACCATGTGTGGCGGCACTGGTTGCCAGGGTTCAGGCTGTCAAAAGGTTATCGATAAATTAAAGTCTGAAGTTGAAAAAAGAAATTTAAGTGATACTATAGGTATTAAAATAACTGGATGCCAGGGGTTTTGTGAGCAGGGTCCTCTCATGGTCATTAGACCGCAGGGTTCCTTTTACATCAGATTAGAACCAGAGGACATCCCTGAAATCCTGGAAGAAACAATTGAAAATAAAAAATCAGTGGATAGATTACTATATACTGATCCTGAATCACAGCAAAAAATTGAAAAGGAACAGGATATACCCTTCTATAAGCACCAAAAAAGACTGGTATTTAAAAATAATGGTTTTATTGAGCCCACTGAAATCGACGATTATTTTAACGTTGATGGTTATTCAGCTCTGGCCAAAACATTATATGAAATGAGCCCGGAAGATGTAATTGAAGAAACAATAGAAGCTAATTTAAGAGGGCGTGGTGGAGCAGGATTCCCTGCCGGTAAAAAGTGGAAATATTGTCGCCAGGAGGAAGCTGAACCTAAGTATCTGGCCTGCAACGCTGATGAAGGAGACCCCGGTGCTTACATGGACCGCAGTATCCTGGAGGGTAACCCCCATCTGGTGATTGAGGGAATGATCATCGCTGCCTACGCCATTGGAGCTCATCAGGGCTATATCTATGTTCGAGCTGAATATCCTTTAGCTGTAAAACATACCAAGCAGGCCATTGAGGTGGCCAGAGAATACGGCTTGCTGGGAGATAACATCATGGGAACAGACTTCTCCTTTGATCTGGAAGTGGCTGAAGGAGCCGGAGCCTTCGTGGCTGGAGAGTCCACAGCTTTAATGCATTCCATTGAAGGTAAAAGACCTATGCCCCGTCAGACCCCACCGCGTTCAGTCCAGCAGGGGCTTTTCGGTAAACCCACGGTGTTAAACAACGTAGAAACCTTCGGTAATGTTCCTCTAATCATTATGAATGGAGCAGAATGGTTTAAGTCAATAGGTACAGAAAATAGTAAAGGGGCCAAGATTTTTTCTCTGGTAGGTAAGGTAAATAACACCGGTTTAATTGAAGTCCCGATGGGAATTACTCTGAGAAAAATTGTCTTTGATATCGGCGGAGGAATTCCCGGGGGCAAAAAGGTTAAGGCAGTTCAGACCGGCGGGCCCTCCGGAGGTTGTATCCCTGAAGACCTCTTTGATTTAAAGGTCGATTTTGACGAGCTTTCTGAGGCTGGCTCTATGATGGGTTCCGGCGGAATGGTGGTAATGGATGAAGATACCTGCATGGTAGATGTGGCCAAGTTCTTTTTGGACTTTCTCAAAGATGAATCCTGCGGAAAGTGTCTTCCCTGCAGAAATGGTATTCCCAAAATGTTAGATATTCTTACCCGCATTACTGAGGGGCTGGGTACCGAACAGGATCTGATTAAACTAGAGGATATTTCTAAGACCATTAAGAAAACTGCCCTCTGCGGTTTAGGCGATTCTGCCCCTAACCCGGTGCTTTCTACAATCGAATACTTTAGAGATGAGTATGAAGCTCATATTCATGATTTAGCCTGTCCGGCTGGAGTATGTCCTGAGCTCATCTATTATGAAGTTGATCCTGAAGAATGTAAAGCCTGTGATCGCTGCAAAAGAGCCTGTCCCGTCGATGCCATTGCTGGCGAGCCTGGCGGTGATCCCTATGTTATAGATAATAAAATTTGTATTAGCTGTGGAACCTGCATCGAGGAATGTCCCTTTGAGGCTATAGCAGTTATTCCGGGACAGCAAGAGGGTTCAGAAAAAGTTAAAAGAGTGGCCCAGAAGTGAAGTTAAGAAAGGAGGAAAATCAATGCCAGCAAAGAATAAGGTTACTATAACCATAGATAACAAAAAGATCAAAGCGGAGGAAGGGGCAAATCTGTTAAAAACGGCCTGGGAACATGAAATTGATATACCAGGTCTCTGTTATCATCCTCGCCTCTCTCCCACCGCTGCCTGTCGTCTCTGTGTGGTAAAAATTAATGGTAGCGAATGGCCAAAACCTGCCTGTACAACTGAGGTCGAAGAGGGTATGGAAGTTGTGGCCTTTGATGAGGAATTAGAAAGGCATCGCCGTAATTTAATTGATCTTATGTTAAGCGAGCATGAGTGTAATTGCGTGATGTGTGATTCGGCCGGTGATTGCGAATTACAGGAATTAGGTCATCGTTATGAGATAATGGGGATTAGCCCGGAAAAATTCCGCAAAATATACAGCAATGTTACAAAAAAACATGATAAGCTTCCTATTCTCAGGCATTTTGCCTACGATTCTGATGAGTCCAAGACCAAATATCCCAAGGAGAGCGGTTCATATTCCGGTGAGCCCAAGGATTGTATTAGGTGTGGCTATTGTATTGAAGCCTGCCCCAATAATCTTTATCCCGTGCTAATCATGGAGGCGGTAAAGTTTGAACAGGAAGAATTATTGGCTCGACTTTCTCCTGATGATTGTATCCGCTGTGGTCTCTGTTCCTTTGTCTGCCCCGGCAGGATTAAACTGCCAGATTTTTTCAGCAGTGAAAAAAAGGAGAAAGAAAAAGTATAAGCAGATTTTTTCAAAAATAAGATCTGCTAAGACAAAAGATTGAAAAATAAATTTAAGATGGTAAAGTAATAGGAGGTGAGCTGTCCAGCCATGTTCAAAAAGAATATAACTTTGAGTATAATATTTACAGTCATACTGGTCTTTGCTTTTATCTTTATCTATGGCATAGAGGATTATCAGATGCCTACTCCAACAGCAGAAGCCGAGCCCTCCCCTGCCGTTGAAGAGGAGCCTGTTGATGAAGCTGAAAAATTTATTGGAGTAGCTGAGGGTTATGGCGGAGAAATGGAAGTTGAAGTCTCTATAAAAGATGGCGAAATTGTATATATAGAGGTCCTGGAGCATCAGGAGACCGATGATTTTGCCATTCCTGCCTTTGAAGATTTAATTGAAGCTGTTATGGAAGCTCAGAGCACCGATGTTGATATGGTCTCTGGCGCCACTGCCACCAGTGAAGGTTTTTTAGCTGCAGTGGATGATGCCCTGGCCCAGGCTGATCCTGAAGAAGAAGTTGATATGCCTGATACAGAAACCTATACGGCTACTGTGGAAGCCTACGGTGGTGATTTAACGGTGGAAGTGCTGTTAACACCGGAAGAAATTTTAAATATCCAGGTCACTGACCACGAAGAGACAGAGGATATTGCTGATCCGGCCTTAGAAGAAACTCCTCAGGATATAATTGCAGCTCAGAGCACTGATGTGGAAGCTGTCTCTGGAGCTACAGTCACCAGTGAAGCTATCATGGAGGCTGTGGAGATTGCCCTAGCTGAAGCAGAATGGGACCCCGATGAAGAAGTTGAAGAACCTGTGGAGGAAGAAACAATGATAGAAACCGCTACTGTTGAGGCCTATGGTGGTGATCTGACAGTGGAGGTTGAGCTTAGCCAACAGGAGATATTTTCTATTGAAGTTATCGAACACAGTGAAACCGAAGGTATCGCCGAGCCTGCTTTAGAAGAAACTCCTCAGGATATTATCGCAGCTCAAAGCACTGAGGTAGATGTTGTTTCTGGAGCTACAGTCACCAGTGAAGCTATCATGGAGGCAGTGCAAAAAATCCTGGATGACGTTGGCTTCGATCCCACTGCTGAGCCTGAAGAACCTGTGGAGGAAGAAAGTCAAAAGATAACCACTTCTGCTGAAGGTTATGGCGGGGAATTAGTTGTCGAGGTAGAGATTGCTGCCGGCGAGATAATAGCCATCGACATTTTAGAGCATAAAGAAACTGAAGGTTTTGCCGAGCCCGCCCTGGAAGAAATTCCAGAGGAAATTATTGCTACGCAAAGCCCTGATGTAGATGTAGTCTCCGGGGTAACAGAGACCAGTGAGGCTATCATGGAAGCAGTCCACAAAGCTTTAGAAGAAGCAGAAGCAGAAGTTACCGAAGAAGAGGATGATGGAGAGCAGGTTTTGACCGGTTCCGCTGAAGGTTATGGTGGAGAACTTGTAGTTGAGGTGACTATCGGCTCTGATGGAGATATTTCTTCAATAGAGATTATTGAACACTCAGAGTCTGAAGATATTGGTGAACCGGCCTTTGATAAAATTCCTCAGGCAATTATTGATAATCAGGATACCGATGTTGATGTGCTCTCCGGTGCTACCAAAACAAGCGAGGCCATTATAACAGCTGTAGAAAGAGCCTTAGCTGACAGAGATGTGACTGTAGAGCCCGAAGATGATGTAGAGCCTGATTTTACCATCTCAGATGGAACTTACACCGGTATAGGCTCTGGCTTTTATGATGATATTGAAATTGAGGTTACAGTAGAAGATGGTTTAATTACAGAAATACAGGTGTTAGCCCATGAAGATGTTCCTGATAATGCTGAACCAGCCTTCGATAAGCTGATAGAAAATGTCATTGCCACCCAATCTATCGAAAAGGATACTATTTCAGGAGCAACCTATTCTTCTGAGGGATTTCTGGAAGCTCTAGCAGATGCTGTAAATTAAAAGCAAATTATAATTAAATTTCCAGGCAATTAAAAACAAGAGGCCGAAAGCTAAAGATAGCTCCGGCCTCTTGTTTATTATTTTAAGATCTAATTTTTATTAAATAGTAAATTTTTAAGCAGCTGATATTGCCTCAACAGGACACTCATCAGCACAGATTCCACAATCTGTACAGAGTGCCTCATCAATCTCAAAAGAGGGATTACCCTCTGAGATTGCTTCTACCGGACATTCACCGGCACAAATCCCACAAGAAGTACACTCATCCTGGTCGATTACAAAGGCCATCTAGTTCAGCACCTCCTCTATTTTTTAATCCTTAGTTCTTTTGTGAAGTTTATAATTAACCTCTATTACTATTATATTCTACTAAAATATCTCCATTCCTGCAAACATTAAATTTTCGTTATCTAATTTATTTTCGGAATATTTTTACGCAGGAGATTATTATTACTTCAAGAAGTTATTATTAACATAAAAATTCAGTCCTGTTAAGTAAAAAGCTAGGAGGTATCTTATGAAAACAGTATATGTTAATATCAAACGCTGTGTGGGCTGTCGCCACTGTGAATTAGCCTGTGTGCTTGAGCATTCCAGTTATAGTAATATAATATCAGCCCTGACAGCTAAAAATTTAGCCCCTCCTCGTCTGGAGGTCAAATTGGGGATCGATTATCTCACTTTCCCCGCCCGTTGTCGCCACTGCAAACCAGCCCCCTGTCATAATATCTGTCCCACAGGAGCTATTTATCGGGATGAACAGACTGACTCTGTCCTAGTCCAGGGAGAAAGATGTATATCCTGCGGTATGTGTGCCATGGTCTGTCCCTATAGTGCTATTGATTTCCCGGAATTAGAGGAGCAAAAAGGACCTTCAGCTTATAAGTGTGATGACTGTCTGGAGAGACTAAAGCAAGGAAAAATTCCGGCCTGTGCTGCTGCCTGTCGCACTGAAGCTCTCATATATGATGATATCAACAAAATTTCCTCAGCAGGAAGAGAAAAATTAGCTATAGCAACCACTCTAGAAACAGCCGGTGAGTCCAGCCAGGCTATACCTGCTAATATCAGAGCTTTTCAGGAGATTCAACACAGAATGGCTCTAATGGGGCCTTTGCCAGCCAGTCAAGGCGAAAAAAATAAGGAGGAATAAATAAATGCAATTTAAAGAAAATCGTCCAGAAGATTTAACTGAAGACAAACTCTCTCAAGCTGCTTTAAATAAGGCCAATCAAGATGGCCTTGAGACGGCCTGGGATAGATTACTGGCTCAGCAGCCTCAATGTGGCTTTGGCCAGACTGGTGTCTGCTGTAATCGCTGTTCTATGGGCCCCTGCCAGGCCGACCCCTTTGAGGAAGGACCCCGGCGAGGTGTTTGTGGGGCTGATGCTGACCTCATTGTTGCTCGTAATCTTTTAGCTGACATTACTGCCGGTGCTGCTTCTCACTCCGACCACGGCCGAGAAGTACTAGAGACCTTCCATAAGATGGCTCAAAATGATAGTCCCGGTTATAAAATAACCGATAGTGCTAAGCTAAAAAGATTGGCTGAAATCTATAACATTGACTCCGCCGATAAACCCGACCTTGAAGTTGCTGCTGAATTAGCAGAAAAAATGTTAGATGAATTTGGCACTCGCTCTCAATCTTTAAGTTTCACCGCTAGAGCACCGGAAGCAACCCTTAAACTCTGGGAGGAAGCAGGCATAAGTCCCCGCAGCATCGATAGAGATATAGTTGAAGCCATGCACCGAACTCATATGGGAGTAGGTGCCTCTGCAGCTAACATGTTACTTCATGGCCTGAGGACAGCCTTAGGCGACGGCTGGGGAGGTTCTATGCTGGCCACTGAACTGGGAGATGTTATGTTTGGCACCCCGGAGATAAATGAAAGCAATATAAATCTAGCGGTAATAGAAGAAGATATGGTAAATATTATTGTTCATGGACATAACTCTATATTATCAGAAATGATACTCAAGGCCACTGCAGAAGAAGAATTAAAACAGCAGGCCCGTGATGCTGGAGCAAAGGGAATTAATATTGTTGGACTTTGCTGTACTGGTAATGAGATACTCCTGCGCCAGGGCATTCCCATGGCCGGTAACATGCTGGACCAGGAACTAGCGCTGGCTACAGGGGCTGTTGAAGCTACTGTTATTGATTATCAATGTATCTTCCCTACTCTGGTTGAAAGTGCTGACTGTTATCACACTGAGATCATCACCACCAGCAGCAAGTCAAAAATACCAGGAGCTACTCATCTAGAATTCCATCCTGAAACCGCTCTGGAGACTGCCCGACAAATAATAAGAAGGGCTATAGCTAATTATCCAGAAAGAAATCCTGACCGAGTCAGCCTGCCTGGTGAAGCCACCCCAGTGACAGCTGGTTTCTCTGTGGAGGCAATTTTGCAGGCTCTTGGCGGCAGTCCTGAACCTCTTTTAGAGGCTATTAAAGAAGGTCAAATAAAGGGAGCTGTTGGGATAGTTGGCTGTAACAACCCTAAAATCAAACAGGATAAAGGTCATCTGATCCTGGCCAGAGAACTTATTAAAAATGATATTCTGCTGGTAGAAACTGGTTGTGCTGCTGTAGCCTCAGGCAAAGCCGGCCTTCTACAGCCTGAAGCCAGTGAACTGGCCGGTCCAGGTTTGCGCCCGGTTCTAGAGTCTTTAAACCTGCCTCCAATTCTCCATATGGGCTCCTGTGTCGACTGTTCCAGAATTTTAGTGCTGCTGGGTGCTCTGGCCAAAGAATTAGGTGTAGGCATCCACCAACTTCCAGTAGCTGGAGCAGCTCCTGAATGGTATTCTCAAAAAGCTGTTACCATCGGAAGTTATTTTGTCGCCTCTGGAGTCTACACGGTCTTAGGTCCACCGCCAAAGATTTTTGGCAGCCAGCAGGTAGTTAACCTCTTAAGCTCTGAATTGCAGGAGATAGTAGGAGCTAGTTTTGCTGTGGAGCCTGACCCCCAAAAAGCAGCAGAGCTTATCATCAATCATATTGCAGATAAAAGGAAAGCTTTAGGGATATGAGTTTAAATAGATCTCGATCTACAAAGCTGTCAGATGACAAAGAAAAAATTCATATTATCGGAGCTGGACCTGCTGGAGTATCAGCGGTAGAAACCCTACGAGCTAATAATTTTGCTGGGGAGATTCACCTCTATTCAGCTGAGGACTCTCCCCCCTATTCTCCTGCTGCTTTAGGTGAATACCTCTTACAGGACGAAGAGGATATTCTTTTTTGGAAGGGGCGAAATTTTGCTGAGAAGTATCATGTAGTTGAACACCGTAATGAACCAGTTATTGAGCTTGATCCCGAGAATAATATTCTTACCTCCAGGCACTCCAATTATCACTTCGATAAATTATTAATAGCTTCAGGTAGCTCATTGCATATTTCCAGCGTGATAACCGGACACGATAAACCAGGGCTTTTAAATTTTAAAAACCTCTCTTCTACTGAAAAAATTAAAGCCCTGGCCCAAGAAAAAGGACAGGAAGCTCAGGCTATTATAGTGGGAGGAGGTTTTATCGGGGTGGAAATCGCTCTCTGCCTGGCTCAATTAGGTATTAAGCCTTCGGTATTAAATAGGCGCGGCTGGATAATGCCCCGGCTATTGGATAAAGAAACAGCCAGTTATGTGGTGAAAGATCTTGAGTCTCAGGGGGTTAATGTGCTGCTCAATACTGAAGGCAATGAATTCCTCGGGGAAGAAGAAATCACCGGCTTAAAGACAACTTCAGGCCAAATCTTGCAGGGAGATATCTATATCGCTGCCACCGGGGTTAAACCCAATATCGAGTTTTTGGATGGTACCAGCATAAAAACCGACTGGGGTATTCCGGTAAACAGCCGACTTGAGACGAATTTTGACCATATCTATGCTGCCGGGGATGTAGCTCTAACCAGAGATTTTTTCAGCGGAGAATTAAAATCTCACGGTCTCCATCCAGTTGCAGTTAATCACGGTAGAACAGCAGCGCTTAATATGCTTGGCCAGGAACAGCAATATCAGCCTATGTTAAGCATGAATTCATTAAAGGAGCTAAATTTTAAATTGATGGTAGTGGGAGAGCTTAATGGAGAAGTTTTAAAAAAAGAAGGTGAGGGCTATCTCAGAAAGATTTATCTGCAGGAGGACAGAATTGTGGGCTTTGTGCTCCTGGGTGATATCTCTGCTTCAGGAATATTTTTATCACTGCTTAAGAAAAAGACCAATGTTAAAGACTTAAAGGATAAACTCTTAAATAGTGACTTCAATAATAGCTATTTAACCAGCTTTATCTAACTGCATAACCAAGGCATAACCCAATCAGCTTTAAGCCGGCCTCATTAAATGAGGCCGGTTTCTTATATTTGCTGAATTAAGAGCTTAAATATCATCCAGATCTAATTTAGCCATCAGTTCTGCTACTTCAGCTGTTAATAAACTGCCGTCATCCTCTGAAGATATACCCTCCAGTACAAGCTCTTCACTATAGGGGATTATACCCAGGAGTTCCTCTTCGGTGAAATTATTACGTAAAAACTCCTCTTCCTTGGCACTGCGAACTTTATTGGCTATAAACTTAATTTTATTAACTCCACCTTCTTTAGCCAGGTTTTCAATGGTTCTGGCGGTATCAAGACTTACTTTGCTGGGTTCACAGACGATCAACATCACATCCATGCCGGCAGAGGTTCCCCGGGTAAGGTGCTCAATTCCAGCTCCCATATCCAGGATAACAGCTTCATCTCGAGAAAATACCAGACTGCGCATAATGGAATTGAGGAAACTGTTTTCCGGGCAGTAACATCCTGAACTAGCCTTTTTTACGCCACCCATCCTTAAAAATCTGATGCCATCATGGAGCAGAGAATAATCCTCCACCACACTATCAACATTGGGATTTAAGCTATAAAAGCTACCCTTTTTCCCCACCTTCTCCTCAATAACTTCTTCTAACTCGACTAAGGGTTTTACATCATCTTTTATTCCTAAAGTCCGAGCCAGATTAGCATCGGGATCAGCATCAATGGCATAAACCTGAAATCCTTTATCCTTTAAATACCTGGCCAGGCTGGCTGATATTGTTGTCTTCCCCACTCCACCTTTTCCTGAAACGACTATTTTCATTTTTTCACTTCCCTTCGAAATTTTCTATAATATAATATTTGATTAATCTCTTTAAACAGATATATTCCTCTTCTTATTAACCTATCATCAAATCGTCTTTAGGATAACGGATGTTTTTGCTCTTAGGTTTTAAGTCACCCAGAGAGACAAAAAAGGTCAGAGGGCCTATCCTTCCAGCTAACATTGTTATTATAAGCATAATTCTACTGTTAAAAGAAAGTTCCGAGGTGATACCGGTTGATAATCCCACAGTTGCAAAGGCTGAAACAGATTCAAATAGTACTTCGATAAAGGAAAAGGGCTCAATAGTCGACAATATCAAGGTGGTTATTACCACTAAAAGTCCTGAAAGAGAAATAATAGCTACAGCTTGATTGACTGTTTTATAACTTAATCGCCTGGAAAAAAAATGAAACCTCTTCATCTCCCCGGATTGAGGTTATCACATAGTTATAAAAAACTCCCATGGTTGTGGTCTTTACACCTCCACCAGTAGAGCAGGGAGAAGCACCTATAAACATGAGGATAATTGCAAAAAATAAAGTGCCATTTTGCAAATTACCAGTTGGCACGGTGTTAAAACCAGCTGTTCTTGAGGTTACTGACAGGAAAAAGGACCCTGTCACTCTACCAAGCCAATCCAGTCCTCCCAGAGTGTCAGGATTATTATATTCCAAGCCCAAAACAGTCAAAAACCCCAGGAATAGTAAAAATACAGTCATAAATACTACCAATTTAGTGTGTAAAGAAAATTTTCTCTGGACTTTTCTGGACTTTTTAAAAAATTCAGCGATAACTGTAAAGCCCAAGCCACCAAAAATTATTAAACTCATTATAGTTATATTAACACCTATATCAGTGGTAAAACCTTCTAAACTATTACCAAAGATATCGAAACCAGCATTATTGAAGGCAGAGACTGCATGAAATAAAGCATACCAGAATGCTTTAAAATTATCCATGATAGGCCTAAAATTCAAAAATAACAGCAGAGTACCAATAGCTTCTAAACTTAAGGTTAAAATAAGCACATATCTTACCAGTCTAACTAATCCTGAATAATTTAAATGTCCTAAATCTTCTTTTATTAATACTCGCTCACTGAAAGTTATTCTTTTGCCAATAATCATAAAAGATAGCGTTGATAAGGTCATGAAACCAAGACCGCCGATCTGGATTAAAATCAAGATAGTGATCTGACCAAAAAGAGTCCAGTAAGTTGCCGTATCTACCACAATTAAACCGGTAACACAAACAGCCGAAGTGGCGGTAAATAAAGCTTCAATAAAATCAGCTGAACCCGGCCCCTGTCGAGCCATGGGTAAAGAAAGTAATATTGTTCCCAGAAAGATTATCGTTGTATATCCTAACAAAATTATTCTAGCTGGAGTTAAATCTATTGCATTTTTTGATGAAGAACCAAATATTTTCACGACTTAACAACTCCTGCCAACAAGTTCATTCTTCCTGAAGAATATCAAGGTGCTCGTTTTCACCCACAACCACTAAAATGTCACCGGTTAAAACTTTATCATCTCCACCAGGAGCCAGATTAATCTCTTCACCTCTTTTAATCGCCATGATAGTAACCTGGAACCTGGAGCGAAAATTTATTTCCTTCAAAGTTTTTCCTGCCATATCTTCAGGAGCTATTAATTCAATAATACTGTGTTTGTCAGTGAACTCTATAAAATCAAGTAGATTTGAGGTCATTAAATGCCGGGCAATTCTCTCTCCCATGTCTCTTTCAGGAAAAACAACTTCATCAGCCCCTACTTTACTTAATATTTTTCCATGCAATTCACTGACTGCTTTAGAAACCACCTTAGGAACACCCATTTCTTTAAGTAATAAAGTGGTTAAAATACTGGAGTGTTTATCATCACCAATACTAACAACTGCTACATCAAAATTTCCTACCCCTAAAGATTCCAGCACTTCTTTGTTGGTGGCATCAGCTTCAATAGCCTGGGTAACCAAATTTTTCATCCTATCCACACAGTCTTCACAAAGGTCAATAGCTAAAACCTCATTATCATTTTGGGCTAACTTAGCAGCTACACTGGAACCAAATCTTCCCAGACCAATAACTACAAATTGCTTCAAGAGCCTGCCTCCTTTACAGATATATCATAAAGTTAAGTTTTAATTTTTTCTCTAGTTATAATTTCGCAGGGCTTTCATCAGTCTCGTCGAAATCAACTTCCAAATCTGTCTCAGCAAGTTCAAGCTGGGAACCATACTGACGAACCATTAATACAGAACAGTTGGTTTCTTCAGCTACTAAATCTGGTATTGAACCAAATAAGAGGTTTTTAAATCTCCACTCTTTAGAAGCTCCAACAATCATAAGTTCATAATCTTCCTCTTTTGTCTGAGAAATAATTCCATCTACAACATTTATATTCTGGGTTTTTCCGGTCTCTTTAGCTCCTATATAGTTAATGTAAGTAAAAAATATTCCTGCGATTAAAGCCAGAATGGTATCATTTACTGGAATAAATAATGCTAAATATTCTCCAAACCCTAATAAATAAAAGGAAACAGCAAATGTTAAGCTTAACCAGAGGGATAACCCAGAAATAGTCCCGGCAAATTTTCCTAATGATCTGGATAAAAAGGAATAGGTTCCACCACTTTTCGGCATTCCCGTTGCTAGTTCTGCTATGCTGCTAGCTGTTATAATACAGATAAGCCCTGCTAAAATATACGTAAAAATAGCTCCAGGGCCTACCATTTCAATAGCATATCTGGGCAGGACAAAGATACCTGCACCAACCATTGTCCCAACACCTATTGTTAAAGCTTCTTTTAAGCCCAGTTCTTTTGCTAATTCTCCTGATGATTGAAAGTCTTGACTTGGATTATCAGACATAGTTACCTCCTATATTTTAAAAACTAGTAAATTTAATAGACAACTTAAACTATTTGTGGTTAACCATCACTATTGTATCATAAATAGTTAGTTTTTGCAGGAGGATAGCAAATAAAAGTTAATTACTTAAACCATTTCTGCAAGCTCAGTACTGACCTTTAAATCAGCCTCTGTCATCTCTTTAATGTATTCAATTTCAAACTCTGGATTGTATTCTCGTAAAATCAATCCCCTATCACTTACATCTATGACCGCCATCTCAGTCACTATCAGATCAACTTCACCTTTACCACTTAAGGGCAGGGTACACTCTTTTAAAATTTTGGGCTTTTCTCCTTTAATGGTATGTTCTGTAGCCACAATTACCTTTTTAGCTCCTACAATTAAATCCATGGCACCTCCCATACCAGGGACAAACTTACCAGGAATCATCCAGTTAGCTATATTCCCCTGTTCATCTACCTGCAATGTCCCCAGAACGGTGACATCTAGATGACCGCCCCGCACCAGAACAAAGGAATCAGCACTGTTCATAAAGGCTCCGCCAGGGTTAATGGTGACTGGCTCTCCGCCGGCATTAATCAAATTTTCATCTTCCTCTCCTGGTTCAGGGGCAGTACCCAGGCCGACAAAACCGTTTTCTGAATGAAGGGTAATATCTATGCCTGCAGGTATGTAATCAGCAACTTTAGTTGGGATACCAATTCCAAGATTTACAACATCACCATCTTCTAACTCCTGGGCCACTCTTTTAGCTATAATCTTTCTTTTTTCTTCTTTATTCATTGCTTTCCCCCCTGACATAGACTTTATCAACAAAGTTACCAGGAGTATGTACCTGGTCCGGGTCAATATCTCCAACCTCTACCAGCTCATCTACTTCAACTAAGACCCTGGAGGCTGCCGTGGCCATAATAGGGTTAAAGTTACGGGCGGCCTTCCGATAGACGAGATTACCCTTTTTATCGGCCTTCCAAGCCTTTAATAAGGCTATTTCTGCCTCCAATGGTAGTTCCAATAAATATTTCTCTCCCTCTATCTCTAAAACCTCTTTACCTTCAGCTACCCTGGTGCCAATTCCTACAGAAGTTAAGATGCCGCCAAGCCCGGCCCCGGCAGCTCTAATCCTCTCAACTAATGTGCCCTGTGGAACCAGTTCAACTTCAAGCTTTCCACTATTAAACTGCTTGCCCGTCTCAGGATTGGTGCCTATATGAGATACTGTGACCTTATCAACCTGCCTGGCTGCCACCAGCCGGCCGATACCCTGGTCAGGATAACTGGTTTCATTAGCAATAATCTTTAAATTTGTAACCTCTTTTTCCAGCATCCCGGTGATGAAGCTCTCCGGGGTGCCTACAGCTAAAAATCCCCCTATCATTACTGTCTGGCCCGATTCTATTTCTGCCATTATTTCAGTTAGGCTAACTACTTTTGACATATCTCCACCTCCTACCATTAAGAATGCCATATTTTTTCAATATAATCAAGTAAATTTCAAGAAATTTTATACTATTATTCTAGTTCTCCTTTATACCAGTCTGCTTCTAAACCCAGGGCTAAGGCCAGTTCAGCCTGCTCCTGTCTGAAATCATAGTAACTGTTTATTACTTCTGAGGCAGCCTGATAATAATTTAACTCCAGCATATTAAATTCATACTCCGTTATCATCTCAGTCTCTAGCATATGCTCACCATCGGAAAGCCTGCTTTTGCTTAAGTCCAGATTGGACTTATCTCTTTGCAGCTCCCGGTAAGCAGATTCTAATTCCTGCCATTGAGCCTCTACTTCCAGGGCAATTCCTTCTTTAGCTTCGGCTAACTCTTCTTCCTGTCCTCTTTTTCTGGCCTCCACTTCCTTTATTTCCTCTTCTTCCAGGCCAGAGTCATAAAAATTATACTCCACAGAAAAGCTTAATTGCCAGAAAGAAGAATTATTCCCCGCAGATATAAGGCCTCCATTATCATTGTCATTATTGGTATTGTTGTTGTTTTCGGCCGCAGCTTCAGCCACGGAATAATTATAATCAGCCAGGGGAGCATTGTTATCACCATCAACCTCCGGGATAGAGGGAAATCCATTTAATTCATCTGAAATATAATCGGCAATTTCCTCCAAAATTTCTTCAATATCTTCATCTTCCAGGTCTTCAACTCCTGGAAAGTCCGGCAGGTTGCTCTCGGTTCTGGTCAAGCCAGTGATCAGCCGGCCGCTTTCATCCAGGCTGGCATTTAAAAAGATATCTATATCTTCAGGATTATAAATAAAGTCAGCGCGGTAATCTGGCCTATTTTCTCCCACAATCCTCTCTTCTTCAGCCTGACTGAGCTTTAGAGCCTGCTCTAATCTCTTTATTTCAATTCTTTCCTCCCGGGCTATTTCTTTGCTGGTAGTTAAATCCCAGGGCCAGGGAGAGGCTTTTTCCGGCAACTCCAGTTCCTCAGCTGCAGTCAAAGGTAATGGAGCACTAACCTCAGGCAGTGGCTCTTCACCTAGTTCCCGCTGCAAGTTTTCCCGGGCTAAACTAACCATTTCTTCTGCCTCTTCTCTGGCATTTTTAGCTTCCTGAACCTCTAACTCCACTTCCTTTAGGTCAGTTTCAGTAGCTTCCTCTGCTTCAAGCAAAACCTCTTTAGCCTCCACCTGTTCTTTGCTAACTTCCTCTGCCTGCCGGGCCAATTCTAAGCCTACCTGAGCCTGGAGAAGTTCATAATAGGCCTCAGCTATTGAAACAATTAGTTCCTGCTCTTCCCGCTCCAGGGCCAGCAGAGAATCTTTAATATCAAGAGCTATAGCCTCCCTTTGAAACTCAGTCTCGGGATCAGCCAGCAGATCTCGGCTAAGGGCCACAGTCAGGCTGGCCATTGCTAGAGTATCATCAATATCTTCCTCAGTTCTATCGTAGAAGCTCTTTAAAACCTCTGGGGTCTCCTGAATATCAAGGTCACCAACCACATCTCCTCGCCAGTCCAGACCGGATTCTAACTGTCCCTCCTGAGCTTCAGCCTCCTGTAACTCCTGTTCTAATTGGCGGTAAGGTCGATTATTTTCTCTGGCCAGTTCAATTAATTCTGCCAGAGCCATTCCAGAAGCCGATACCTTATCTTGAAAAGTAAAACTAGTTAATATCAATAGGAAAACTAACAAGAAGATCTTAATTTTTTTATGAGCCATCTTGATTTCCTCCTAAGTTGCTTAATTTTTGGCTGAGATCAGCAAATATCGTATACAAAACTGGCAATACTATCAGAGTTGAAATTGTAGAAACTAATAATCCTCCAATTACTGCCGTGGCAATGGGGGCCTGAATCTCTGCTCCCTCTCCAATCCCCAGGGAAAGGGGGAACATTGCCAGCACAGTAGTTAAAGTGGTCATCAAGATAGGCCTTAACCTAATCTGGGAGGCCTTCGAAATGGCATCAAGACGAGAGTCACTGCTCTCAACTCTAATATTAATATAATCCAGCAATACAATGGCATTATTGACAACTATACCCACCATCATAATCACACCAATATAGGAAGCTACATTTAAGCTCCGCCCGGTGAGTAAAAGCCCCAAAACCACGCCCACCAGGCCAAAGGGAACGCTTAAAATAATAACCAGGGGCTGCCAGTAAGATTCAAATTGGCCTGCCAATAACATAAAAACAATCACTATCGCTAACATTAAAGCCAGAAAGAGATCATCAAAGGCTTCCTGCATCCACTCTGTTTCTCCACCAAATTGAAAATCAACTTCTTCCGGGAGCTCTAGAGCTGCAATCTCCCTTTCAACCTCCTCTACAGCCGTGCCCATATCAACATCTTCATAATCCGCATAGACGCTTACGCTACGAGTCTGGTCTGTTCTGTTTATCTCTACCGGCCCTTCTCCTCTGGTTATGGAAGCCATATTATCCAGGGGGAAGACCTGTCCTTCGGCATTGGCCAGGGGCATTCTTTCAATTTCATCCAGATTTTCTCTTACCCCCTGTCCATAGCGTAAGCGAACATCTATCTGGTCCTCATCTCCTTCATCGTAGCGGGTTACTACTTCCCCATCTATGGCGGTATTTACCCCCTGGGCAATCTCACCAGCGGTAAATCCATAATTACCGGCTTTTTTTCTATCAACCTCAACCTGCAGCTCCGGTCTGGGATCATCGACTCCATAGCTTACATCGGTTAAAATATCCATATCTTCCATGGTTTCTGTTACTTCTTCACCTAATTCTGTAATCTGTTCTAAGTCTGAGCCCAGCAAATTAACCTCTATGGCAGCTCCTCCTGTTTCTTCATCGCCGCCGGTGATTAGAGAAAGATTAGTAGCTTCTAAATCAGCCTCGGGCACCAGTTCAGATAACTCTCTGACTTCAGCTGCTACATCCATGGTGCTTTTCTCTCTATCCTCAAGGTCTACTAGGGCTAAAGTCATGCTGGCTCTAGAAGAAAGCCCCTCTGCCCCAACCTCGGCCTGGATATACTCAATTTCAGGCCACTGGCTAATTTCATCTTCGAGCTTTTCAACTTCTCTTTCTGTATCGGCCAGCGGGGTGCCTGGTTCCATTTCCAGATCGACAGCAACCAGGCCCTCATCCAATTCTGGCAAAAATTCTTGACCCATTAGTCCTGCCAAAAGGAGGGTGCCGGCAAAAATTAGGGCGATAGCTATTACAGTAAAGAGACGATAATTTATTGCCTTTCTAATAACTTTATCATAGATAGACTTTAAAGAATTGAGCAATCTATTTACCCGACTATTTTTCTGTCTCTCACGTAACTTCTCCAGATCAGTTTTGGCCAGTAATTTAATTGATAACATCGGTATTAGTGTTAAAGCTACCAAAAGAGAGATAACTAAAGAGAAAGCCACACTGAAGGAAAGGTCCTGGAATATTTCCCCGGCAATTCCTTCGATAAACACCACCGGCAAGAATACTGCTGTGGTAGTCAGGGTGGAGAAAGCAATGGGAACCCCCACCTCAGCAGCTCCCTCAATGGAGGAGGGTTTTATATCTTTACCCCCTTCTCGCATCCGGAAGATATTCTCTGTCACCACCACTGAGTTATCTACCAACATCCCTGTTCCTAGAGCCAATCCACCCAGGGTCATCATATTCAAGTTTAGATTTGCCCAGAAAAGAAGGAAAAATGTGGCGATAATAGCCACCGGGATAGTAAGACCAACAATTATAGTTGATGAAATGCTGCCCAAAAACAAAAACAATATGACAACAGCTAATATTCCACCAACCACGGCATTAGAAATTACAGTTTCGATGGCAACATTGACATATTCAGCCTGATCCTGGATGGTTGTAAAGCTTATCTCCTGGTCAAGCTCTGCCAACAGGTTCTCTAATTCCTGGTGGACCCCTTCTACTGTCTCAACAGTATTAGCATCTGCCTCTTGCTGTATCGATAAAGCCAGACTTTCTTCTCCATCCTGCCTTACTATTAAATCCTGATCTGTTAAACCATCATAAATATCTGCTAAATCAGCAAGATAATAAAAGCCGGCAGACCCTGCCACTGGCACATCTCCGATTTCTTCTAAGCTTTCAAACTGACCTAAAGTTCTAACCAGGAGGGTCTCCTGACCACCTAAAGTGACATCACCAGCGGGCAGATCCTGATTAGCAGCATAGATCCCCTCCATGACCTGGTTTACTCCAATATCATGGCGCTGAATTCGGGCCGGATCCATCTCCACTTGAATTTCCCGTTCTTGAGCTCCAGAAACTTCTGCCTGGGCAACTCCAGTTAACCTTTCTAATTCAGGAACGATATCATCTTCCACTACCTGACGAATCTCAGACAGCTCTTCAGCCCCACTTACTCCAAAATCAAGCACTGGGATTTCTGTGGGATCAAACTGCATGGCATAGGGGTCTTCCACCTCGTCAGGCAACAGCGGCTGGACTACATCTACCTGCTCTCGTACATCCTGGATAGCAAAATCCAGATCAGTCCCCCAGTCAAATTCAATAATTATTAACGACTCCTCTTCCTGGGATATTGAAGAGACTGAAGATACATCAGTAACAGCCTGGATGCCCTCTTCTAAGGGTCGAGAAACTAAATCTTCCACTTCTGAGGGTCCGGCCCCGGGAAATTCTGTCATAACTACCACGACAGGCATATCAAGGTCAGGCATCAATTCTAAGGGCAGATTGCTAACCCCAATTCCGCCCAATAATACTAAAAGCAGGATTATCATGGTAACTGCAACTGGTCTTTCTACGGCAAATTTTGGCAACTTCACCAGCTTATCACCTCTAATAATTCTGCTTCATAACCACTGTAATATTCATCGCGGTATTCAGCAGCTACCAGATCACCTGCATTGAGATCACCGGTAATGAGAAACCTATCATTTTCCTCTTCCTGAATTGTAATCTCAACTTCTCGCAGTAGTTGATCTCTTACCACAAAGATATAATCTTCTTGCTCTGCAGTGGAGACTGCTTCCCGGGGAACCCAGAATCCTTCTTCCTCTCTGCCCGTCTGGACTCTGGCCTGACCAAATTCACCAGCTTTTAATCGCAGATCTCTATTGGGAATAGTTATTTCAAAGTTAAATAATCCACTGTCATCATCAGCAGTAGGAGAAATGGCTGTGACCTCTCCAATAAATATGTCTTCAGGCTGGGAATCAAACTCCACTTCAGCCTGCTGACCAGTTGCTATTTCAGTTATTCTCTCTGCTGGAGCCTCCACTTCAAAGACGATTTCTTCTAAATCCAGCAAAGCCATAGCCATACTCTCTCCATCAATAAGCTCTCCTTCACTGAGGTCCAGTTCAGCTACAACACCTGAGGCAGGTGCATTGACCTGCAAATCATCCTGACCCAGTCTGGCAATATCCAGAGCTTTCTCTGCCTCTAAGATTCCTTTTTCGGCTATAGCAATCTCCTCCGGTCTGGCACCAGTCTCAGCCATTGCCAGCTCTTGCTCAGCTGTCTCTAACTTAGCTTCAGCCTCAATTAGAGTTCCTTCTGCCTCATCTAAGTCTGACTTAGGAGCTACACCTTCTTCATAAAGATATTCAACCCTCTCATAGGTCTCCTGAGCCAGCTCATAACTTTCTTCAGCAGCTTCCAGCTGGGTTTCAGCCATGGCCAGTTCTTCTGCTCTAGCTCCGGTTTCAGCCATCTCTAACTCCAGTTTAGCCTGCTCTAAGGCAGCCTGGCCTTCTTCAATGCTGAGATCAAGCTCTTCTGCTTCCAACTCCAAGAGCAACTCTCCTTCTTGCACTTGCTCACCAGTCTCAACATGAAGTTCTTCTACCTCTCCTCCAGTGCCCGGTACTACAGGTAATATATCGCCTGGCACTGTAAAACCTGCAAAAGTCTGATAATCTGCAACTCCTTCGGAATCAGTCTGAATAACCTCAATACTTTCTTCAGTCGTTTCCTCATTTTCCTTCTCCTCTGCTGCTGTTACTAATATGGTATTATCCTGCCAAAAAAGACCCATTAATATTAAAGATATTATTATTATCAGTCCTATTACTTTATGGGCCTGCACCTTTGGTCTTGCTACTCTTTTCACCCTGGTCACCTCTCTCTTTTACTTTTTTAATAATCTTGCTAACATTTCCACCCAGGCCTTCTGAGCCTCTTCTTTGCTTAATCCCCCCATCTTTCGCAAATAATCCCAGGCCTCTGGAGAAAGAGAAGATTCTAAAGCAAAAATGAAAGATGTATCTTCTTCTAGTTCCGGTAGATATACAGCAAAATACCCAATCAATTCCTCTCTTAAAGTCTGACTTCTCATCCGGTTTATTCTCTTTCTAACCTCAGGGGGCATCCCCTTCTCCGATAGGGCATCTCTAATGGAATCGGTATATTCATAAATTGAACTCAAGTGATTAACATATTTTATAATATCATTATAGAGATCATTAGCAGAATCAGGCTTTTTAGGAGGGGGAAAACGTTCTCTTATTTCCTTTAAGGCATAACTATAAGCCTCTTCAATTAATTCATCAAGGTTAGGGAAATAGCGGAAGATTGATCTTCTAGATAACCCTGCTTCCTGAGCAATTTTTTGAGCTGTAGGTAGAGATTTGTTCTTTTCTATCAACTGCAAAAAATTTTTAATAACTTTTTGTTTGTTTGCTTCTTTCCTGGTTTTGCGACCATCTTTAGGCTCAGCAGAACACTTTTTATTTTCATCCATAAATTATACCTCTCTTTATTCTGATAATTTGTCATATTATCTGTCATACAAACCGGGATTTTCATCTGACATTGATAGTGACAATTCATATTGTCACTTTGAGTGACATTATTTTATCAAAGAACCTTTTGTTAGTCAAATCATCTATTAATAAATTTAACTTAGATTTTTTTTAGTTAATAATCTCTTTAAGCAGGAATATACAGTGAAAGTCAAGAAGCATTATTATGAGAGGATATTTTTGAAGGGGGAAAGATTAATGTCTGACAAACGAAAACCTAAAAAAACCAGCAGTTTTTTCAGTAATAATAAAATAATCCTGCTAATTCTTTTATTACTTCTTTTAAGTGGAGGGCTTTATTATCTTCTTTTTATTTCAGAGACTGAGCAGGAACATTTTCAACCTGTATCAGAAGAGGAAATAGTTTTGGAGGAAGAAGATGAGGATGAAGAGGAAGATAGAGATATTGAAGATTTAGCTACAATCGAAGATATTATCCAGGAGTACGAAGCTATAGAAGATCCAGAAGATATAAGAACTGCCTATGAAGCAGGTATCATCGATGAGTCGGTTTTACTTGATATTGATCCTGATGTTCTGGCTGAATTGGATATCGACCAGGATATTCTTTTAGATGAAGAGCCAGAGAGTGAAGAAATTTTACGCGATGATGATATTGTTATTGAAAGAGATGAGGAGGAAATAACTCCAGAAGAATTAACTGAAGAAGGCTTTGAATCTTTAGAGGAATTGGAAATGGCACTCCCTGATTTTCCTGTTTATCCTGAAGATTTATCGGAAGAAGAAGATTTATCGGAAGAAGATCTGGATTTAGAAGAGGAAGATTTTGACGAAGAGGATGAACTGGAAATAGAAGAACCTGAAGAGCCTGATGCTCCTGAAGCTCCAGAAATGCCTGAAGATGACCTGGAAAATGGTATTGAATCCAATCAAGAAGAAAGCAGAGAGCAGTTACCTGCTGATTTAACCCTGGCCGATAAGAATCTATTATTGGTGGGCTTCGATGAATATGATTATTCTGATTTTGACCTGGCAGAAATCAATATTGATTTCATAATGTTGGTTATCTTTGATAGTGAAGAGGTAAATGTTGAATTTAAATCAATCTCTCCTTATATGGAATATGATAATATTAAGCTAAGAAAGAAACAATTGCCAGAACTGATAACTGCTGTTGCCAATATCACCTCCCAAAATATAGACTATTATGCCACTTCCTCTTTTAATAGTTTTAAAAATGTTATTAATACAATTGGAGGAATAACAATTCAGCGGGAGAAGGAGTTTGTGGTTCCTGACCTGGAATTAGAGTTAAATAAGGGAGAAAATATTCTGGATGGAGAGCAGGCTTTAAATTACTTCCGATTTTTTAATCCGGAAGAGGGAGAAGGAGAAAGATTTTCCCGACAACATCAGGTGGTAAATGCTCTTATCACCAAATTTTCTAGTCTGGAAAATTTAGCTTTAATCCCCCAGATTTATGAATCGCTGCTGGAGGACTATCATCTATTCATGACCAATATAGACCAGGATTTGATGCGTAATACCGTTCGGTTTGCTCGTATCCACCGGCAGGTTTCCCTTGACTTCATGGCTTTAGAAAGATAAATATGTATAAGCCTGTAATAGGTGGTTAAACAAAGCTTTTTGCTGCTAATCGTTTATGAGAGTCTTTAAAGGTGTTGACTAATTGCTTATCTTTGTGTATACTATTTTATGCTGGCAGTGAAAAGCATATTTGTTTTTTTGGGGGTGTAGCGAAGTGGCTCAACGCGCCGGCCTGTCACGCCGGAGATCGCGGGTTCAAATCCCGTCGCCCCCGCCAGCCTGGTGAGATAGCTCAGTCGGTAGAGCAGGGGATTGAAAATCCCCGTGTCGGCGGTTCGATTCCGCCTCTCACCACCATTTCTACTGCGGGAGTAGCTCAGCGGTAGAGCATCACGTTGCCAACGTGAATGTCGCGGGTTCAAATCCCGTCTCCCGCTCCAGGGCGGCATCGCCAAGTCTGGTCAGGCAGAGGACTGCAAATCCT
>PWEJ01000049.1 GCA_003553485.1 Halanaerobiaceae bacterium | reverse complement strand
TTACCTGGAGCAGGGAGGTGAGTATTGAAGAAGAAAATATTACTATTAATGAACAAAGAAAAAGATTGTTGCTATAGCTTTGTTATTTTAAGAATTCAGGCCTTTCTTTAATGATTAATTGCTTTATTATGCTTATTCTATTTTAAGAACTAATTTATCCGGTGATTACAGGAAATTACACAATTAATTTTAAAACAGCAAAAGGGGAGTGAAACTAAATGGCTGATAATGAAGAAAAGAAAAGGGAAATTGAAAAAAGAGGAAAAGGTTTAAAAGACATTGATCCAACAATATTCTGGGTTTCAGCTATCATCTCAGCTATATTGATTGTTTGGGGAGCAATAGCCACAGAACAATTTGGATCAATGATTGATTCAGTATTTGATTTCCTGGTTAACAATTTTGGCTGGCTTTACTTACTATTTACCATGGTTATTTTTGGTCTTGTATTAATTTTAGGTTTCAGTCGATTTGGTAAAATCAAATTAGGTAAGCCTGATGAAGAGCCAGAGTATTCAACTCGTTCCTGGATTGCCATGTTATTTAGTGCAGGTATGGGGATAGGGCTTGTTTTCTGGGGAGTAGCAGAGCCAATAATGCATTATGCTGCACCTCCCTTTGGTATCGAAGCAGAAACTGAAGCAGCAGCTTTAGAGGCTATGGCTTCTTCTTTCTTTCACTGGGGCTTACATCCCTGGGCTTTATATGCCTTCTTTGGTTTGATGTTGGCTTACTTTTCTTTCCGCCGTGGTTTACCTCAACTTCCTAGCTCAACCTTATACCCTTTACTTGGTAAAGAAGGGGTTAAAGGTTTTTGGGGTAAATTTTTCAATATTTTAGCCGTGTTTGCAACCCTTTTTGGCATTGCTACTTCTTTAGGTCTAGGTGCTCAACAGGTTAACAGTGGTTTAGGAGAATTGATTGGTATTCCAGTTAGCAATAATGCTGCTTCTATAATTGTAGTAGTAATTACCATAGCATTTATTATTTCCGCAGTTACAGGAATAGATAAAGGAATTAAGGTTTTAAGTAATATTAACATCACAATAGGTGGGATTCTCCTGGCTTTTGTTATAATTTTCGGCCCCACAGTATTTATTTTAAGTTATCTTGTTGAAGCAACAGGTGAGTATATTAACATGTTCTTCCAGAGGAGTTTTTACATCGGTTCTGTTTCCGGAGATCCCTGGCCGGGCTGGTGGACGATATTTTACTGGGCCTGGTGGATAGCCTGGACCCCCTTTGTTGGTGGTTTTATTGCTAGAATTTCTCGTGGTAGAACTATTAAAGAGTTTGTAATAGGTGTTGTTTTTGTACCAGCGGTAGTTGGGCTGGTATGGTTTGCTACCATGGGTGGTACAGCCATGCATTTAGAAATGTTTGAAGGAATTGATATATCTGGTCCAGTTCACGATGATATGGCAGTAGCATTTTTTGTAACGTTACAGCAATTGCCACTAGGTGCTATATTAAGTGTTCTGGCCACGATTTTGATTACCACCTTCTTTATTACTTCAGCTGACTCCGGCACCTTTGTTATGGGGATGTTAACTTCTAAAGGAAAATTGGAACCCTCTACCCAAGTTAAAGTTACCTGGGGTGTTTTAGAAGGTCTTATAGCTGCAGTATTATTGTTGGCCGGTGGTCTGGGAGCTCTACAAACAGCTTCTATTGCTGGAGCTTTTCCCTTCATGTTATTTGTAATTGCCAGTATAGTTGGAATATTTAAGGCACTGGCAAATGACTATGAACACCTGGAAAGAGGAGAATTTATTGGAGATATTGACTTTGACTATTAAAATCAAAGATTTAAATATTTCCTCTTAGATAAACCTAAAAGTGCTGTCAGTTTATTATTTATTAACTGATAAACTGGCAGCTTTTTCTCGGATATATATCCGTTAAATTAATATTACTTGCGTTGAAAATATTATCAATATAAGGAGGTGGTTATGCAGAAAAAATTGTTAACAAAGTCTCAAATTAACTCAACAGATTAAAAAATAATTTTGGGAGGGTGATCACGAATCTATGACAAAAAGAAATCCACAAGTATATTATCCAGTTAAAAATGGTTTCAGTCTGGACATGTTTACTGAAGCTGAATTAAGACAGATCCACAATGCTACCCTGGAAACATTGGCCACTATGGGTATACATGTAACTAATGAGGAAGCCCTAGATATATTTGAAAATGCCGGTGCTAAGGTTAACCGCAGCAACGGGAGGGTTAAAATTCCTTCTTATATAATTGAAGAGGCCATTCAGTCTGCACCTCCAGAACTATTACTGGCCGGTAGAACACCAGAGGATGATGTGGTGGTAGGAGATAGTCGAGTTAACTTTACCACCTTTGGAGCTGGGGTCAAGATATATGACTACGAAACAGGTGAATATCGCGATACCCAGAAACAGGATGTAGCTGATACTGCTAAAATAGCAGATTATTTAGACCAGGTTGATATATATTCTCATGCTGTAAGTGCTATAGATGCCCCTAGAGAAAATATTGACCTTCATGAAGCTGAAGCATTTTTGAATAATACCACCAAGCATTGCATGCATATTGATTTAACCTGTGGAGAAAATGCGAAGAAATATTTTGAAATGGGAGCAGCAGTAGCTGGCGGTATGGATGAGCTGCGAGATAGACCTTTAATTTCGGCTTTAGTTTGCCCGCAAAGCCCCTATGAGCTCCATGGTGATGCTGCTCAAATTATAATCGAGTGTGCTAGAGCTGGAATTCCTGTTAATGTACTATCAATGGCCATGGCTGGAGCTACTTCAGCGATTACTATTGCCGGTACTTTAGTTGACCATAATGCCGAGGTGCTTTCCGGTATTGCTCTGGCTCAGCTGGTAAATAAAGGCGCTCCAGTAATGTATGGAAGTTCCACCACTATCTTTGATGTGGCAGAGTCGACAGCTCCAGTAGGCTCACCGGAGATGGGAATGTGTAACGCTGGCGTAGCCAGGCTGGCAAGATACTATAACCTGCCTAGCTACACAGCTGGTGGATAGGCAGACTCCAAAAGATCTGACGTTCAAGCAGGACACGAAAAAACAATGACCTTTTTACTGCCCGCCATGGCAGGATCTAACATGTTATATGGAATGGGAATGCTGGAACTTGGTGTAACCTTTAGCCATACTCAACTGGTTCTGGATGCCGAAATGGCCAAGATGGTCAGAAGAGTCATCCAGGGAGTTGATGTTAACGATTATACTATGGCAGTAGAAGAGATTAAAGAGGTAGAACCAGGAGGTAACTTCTTAACCCAGCAACACACCATTGATAACATGCATACCGAGCAGGCTCGGGCTGACATTTTTGATCGAAAAATGATGGATAACTGGAAAGCCTCTGGTTCCAAAACAGCCAAAGAGAATGCTGATGAAAGAGCCAGAGAAATTCTAGAAACCCATGAGCCCGAACCCTTAGACGAGGCAGTTCAAAATAAGCTCAAAGAAATTGTGGAAAGCGTTAAAAAGTAATTGACCTTGTCAAAAATGATATAACATGTTAGAATAATAGCAAAGAAAATGGCACCGGTTAAGGGGAGTGCAGAGTCACTCCCTGAGCCGGTTTATTTAATTGCGGGTTTTATTTTAATATAATTAATAAGGAGGGTTGATCGGAAGGATCACATGGGCTCTAACCCCATGCAGCCGGGTGTAACTCCCGGACTCTCCTCCAAATATTTATTGCTAAAATTTTATAGAGGTTTTAAAAGGATAAGCTTAATACTATTAAGAGGGGATGAGCCCCTCTTTTAGATTTTTAAAACTCTAATTTTAGGGGAGAAACCTATGGGTAAAAATAGAGGCAATAAGAAGGCCAAATATGTCTTCCGCAAAAAAGAATCTTTAGCAAACTTGCTGCAGAGAATTAAACTCTGGCCCTCGCGCAGTGGAATGCTTCATGGCATAAAAAACCTGGAATCAAAGGGGAATTATTTAGAGCTGGAGCTTTATTGTGGCGAGCGATTACAGGTGAAAAACTCAAAAAACAGCCGGGCAGCCCGCTGGTTAAGAAATAAGATTATGGTCAAAGCCTGTCCAAAATGTGCCGTTCCTGAGTGGAAACTTGAGAAGTATTCTAAGACAGCCTTTAAATAGCAAGTTGGGTCTTAGGTATCAGTTATTATCCTGGAGGTGGAGCATGAAATTTACCGTTGGACAACAACAAAGAATCAGGGAGCTAGATATACATAATGAATATATTGGTCAATTAGAAGAAGATTTTGCCGATCACGAGGCTAGAGATAGTAAATATAAAGAAATAGAAAATAGATTGGCGCAAAAAAATAAACAGCGGCTTGAAGAATTGACCTCGAAAGATTTTCAACCTCAGCTTAGAAGATTGACAAGAGATTTAAGTGCTATTTTAGCAGAGATTGAATTTACTGAAGTTATTACACCTCTTAAATTGGCCAGAGGTAAGATAGAAAGAATGGGCCTAACGGAAGAGCATCCTTTATGGAAACAGATTTATTGGTTAGAGGGAAGAGAATATTGCCTGCGGCCGATGCATGCTCCTAATCTCTATGATATATTGAGCCGGCTGGAGAAAGCTATATCACTGCCGGTCAAGATCTTTGAAGTGGGGACCTGTTTTCGCAAGGAATCAAGCGGTCGTGAGCATTTATCTGAGTTCACCATGCTAAACTTAGTAGAGCTGGCGCCGGAAGAAGAGCCTCTGCAGCGATTAAAGAATATAGTGGCTGTAATAATGGAAGAACTGGCCATTGATTATGAGATTACTGTTGAAGAATCAGAAGTCTATGGTGAAACTATAGATGTTTTAGTAGAGGGTATAGAGGTAGGTTCAGGAGCTGTTGGCCCCCATGAATTGGATCAAGCCTGGGATATCTCCCATAGCTGGGCCGGTATAGGAATTGGCCTGGAAAGATTAATTATGGCAAAGGAAGGGTTTGGCAGCATATCTCGTATTGGCAGGAGCCTTATCTACCAGGATGGGGCTAGACTTAATATTTAGAAAGCTAAGGTGGTCAAGATGAAAAGATGGGAAGCTATTATAAATAAAGTTCTACAGGAAAAAGAAATAACTGTAGCAGAAATTCAACATTTACTTGATTTAAAAGACGCCAGGGCAAGAGAAGAGGTTTTTGCTGCTGCTAGAAAAATGCGAGAAAGGTATTTTGGCCCAAAAATTTTTGCCTATGGTTTTGTCTATTTCTCCACCCACTGCCGTAACAATTGTAAGTTTTGTTATTATCGCAATAATAATGAAGTAAGCCCTAGATATCGCAAGGAACCGGAAGAGATTATGCAGATCTCTCAAGCCCTGACTAAGTCCGGGGTTCATCTCCTTGATTTAACCATGGGAGAAGATCCCTATTTTTATCAGGGGAAAAAATGGGGAGAACTTTTAGATTTAGTGCAAAAGATTAAAAATAGGACTCAACTGCCCTTAATGGCTTCCTTTGGCCAGTGGCCTTTAGATAAATTAACAGACCTTAAAGAGGCTGGCATTGACTGGTATGCCTGCTATCAGGAGACCCATGATAAAGATCTTTTTAATGAGCTGCGACTGGAGCAGGATTTTTCAGCTCGAATGGCTTTAAAAAAAGAAGCAAAAAAGATTGGCTTATTAATTGAAGATGGTATTCTCTTGGGAATTGGAGAAGATAACTTCTCTAGAGCGAAGTCAATCAAAACTATGGCTCAATTAGATGTTGATCAGGGAAGAGTTATGAGTTTTGTGCCTCAAGAGGGAACCCCCATGGCAGCTCTGAAGACGCCTGAGAGGTCTCAGGAGCTGTTGGTGATAGCTTTACTCAGGCTGGTGTTAAAGGATAGCTTAATTCCAGCATCTCTGGATGTAGACGGCATAGAGGGCCTTAAATCCAGACTGACTGCAGGGGCCAATGTAGTTACCTCTCTAATTCCCCCGGCTGCTGGTCTTAAAGGTGTCTCTAATAGTAAGCTTGATATAGATGAAGGTAAAAGAACAATAGCAGGGGTAAAAGAAGTCCTGCAGGATACAGAATTAAAATTAGCCCCCGTCACAGAGTACCAGGATTGGATAGACAGGAGAAGAAGGAAGAAAGAGAGGGAATTAATTTGTTGACAGTTGCAATTATCGGAGGAGGGCTGCAGGGAATTGAGATTAGTTATTTAGCCCGGAGAGCAGGCTTTCATACTCTGCTCATTGATAGAAAGAATGCCCCTCCAGCCCGTGGTTTAGCCGATGATTTTATTAAGGCTGATCTTAGCAATATTACTAATTTTTTATTAGATAAATTACAGAAGACAGATATAATATTCCCGGCTTTAGAAAATGATCTTGCTTTAGCTGAGCTTAATTCTCACAGGTCCAGTCTTCCACCACTGGTTTTAGATTATCAATCTTATCAAATCAGCAGTTCAAAGGACTTGTCGCGCAAATTTTTCAATCGATATGGTCTTCCCTGTGCTCGGAGCTGGCCTGAGGCGGAGTTCCCTTTGATATTAAAGCCCAATAAAGGCAGTGGCAGTCAGGGAGTTAAAATTATAAGGGATGTTGAAGAACTGGATAATATAGCGGCAGCGGTAAGAAAAAATTCGGTGCTAGAAGAATATTTAACGGGGCCAGCCTATTCTTTAGAGGTAATTGGCTACCAGGGTAATTACTATCCCCTGGCGGTGACAGAGCTTAAATTTGGCCCGGATTATGATTGTCATCAGGTCTTAGCTGGTGATTTTATTGGCCAGGAACTCATTGCTGAATTTAACCGGCTTGGTTTAGAGGTAGCAGAACTATTAGATTTACAGGGGATTATGGATTTAGAGGTTATTGCCACTGGTGAGGGGCTAAAAATTTTAGAGATTGATGTCAGGTTTCCCAGTCAGACCCCTACAGCGGTCTATCTTGCCCAGGGTATAAATATGGTAAAAATGCTGGTAGAACTTTTTTTACAGGAAAAGAGTCTGGAGGAGCAAAAAACTTGTTCTAAAGCGGCTCTTTATGAGCAAGTTCTGGTAACTGATGGTGGTTACGCCTTCTCTGGTGAGCATATTATGACTGAAGCTCAGCAGTTAGATTTAAAGGATGGTTTTTGGGAGGCAGATGCGGCTATTACAGATTACGATAAGCAAAAGAATAATTGGCGAGCTATCTTACATTTCACTGGAGAAAATAGGGATGAGCTTAAAATAAAAAGAGAAAAATTTCAGGAAAAGTTAACTAAGCATCTTAAATGTTAAGATGGATTTTTCGACTCTGGAGGTAAGGTCAGGTGACTAGATTAAAAACAACAGATATTGCTTCTATCAAAGATGAATTACCAACTTATGAACAGGGTTTAATAAAATCAACAGGTCATAGTTTAGAAGAGATAGGCGTTCTTTCAGCTAATTTTCTTGCTCTTAATGACGGACCAAAGGATGAGGCTAAAATTAATAAAATAATGGCTGAGCTTAAACCTGCTGATTATTCTATAGCTGTTATTCCAGTAACTGCTGGTCAGGGAAAAATCAAAGGTTTTTCTCAGGCCGTTGCAGCTATCCTGCAATATTTGAATTTCCCTACTGAAATCACCACTAATACTGATGTGGCTGGCATAAGAGAGGCTTTAAAGAAAAAACATGATATTATGTTTTTGGCTGATGATAAGAGATTTATTGCTAAAAACACAGACTCTTACTGCTGGATTGACAATGACCGGGCCACTGCTTTAGCATATTTAATCGCCCTTGAATTAATGGCCGGGGAATTAGAAGATAGAGAAGTTTTGGTGTTAGGAGCTGGAAGAGTTGGCAGAGAAGCAGTGAAAATTTTGCTGAAAAAAGAAGCTAAACCGGTGATTTATGATAAAGCTCTCAATAAAAAAGACTTAAGGACCGGGGAATTAAGTCAGTTTGCCCGGGAAAGAATATCAATCAAAGAAAAAATCGATGTCAGCCAGTATTCTTTAATTTTTGAAGCCACCCCGGCCCGAGACCTGCTCAAGGCTAGCGATATAACAGATCAAACCTTTGTCGCTGCCCCGGGTATTCCCGCTGGTTTTACTACAGCAGCAGCAGAAAAACTCGGTGCTAATTTAATCCACGACCCCTTACAATTGGGGGTAACGGCGATGGCTTTTTCCCTAATCCGTTGATAAGTCTTAAAATAACAAAGGAGGATTTAAGATGGCAAAAAAAATTACTTTTGGCTCTACTGATCATCAGATATATCCCTTAGGTTTTGGCGGCATTCCAATTTCCCGAGTATCTAAAAAAGAGGCGGTTAAGGCAGTCAAAGGAGCAGTAGCTGGTGGAGTGAACTTTATCGATACTGCTATAGCTTATGGTGATAGTGAGGAGAAGATAGGAGCAGCTTTAAAAGAAATAGAAACAGAGGTCTTTCTGGCCAGCAAGACTCCGGCAAAAAATAGCAAGGAAGCAAGGGAAGATTTAGAAGAAAGTCTGCGGAATTTAGGATTAGAGAAAATTAATTTATATCAATTACATAATGTCAGCAGTGAAGAGGATTATGAAAATCAGATAGCTAAAGATAATAGTGCCTTAAAGGGTCTGCAGCAGGCTAAAAGTGAAGGATTGATTGAACATATTGGGGTAACAGGCCATGCCGATGATTTATTGATTAGAGCAATAAAAGAAGAAAATTTTGCTTCAGTCCAATTCTGTTATAATTTCATTGAATATGAGGCTGAAGAAAAGCTGCTTCCTTTAGCCAGAGAGATGGATCTAGGTTTAATAGCCATGAAACCCTTAGCCGGTGGAAGGTTAGAACAGGTGGATCTGGCCTTAAAATATATTTTGCATCAAGGTGATATAATAGCAATACCAGGAATGGAGACCAGCCAGGAAGTAGAAGAAAATTTAGCTATTGCAGCAGCCCAAGAGAAGCTCACTGGCTCTGAGAAAGAAAAAATTACTGAACTTCGAGAAGAGATAGGAGACAACTTCTGCCGGCGCTGTGGTTACTGTCTTCCCTGTCCCGAAGATATTGCCATTCCAATGGTATTAAGGGTGGACTCCTTTATCAATCGAATGACACCAGAGAAAGTGGCTGAATGGTTAGGGGATAAGATAGAACCAGCAGAAAATTGTCAGGAATGTGAAATCTGTGTAGAGCGGTGCCCCTTTGACCTGCCTATTCCAGGACTTATCAAAGAGAATGTTGCCTCTGCTAAAAAAAGAATGGACTAGGGAGAATAGTCTAGTTTATTTTCTTTAATCCTAAATCCCGGGCTTTTTTTAGAGCCTCCTGATATTCCAAGGAGGAGAGCCTGGTATCCAACTCAGCATATTTATGAGCCTGATAGCTGGGGTAGTATTGTCTCATAATATTCAGGTAGGTTTCTGGATGGATCTCCCGGGCAATATAAGAAAAAATCTTTTCACTCTCAGCTAAATTAGCTGGCAATAATAGATGGCGAATCATTAGTCCCCTCCGGGCTATCCCTTTCTTATCAGTTTGCAACAGACCTACCTGCTTGTGCATGGTTTTAATTGCCAGGCTGGCTTTACTGAAGTAGTCTTTGACCCTGGCATATTTTTTGCCGCAACCATCACTGCCATACTTAAAATCAGGCAAATATATATCTATTATATTATCGAATAGTTTAAGAGTAGTTAAGCTGTCATAACCTGAAGAATTATAGACAATAGGTATCTTAAGCCCCCTTTTAGCTGCTAAATAAACTGCAGCGATGATATGATAGGCAAAGTGACTGGGTGTGACAAGGTTAATATTATGACAGCCCTGTCCCTCTAATTTAAGCATTATTTTAGCTAACTCCGGGATAGAAATTTTCCTTCCTGCTACCTGTTGACTAATCTGATAATTCTGGCAGAACACACAGTTGAGATTGCAGCCGGAAAAGAATATAGTCCCTGAGCCTCGCAGTCCGGTTAAAGGCGCTTCTTCACCATGGTGGGGACCATAGCTTGAGATGATCAAATCTTTGCCAGTCTGGCATTGGCCCATTTCCCCCTTTAACCGATTAACCTGACAGTTACGGGGACACAAATTACAGCTCTCCATAAGCTGATAAGCTTTTTTGATTCTATCCTTAAACTTATTATCTGATAGTAATTTTAGATAGCCAGGGCCAGAAAATTTATTAGTTTTCGACATGGTTTTCCCCTCCCAGCATTTATTTTTGCTTATTATTGTTAAGCTATAAGATTTATTTTACAATATCATTATAAGAACAATCTGCCTGATTTACAATGACTACTTTTTAGTATAAAATTTTAAAAGCTATCAAGAGTTAATAGAGAAGGAGTGGACTAATGAATAGAGAAAATGTATTAAAAATATTAAAACAAGTAGAGAAGGGTATGTTAACACCAGAAGAGGCAATAACAGAAATCAATGATCCTGGTTTTGAAGATTTAGGTTTTGCCCGCATAGACCACGATAGAGCTGAGAGAAGAGGATTCCCGGAAGTAGTCTTATGTGAAGGAAAAACCAGGGAGCAGATTGTTAAAATAATGGAGAACCTGGCTGGTAAAAATGATAATATTTTGGCCACAAGAGCTGAACCGGAAGTTTATAAAGCAGTTAAAGAGGTGCTGCCAGGCTGCAAATATAATAAAGCTGGCCGAGTTATAGTGCGAGAGAAGAAACCAGCCCCTCGAAGAGGTCATATCAAGTTAATCTGTGCTGGCACTTCAGATTTGCCTGTCCTGGAGGAAACTTATCAGGTTGCTACAGTACTGGGAAATAAGGTTACCAGAATCACCGATGCCGGAGTTGCTGGTGTTCACAGACTTTTAAATGATTTAGAGGAAATCAATCAGGCTCGTGTGGTAGTGGTAGTTGCAGGAATGGATGGAGCTTTACCCAGTGTGGTGGCTGGTCTGGTGAAAAAACCCGTTATTGCCGTGCCAACCAGTGTTGGTTATGGAGCCAACTTTGGTGGGCTGGCCCCGCTTTTAACGATGTTAAATAGTTGCGCTTCTGGTGTTGGAGTTGTGAATATAGATAATGGTTTTGGAGCAGCCTATCTGGCCAGTTCTATTAATCAATTAGGGCTAGAAGAGTTGCCTGGAAGTCAGGGGGAGTAATTTTTTTATGGATGCCTATTTTGATATATATTCCGGAATTAGTGGTAACATGGTCTTAGGAGCTCTCTTTGACCTGGGTTTAGACCGGGAAGAATTTACTGAAAAACTAAAAGCTTTGCAGCTTGAAGATAGATATGAATTGAAAATAACCAAGATTAAACGCCAGGGAATTACTGGCACCCTGGCAGAAGTCCATCTTAAAGAAACAGCTGGGGACAAAGCTCGCCATCTCGCTGATATAAAAAGACTAATCAATAAAAGTACTCTTTCAACTTCGGTTAAGAATAAAAGCATAGCCATCTTTGAATCACTGGCCAGGGCTGAAGGTAAAGTCCATGGCAAAGCTCCTCAGGAGATTCACTTCCATGAAGTTGGAGCTGTTGATGCTATAGTGGACATTGTAGGCTCAGTGCTGGGTTTAGAAATGCTGGAGATCCAAAATATTATTGCCTCAGAAATCCATACAGGTGAGGGTTTTGTCACCTGCCAGCATGGAACTATTCCAGTACCTGCTCCGGCAACGATGAATTTACTGGAAAATATTCCCCTTTATTCGCGAGGAATTAAGGAAGAATTGGTTACACCTACAGGTGCTGCCATAATTACCACTTTAGCCACAGAATTTTCTTCCCGGCCACCAATGAAAATAGCCAGGACCGGTTATGGGGCCGGGTCTAAAGAGCTTCCCATAGCAAACTTTCTCAGGGTTAATCTTGGTGAATTTACTGGAGTAGCTAACCAGGACTTTGTTCAAGAAAAGGATGAAGTAGTGCTTTTAGAGACTAATATCGATGATATGAACCCTGAATTTTATCAGCATATAATTGCTAACCTCTGGCAGGAGGGAGCTTTAGATGTTTATTTAACGCCAATTCAGATGAAGAAGAATAGACCCGGGGTAAAACTATCGGTATTAGCTGAGGCTAAATATAAAGAGAAATTAGTTACAATTATATTAACAGAGACGACTTCACTGGGGGTAAGAATACAGCAGAATATAACTCGAGCCTGTTTGGCAAGGGAGATGGATTTAGTGGTTACTCCCTGGGGTAAGGTAGCCGTTAAAATAGCTTATAGGAAGGGAGAGATGGTAAATGTTTCTCCTGAATATGAAGACTGTCTAAAAATCGCCCAGGAAAATAAAATTGCAGTGAAGAAGGTCTATCAAATAGCTATCAGTTGTTTTTATGATCAGTACGATCCCAAAAATTAAACTACCCCAAAATTATGACCATAGTGGAGTTATAAGCAGTATAGTTCATTTAATTAAAGATAATTGATGATTAAACCTGGCAAAATAATTTGCTGGTAGATTATAAAGATTGTAATGAAGCCCTGGTTGTGATATAATTTTCACAAGTGCAGTATTATAATTTCAGAGAAAAGCTAGCTTGAGATTTTGGTTTAAGAAATTCTTTCTTTTTTCTTGTCAAAAATATCACATTTGTTGGTAGCAGTTACTGGTAATACTTGACCTGTAATCTATCTAAGGGGGGAAACAATGAAGAAATCCAACTTTTTTCCGCTAAAGAAACAGCAGTTAGTTATAATCATGCTCTCGTTAGTTATTATTATGTCGATTGGCTTAATTGGTACTTCCGAGATTATTGCCCAAGATAATGATGAGGTTATTACTTTTCCTGATCCTAACTTAGAAGAGGTAATTAGAGAAAAGATTGATAAACCAGAGGAAGATATCTACCGCTCTGATTTAGAGGAGATAACAGAGCTAAGAGCCTCTTTTCAGGAAATTGAAAATTTAGATGGTGTACAATATATGACTGAATTGAGGTGGATTAGTCTCTGGGGTAATGAAGTTGAAGATATTACCTATTTAGAAGAATTACAGGGCCTTGAATATTTGAATTTATATGATAATAACGTCAGTGATATTTCACCTCTAAATAATCTTACTAATCTGGCCTGGCTGGGTCTAATCAATAATGAAATTGTTGATGTTGAGGCTTTAGAAAATTTAACCAGATTACAGGTTTTGGATCTCAGAAACAATAATATTGCTGAGGTTGAAGCTCTTCATCAATTAGAGAACCTGGAATGGCTGGATCTGCGAGGTAATGATATTAGCAATATTGATTCATTAGAGAATTTAACCTCACTTGAAAGGCTAGATTTAAGGAATAACTCAATTTCTGATATTGCAGTTCTAGCAGAGCTAAATAATATTGAGTGGTTAGATTTAAGAGATAATGATATCACCGACATATCAAGCCTTGCCGATATGGATAATTTATCTTATTTAAACTTACACGGCAATGAAATTGAAGATATTGCTGCGTTATCTGATAAACAGTATTTACAAACATTATTTTTGGGAGATAATAACTTAACTGATTTAGCTGATCTGGCTGATCTACAGGAACTATCGGTCTTGACATTTAGTGCCAATAATATTGAAGACATCAGTTTTTTAGAAGACCTCAATAATTTACAGGACTTAAAGTTCAGCAAAAATCATGTTGCTGATATATCACCCCTGGAAAATAAAGATAGTTTAGAGGTACTATATTTTAGTAATAACAAAGTTGAAGATATATCATATCTGGCTAATCTAACTGAATTGGAAGAATTAAGATTTTCAGCAAATAAAGTTGCTGACATTTCAGTAATTGCTGAATTAACTTCTCTTAACCATTTAGATTTTAGTAGTAACAGAGTTAGAAATATTGACCCCCTTCTTGAGGGAGATTTTTCTCAGGGGGATGAGATTTATTTAAAAGAGAATCTATTAAGTATTTATGAAAGAACAGATGCCTATAGTGTTATTCAAGAGCTGGAGGAAGATGAAGTAGAAGTACATTATATGCCTCAGACCGACTAAGAAGTTTTTTAAAACTATAATCTGCATAAACTAAATAAAATCCCTTATCAATATTTTAAGTAACATATTGAATTTAAAAGGCTGCCAGATAATAATGGCAGCCTTTTTTAGGTTAGCTTATATTCTATTAGACTTTACTTATTGTTCTTTACTCAGTAGTTTTAAAGCAAGAAATATAGAATTATTATCAGAAAACCAGCAACCATCCAGAGCATGTAATTGCTCATGACTCCGTTATGAGCAGTCTGTAAAGCACTGCCCATTTTTTTGATGCCTGCTCCAAGTTGATGGTGGTAAAACCTATCAATTATATTAACTTCAAACTTCTCAAAAAGCAGGCGGGAAAGTTCCTCTGGCTTGCCCTGATAAAGATAGAAAGAGATGAAATAGACTATTAGAAAAGCGCCGCCCTCCATTACTAGATGAGAGGTTGAAGGCATTTCTGCTGCTCCCAACAATGGTCCTGGCAGGAAAAATAGCAGAAAGCCTAAACCGGCTAAAATTGCCATTGGAATTGTTGAACTATTCCAGCCAATAGGTTTAAAAGTATCGCGTTTTTTAGTCTCAGGTGTATCTGAGGAGAAAAGAATTCTTTTTAAAGTTATCAGGGCATAAGCAGCGGTTATACTTCCAGCTAATAGCAAAAGAGCAGCCATAAAAAGGAAGGAGGGCATTCCGGTAACGAAGTCCATTTTTGTAGCCCCACTAAATATCATGGCTTTAGACCAGAAACCCATAGTGAGGGGAAAGCCCATTAAAATCAGAAAACCGGAGATCATCAGGAAAGAATTTACCGGAACCTTCTTTTTTAAAGCTTTCATGTCAGGTATTTCTTTCAATCCCCCGCAGTCTGAAATTAACAGACCAGCACTCATGAATAATATAGAAAGACTTAAGGAGTGTTTGACAAAAAGTAAAACTCCTCCTACAATTCCTTCTATCGTTAAAGTGGCAAAGCCAAAGACCACCCATCCCATCTGGGATACACTTATATAGGCCATCAGGCGCTTTAAATTTGTTTGGGCCAGGGCCATAACACCACCATACATCATGGTGAAAAAAGAAATAACCAGAAAAAATAAAGACATTGTCTCAAACTGGATTGGAAATAATTCATAAACAATTCTTACCATAGCCCAGCCCGATATTCCAATTAAGTTAGGTGAAAGAAGGGCAGAAATTGGTGTAGGGGCATCAGCATGGGCATAGGGAAGCCAGATATGAGCGCCAAAAATCGCCTTTTTAATATACATACCCATAAAGAGAGCCAGGGGAATAAGTATATGTAAACCTTCTCCAATCCCCATTTTGACTTCTAGAGATTGCAAATCGATAGTATCAAAGGTCCCTAAACTGGAGGCAAAGCCGAGGCTGCCGACTAAAAAAACAAATCCAGCTATTGAGGACCAGACTAAATAAATTAAGGCTGTTTTTTTCCGTTCTCCATAGCCATAGAGTAATATCAGAAAGAAACTACCGATAACTGATAATTTGAGAAAGATATAAAATTGAATTAGATTGGTTGAGAGAACTACTCCACTCATTGAAATGGAAAAGATTATATAAAACATGTAATAGATGCCCAGAGAAGGGGCGTCATCACCCTGAGCTTCAAGCACTTCAATACGATGCTCCATATACCTTTTTGAATAAATACCTACTAAAGGAGTAACTACTCCAATCCCCAGTATATAAAGACCACTTAACCAGTCTAAGTACATGGAAAAGGACCCAACAGCTGGAAATTGAAAAAATACAGCATCAAGAATTCCTGGATCTAACTCAAAATTTAAAGCAAGTATTCCTGCAGTAACTGGAGGAAAAAGAAGTAAAATAAAACTGATCAGGACTAGAAACTTGTTTTTTATTTTTTTAGCTAAAAAAGGTAAAAATAAAGAAGCTATGATAGGTATCAAAACGGCTAACATCATAATTGGAAAATCTAATTTTATCATTATTTATCTCCCCACTTTAAAAATCAGTTTACATAAAATATATAGAGTATATATTTAATTAACCCGTTTTAATTTTTTTTTAAGGAAATACTGCTTCAATATATAATTCAGGATTCAATAAGACCTCCTGAGCGGCCTCAGTGGCATTAAAGCCTAGACCAGGGAAAATACCGAAAACAATACAGGCTATGACCAAAGCAAAGGCCGGTAGAAGCAGTTTATAATTATTTTGTCCGGTATAGTTTTTCACTCTATCACCGGGTTCACCAAGAAAGATTAAAATATAAGCTCTAATAATATAAATAACTGTCAAAGTGGCAGAAAATGCAGCTATTGTACTTAAAACTGGATAACCGGCCTGCATGCCCCCATAAAATATACCGGCTTTAGTGACAAAGCCATTAAAGGGCGGGATTCCCACTAAAGCAAGGGAGCCAACGGCAAAAAACACAGCCGTAATCGGCATTTTTTTAGCTAATCCTCCCAGTTCTTTCATATTATCAGTCTTTAACCTGGTGATAATAATTCCAGCCAGTAGAAATAACAGGGACTTGAAAATTGCTTTATTCAGCATATGGTAAAGTCCGCTGGAGATACCCAGAGAATTACCAATTCCTAAACCAAATAACACATAACCCATCTGTGAAATACTGGAGTAAGCTAATAATCTTTTTAATCTGTACTGTCTTAAGGCCAGCAGGGCTCCAATGATCATGGTTAATAATCCCAAGCCTAACAGGAGGTTATTGGCCAGTCCATTACCATAAATTAAATAAACTATCCTTAAAAGTGAACTAATGCCAATAATTCCAGTACCACCGGCCATTATTGTAGTAACCGGGATAGGAGCACCCTGATAGGCATCTGGTAACCAGGCATGGAAGGGAATCATTCCTACCTTCATACCGAATCCTACTATGAGAAAACCCAGGGCCAGCAGAGAGAGAAGAGGGAATCCTTCGCTGCTAATTAAGGACATTCTTACGGCCAGGTCAGCAATATTTAAGGTGCCAGTTAAAGCATACAAAATAACTATTCCTGTAAGGATAAAGCCCGTGCCTAAAGAGCCAATGATTATGTATTTTAAAGAGGCTTCAATAGAATCCGAAGTTCTATAAAAGGCAATCAAGGCATAGGAAGCTATTGACATAATCTCAAAAAAGACATATAGATTAAAGATATCACCGGTATAGGATACTCCAAGCATTCCGGCAATTAGAAAGAGCATTAAAGTGTAAAATTGAGACAATCTTTTTTTGTCCTTCATAAAATCTAAGGAGTAGTACAAAATCAAAAGACTTATGCTGCCCACAATTAAACTGATAAAAACTCCTAGTCCATCCAGAACAACACTTATTCCTAAAGGGGGTTCCCAGCCACCAAGGGGATAAACATATATCTCTCCCCAGCCTTGTATGGCGGTGTTTAATATTAACAGAAAAGTTGTTGCCATGAAACCAAAAACAATGTAATCTCTATATTTAGTAAGGGAATATTTACTAGCAACTAAACTAAGTCCAGGGGTGATAAAACCTCCTATCAAGGGAATAATTATAACTAAAATCGGCGAATGAAAAAAATCTAAAACCAATTTTAACCCATCCTTTCTCAACCAGCTTAAAAATAAACTTAATATAGTTAAAGATTTAAGTAATTTTTAGTTTTTTAGATTATTGAAATCTTGCACATTGGTGCTGCCCTGCTGCCTGAATTTATGAATGGCCAGGGAAAGAGCCAGAGCAAGAATACAAACATTTATTACTATAGAGGTCAATACCAGTGCTTGAGGCACGGGATCGACAGCTAAACCAGCAATTTCCGAAAAATTTTCCAGCATACTACTGGGAACTATGGGAGCAATACCCTCCGAACGATATCCCAGCGAAATCAATAAAAGATGAACCCCATCTGTCATAATTGAAAGCCCAATAATTATTTTAATTATATTTTTTTTGCCAAGAATACAATAAAGTCCCAGGGTGAATAATAAAACAACCACTGGAAAGTTGAGACTCATCATACTTCACCTCCAAAGGATGAAATTAAGGTGTAAACAATTATCAACATACCTCCGGCTACCTTTAGTCCCACGGCAATATTTAATAGAATCATTTGTACATTACTCAATAGATCTCCCAGTCCTCCAAAATATAACATGGGCTGGAGAAAATAGGTACCGGTAAAGAAGCCACCTATACCGATAACAACTATCATAATGGCGCCAATTTCTTCCCCTAATTCACAGGGGATAAAACCAATTTTACTGCAGGCAAAACGAACCCCGTAGGCTAATAATAAAAGCACCATTGCCGCAGCAATAATTACTCCTCCAGGAAAACCACCTCCGGGAGTTAAGTGTCCATAAAAAATAATATATCCCCCGAAAAGAAACAGAAAAGGAGTGAGCAAACTGGCAACAGTTTTAACTATGGCGGTCATACCTACAATTTTACAGATTGACAGCAAACCAGCATGAGACCCCAGCATTGAGACACTAACAACTGCTGTGAATAAAACTGTTGCTTCGCCCATTGTATCATAGGCCCTGTATCCCCAGAGAACCCCGGTAACAACATTGGGAACACCCAATCCATCTGGCGGGCTTTGTGGTGTTCCCTCCAGGATGGGAAGTCCAATACTATGAAGGGTATTATCTTCAGTTTCAAGCAGTGGCCGATCAGGAAAAGCACCATAGGAAGGAGCATCTGAATATATTCCAACGATCAATAACAGACCAACCATTACAGCCATCAGCAAAGCCAGCTTCTTCTGCATCACTCTTTCCTCCTAGTTTTATTTACAGCATTGACCAGTAATACTGTACTGACAGCAGTACCTACAGCAGCTTGAGTTAAAGCTATATCAGGAGCCTGAAGGATATAAAAAATTACTGCTAAAGCAGTACTTCCAGCAGTTAAAACAATTATAGAATATAATAAATCTTCTACCAGAACAGCGATAAAATAGAAAAGAAATACTAATAAAAGCAATATGTTCAAAAAGATATTTTCCATAAACATAAAACCCCCAAAGTTCTAATTATAATTCGCTGAGTGTTCTTTCCCTCTCTTCCAGTTTATCAACAACACTTTCGTTGCTAAGTTTAACCCCCCGGAGATGGGCTGCCCGAGAAATAGCATGAGAAGCAGCAGGTACTGTAATGAAAATAAAAAAGACAATAATTAATGACTTAACAAGATAACTATCAGCTCCGTTTAATAATCCTGCCCCTAAAATTAAAGAAACAGTTCCTCCCACAACTATAACAGTGCTGGCATGTAAACGATTATAGACATCAGGAAGCCTGAGTAGTCCAAGTGAGCCAGTTAAAGCGCAAAAAGAACCAATTATAAGTAATAGATAAGAAATAATATTTATCACATTCCAACATCCTTTCCTTCTAAATACTTAGAGATTGCCAGGGTGCCTATAAAGGCTAACAGGGCATAAATTAGAGCTACATCCAAAAAAATAACAGCCTCATAATGCACACCTAAAATCACTAGAGCTGCTATCATTAAAGAGGATAAACTGTCAACAGCGACAACTCTATCTGAACTGGTAGGTCCTAATATAGCTCTAATTATACAGCCAGCGGCAGCTATAAAAATTACTAGAATGACTAACAATAGCATTATTCATGCATCCTCCTCAGATGGTTTTCAAAAGGAACAGCGATTTATTCTCTAATTTTATGAGATTTTTCTGTCTCTACATCTATCCAATGAACGTAAAGCAAAGACTCTTCATCAGCAATATCTACTGTTAATGTTCCTGGAGTCATGGTAATTGAGTTTGCCAATCCAGTCTTACCCAGGGCAGTATTTAACTCAGTGGATACTTTAACAATACCTGGCTTTATTGGAAGAGAAGGATGAAGAATTATGTAAATCACCTGCATATGAGCTTTGATCTCATACCAGATATAAAAGGGAATATAATAGAGCATGTAAATAATTTGTTTTGTAGTAGGTGGAAAACCTGTTTCCCAAACAATTCCCCTGCTCAATAATACTTCTGATGAAAATATAGCTACAATCAGGGAGATTATTAAACCGACGATTAATTCCTGAGGTTCAAGGGAAGCTGTTAAACCAATCCAAAAAACAAACAAAATCAGGGTCATTTGTAGTAGTTTTTTTGCCTTCATTATCAAACTCCTCTCCGAGTCAGTAGTCCTGTTAACCTTATTGTTAATATTTTAACACTCATCCTTAATGATATCAAAATTAATAGCTTATGACAACAGTATTTCAAAAAAATATGAGGTTTTTATGAAAACATTCATTTTCAAGACAGTTAAGTAGCTTTAAATTTTTTTACCTAAAATACAGCTAATAAATTTATATCTCTATTTTTAAATTGCAGGAAAAAGCTTATTTATAGAGTATTATATACCTAGAGGCTTATTAAAATAGAACTGGATATTTGGGAGAATAAGGAGGAGATATTTTTTGGAAAAACAGGTTACAGACTTAATTCAGTACCTAAAGGATCAGAATGTTGATTATGCCGATGTCAGATATGTAAAGACTGAGTCTGAAACTATTGCTACTGAGGATTTAAAAGTTCAAGAGTTGGCCAGTGAAGTAGATGCCGGGGTGGGAATCCGGGTCATAATTGATGGTGCCCAGGGTTTTGCTGCCGTGGCAGATCTTGATAAATTAAAGCAGACAGCTTTAAAAGCCATTAAAATTGCCGAATCCAGCGCTAAAATTCAAAAAAATAGAATCTCTTTAAGCTCTAAAAAAACAGTCCAGGATAGTTATGCTACTCCCTTTGATAGAGACCCCTTTGAAGTAGAGTTGCAGAATAAAATTGAATTGTTGCAGGCGGCAGAGGAAGAGATGAAAGCAGAAGCCGAGCTATTTAAGACTACCGGACATTTAAAATTTAACAATATCCAAAAGGTTTATGCTGATACCGAAGGCAGTATCATTCACCAGGATTTGTTGGAATCAGGAGGAGGCATTCAGGCCTATGCCTATCAAGATGACGACATGCAGATTCGCAGCTACCCCTGTGGTTTTGGTGGCAATTATGCCAGAGCTGGTTATGAATTTATAGAAGAACTTGAACTAGTTGAAAATAGCAGAAAGATTGCTCGAGAAGCTGCAACTTTAGCTGAGGCTGAGGAATGTCCCAGCGGTGAGCTTGACCTGCTGATAGACAGCAGTCAGATGACTTTGCAGATACATGAAAGTGTTGGTCATCCCATTGAACTTGATAGGATATTTGGAGCAGAAGCTGCCTATGCTGGCACCAGTTTTTTAGAGCCAGCTATGCTAGGTAAATATCAATATGGTTCAGATATTATTAATATCGTGGCCGATGCCACTACACCTCGCGGTTTGGGCACCTTTGGATATGATGATGAAGGGGTTGAAGCCCAGAAAAAGGATATTATATCTAACGGAATACTTAGGGGCTTTTTAACCTCAAGGGATACAGCTAGCTCGTTAGGACAATCCTCGGGCGGAGCAGCACGAGCAGATGGCTGGCAGAACCTGCCTTTAATTAGAATGACCAATATTAATCTTCTACCAGGAGATAAGAGCTGGGAAGAACTTCTGGCAGGCATCGATGATGGTCTATATCTCAAGACTAACCGCAGTTGGAGTATTGATGATAAAAGGCTAAATTTTCAATTTGGCTGTGAGATAGCCTATGAAATTAAAAAGGGACAACTAACAGGTAAGATTTACAAAAATCCAGTCTATGCCGGTATCACCCCTGAATTCTGGCAAAAATGTGATGCCATAGGTGAAGAAGAGCTCTGGGAATTATACGGCGTGCCCAATTGTGGTAAAGGTCAACCAGGTCAGTCAGCTCATGTAGGACATGGTTCAGCCCCCACGAGATTCAGACAGGTTGAGGTAGGTGTTGGAAATGCTAACTAAATCAGAAGCCTATATGGTAATCGATCGTCTTATAAATTGGGCAGGTTCCCTTGATTTACAGGTAAAAATATCTGGACGGGAACAGGGATTGACCAGATTTGCCGGTTCTGAGATCCATCAAAATGTAAGCCAGGAAAATTTAGTAGTTGAACTTACTGCTAAAGAAGGCAAAAAAAGGGCAACAGTTACCACCAATAGATTAAGTGAGAGAGAATTACAGGAAGCAGTTAAAGAAGTTCGGCAAAAATTAGAATTTGCCGGCGAAGAAGAGCTGGAGATTCCCTTTGTTAAGGAACCTGATGATATTGAATCCTCCCAATATGACGATAAATTACTGCAAAAATTTGATATAGCGGGACGGGTTAAAGAACTTAAAAAAGGTTTATCTCAGCTAACTGCTGATATGGAAGCAGCCGGCTCATTGTCTTTGCATAATAATTTTCTGGCCCTGGGAAACACAGAGGGTATCACCAGATATGCTCGTCTGGTCAAAGCAGATTTTAATTCAGTGGTGGAAAAAGAAGGACAAACTGGCTATGCAGCTCTTACCTCTGATAACTTTGCTGATTTTTCTATTGAAAAATTATTTTCTCGAGCTGCAGCAAAAGCAAATCAAAGTGAACAGCCAGTTAATATAGAACCAAAGGAATATCCGGTGATTTTAGAACCGCTGGCTGTTGGTGGCCTATTAACCTATCTTTCATATCTGGGTTTCAGTGCCAGAAGTCTACAAAAAGGAGTGAGTTTTCTCACCGATAGATTAGGGGAACAAGTCTTTTCAGATAAAATAAGCATTTATGACGACCACAAACATAATGAAACCTTTAAGTTGCCCTTTGATATGGAAGGAGTTCCCCGACAGAAACTAACAATTATTGAAAAGGGAGTGGCCCGGGAATTAGCCTATGATTTGAAAAGCGCCAGGAAGGATAATTGCCAATCAACAGGCCATTCCATTGGCAGACCCAGCATGGGTGGACTGCCTTTGCATTTAGTGATGGAATCAGGTGAGAGCAACAGAGAAGAAATGCTGGCATCTCTTGACCGGGGGTTATTGATAACTCGTTTTCATTATTTGAATGTGGTAAATCCCCGCCAGGCTATCTTCACAGGATTAACTAGAGATGGCACTTTCTTGATTGAAGAGGGAGAGGTAAAAGCTCCTGTCCAGGATCTAAGATTTACTGATAGCCTATTAAAGGCCTTTAGCAGAGTAACAGCAATATCAACGGAGAGAGAAAAAGTAGCAAATTTTAGCGGTTTTAGTCTGGTGCCCTCTCTGTTATTAGAAGGACTAAAATTTACGGGACGAAAAGAAACTTAAAAGAAATCCTAATTAGACTATGGAGAGTGTTTTTATTATAATAATGACAAATCTTTCTTTCTAAAATGATATGGGAGTTGATATAATGGACTTTAACGAAGTGCTTTTTAAACGCCGTAGTATTAGAAAATATCAGGATCAGCAAGTAGAAGAAGAAAAGAAAATGAAATTACTAAAGGCCGCCATGGCCGCCCCTTCAGCAGGTAATCAACAGCCCTGGCACTTTATAGTAGTCGAAGATGATAGCCGGAAGGAAGATATCAGGGAGATCCACCCTTATTCTGATATGCTGGCTGAAGCTCCGCTAGCTATCCTTGTTTGCGGAGATAAAAGAGAGGAAAGGCATAAAGGCTTTTGGGTTCAGGATTGTTCAGCCGCTGTGCAGAATATGCTGTTGATGGCTGAAAATCTAGGCCTGGGAGCTGTCTGGTTAGGAGTTTATCCGCGAGAAGAGAGAGCGGAAAAATTTCAAGAATTATTTTCTTTACCAAAAGAGGTTATTCCACTGGCAGTGGTAGCTGTAGGTCATCCGGCTGAAGAGAGTGGGAAGGTAGATAGATTTAAAGAAGGTAGAATCCATCAGGAAAGCTGGCAAAATTAATCATGGAGGAAAAAATGATTCTGGGTATAGATATTGGTGGGAGCACTACTGATATTGTAGGATTTAAAGATAAAAAATTGGCAGGCTTTATGACGGTGGAGGCCAGTGATCCTTTAACTTCAGCCACTGGAGCTTTAGGTAGTTTTATAAATCAGGAAGCCATAGGTTTACAGGATATTAAAAGAGTGGCTATCACCGGAGTGGGCTCTTCCTATGTAAAAAATGACCTCTTTGGCCTCAATACAATTAAAATTCCAGAGTTTGAGGCGATTGGAGCCGGTGGAGCCTATCTTACTGACCAGAAAAAAGTTATCATTGTCAGCATGGGAACTGGAACTGCAATAGTTTACTTTGCTGATGGGGAGATTACTCACCTGGGAGGAACTGGAATGGGAGGAGGGACCCTGGTCGGTTTAGGTAGAGCAATTTTGAATATTGATGATTACGAAGAAATTGTCAGAATGGCCGCCAAAGGAAAGCTACATAAAGTTGATTTAGCAGTGGGAGATATTTCTTTGGATGATATCGGGGATTTACATCAAGAAATCACAGCTTCAAATTTTGGCAAATTAAGTCAGAACCCTCAACCAGAGGATTATGCCCTGGGCATTATCAACATGGTTTACCAGACTATAGGGATGCTGGCAGCTTTTGCCGCTCAGACTAAAAGCTGTCAGACAATAGTTGTTACCGGAAAATTAGCTGAAATGAAAATTGGCCAGCAGGTATTGCAGAAACTTAAAGAAGCTAAACTCTTCCCCATTGATTTTATTTTTCCAGATAACGCTCAGTATTCTACAGCTATAGGGGCAGCAATCTCTGCAGAAAAAAGATGATGCAAGTTATTAGCAAAAAAACTTATTGATTCTTCGTATAAATGACGATATAATCAAAGCTAATAGTTAACTGAATGGCGGTTTAGAACTGGAGGAATAAAATGAAAAGGGTGATTAGAAAAGCTACCAGAGAGGATGCTGCCAGGCTGGCAGAAATAAAGATTGCCAGTTGGCGAAAGGCTTATGCTGGAATAGTGCCGGAATTTTATCTGGCGAACCTGGATAAGCAGGAGTTTACTGCTGATTATTTGGAGATAATCACCCTGGCAGAAGAAAGTATCGATATTTTAATCTGCCGGGGTGAAATAATTGGCTTTATAACCACCGGACCTGCTCAGGAAAGCGATTGCCTGGAGACAACCGCTGAAATCAAAGGGCAATATTTGTTGCCTGAATATTGGAGCCAGGGGCTGGGAAGAGAACTTTTTTTCCATGGCCTTGATGTAGTTAAAGCCCAGGGTTTTAAAAGGGCTATTCTCTATGTTTTGCAAAAGAATACCAGATCTCGTAAATTTTATGAAAGTGCTGGCTTTGTCTTCCTGGGTCACAGGAAGATTTACAATTTAGGCCGTGAGCTTACAGCCCTCCGTTATGGAAAAGAATTTGAGGTCATAACCCCGGGGTTAGGCCGTTAGGTTATTATAGATTATAAAAAATATTAAGAGCTGTAATTTTAATCTAAGGGAAATTTATTGAGGAAAAAGACTCCAATTCCTCCAATTCCAAGATGAGCTCCTAAAACACTGTTGATTTTTTTTATCATAAAATCCTGACAGCCAAAGTTTTTTTCAATCATTTCCTTTAGTTGTTGAGCTCTCTGGGGGTCATCAGCATGGCTGATGCCAATTAATTGGTCAGATAAATTTTCCCCTCTTTCGGCCATTAGCTCCTTGATTTTTGGCAGGACATTTTTAGCACCTCTAACTTTTTCTAAAAGAGTTATTTGACCTTCTTTTACCTGAAGAATAGGTTTAATATTTAAAATATTACCTACAAAAGCCTTTCCCCGGCTTAATCTACCTCCTTTTTGTAGAGCGGTGAGATTATCCAGGGAAAAAATATGTTCTATATGACTGGTCATCAATTCAATTGTACTGGCTATACTAGTTAGATCTTCGCCCTTTTCTCTCAGCTGAGCGGCCTTAAGCGCCATCAGTCCGATAGCAGTCGACCCACTTCTGCTATCAATAATTTTACCGGTGAAATCTGGATGTTCTTTAGCTAACTGTTGATAGGATAGAAGTGCTGTTCTGTAGGTTGCAGACATTTCAGCTGAAAAGGCGAGGTAGATGAAGGGGATTTTTTCTTTAGCAAGTTTAGAGAAGGATTCTAGAAAAATCTTGGGACTGACCTGGGCAGTGGTAGGATAATTTCCCTCTTTCATTTTTTGATAAACTTCCTCCAGGGAAATTTCCTCTCCAGCTAAATATTCTTGATCATCAAATAATAATCTAAAGGGAAGGACTTCGATCTGATATTTTTTGATTAATTTTTCTGGCATGTCGCAGGAACTATCAACTATTATTGCTGGTTTTTTCATAGTCACTATTTCATTTCCTCCTGTCCAAATATAGTGGTATTCTTTAAGGTTGATTACTATAATAATTGAATTAATTCTACCAAAAAGCTTGTATCTTTACAAGTAATATTCCCGGTCAAATTAATAAATCCTGTTTACAAATCTATTATTTGTTCAGAAATATTAATAAAGAAAGAGGTAATCAAATTGACTGAGAAAAAAATTGCTAGCGATAATTGTGTATTTGCCTTTAAAAAGGGCTTAGAACCTGCTCTTAAAATTAAATCTGGCTCAGAAGTTACCCTTATCACCAGAGACTGCTTTTCCAATCAGCTGACAGGTAATGATGATAGAATTGAGGATATGGATTGGGATAGGATTAATCCTGCCACTGGTCCAGTTTATATTGAGGAAGCAGAACCTGGAGATATCCTAAAAATAAATATAATTGATATTAAGCTTGCTGACCAGGCGGTGATGATAACCGCTCCCGGGGAGGGTGTCCTGGGTCACAGATATAAGGAATCCAAAACTAAAATTTTGCCCATAAAAAATGATAAAGTAGAATTCTCTCCTGGGAGAGTCTATGATATTGAACCAATGGTAGGTGTTATAGGCGTTGCTCCAGCTAATGATGAAGAAATCTCTACTGGAACCCCTGGCCGCCATGGAGGGAATATGGATTGCAAGCTGATTCGAAAAAGGGCTGCTCTTTATCTGCCAGTTAATACTCCTGGAGCCCTACTGGCTGCCGGTGACATGCATGCCCTGATGGGAGATGGTGAGATTGTGGTCTGTGGAGCTGAAGTCAGTGGCGAGGTGAAGTTAAAGATAGAGGTGTTAAAGAACAGGGCTTTTCCCCTGCCTTTAGTGGAAAACAGTGAAGTCATAGCCACAATTGCCTCGGCCAAAACTTTGGATGAGGCTGTTGATCAGGCTACTGAAAAAATGGCCGATCTATTGGTTGATAACTTTGGTTTTGATATCCATGAAGCTGGGATGCTCTTGAGCATTGTGGGTAATGCAGAAATTTGTCAGGTCGTTGACCCTTTAAAGACTGCCCGTTTTTCCCTGACAAAATCAGAGCTTAATTTAAGCGACTGGCAGCAGTTAACCTCGGCGGCAATAAAATAGTGGTGCCATATTATTTTCCCTGAATAAGATATTTAAATTAATATCTTGCAATCAGGAAGTTGATATGCTAAGATTAAGGCAGTAAATTTTCTGTAAAGAAAAAAATAAATACTTTAAAGATACTCATACTGGTGTAAAGACTTAAAAGGGAAATCGGTGTAACTCCGATACAGCCCCCGCTGCTGTGATGGTTTTCTCTTCAACAATTGATCCACTGGGTTAATCCGGGAAGGTGTTGGAGAATGGACCTCAGTCAGAAGACCTGCCAGAATGAGCTGTAACAGTCGCTCGGCGGGAGTGGGCTGGCATTTTATCAGGACAGGATTTCTAGCTAATATTATAGCTTCTATAGCTTTTTATGAATATTGGTTTTAGGTCTGACTTGAGTAAGTGCGCATCTCCTGGGGGAGATGCGCTTGTTTTATTTAGGACAAAATTTTTAGACTGCTGGAGGGAAGACAAAATGAAGGGCATGGTACAGGTTTACACAGGTAATGGTAAAGGGAAGACCACGGCAGCTTTAGGACTGGCTTTAAGAGCTTCCGGGGCAGGGTTGAAAGTCTTTATTGGGCAATTTGTTAAAGGACAGGAATATAGCGAACTTAAAGCCATTGAAAAAATTCCCGGTCTGGAATTAGAGCAGTTTGGCCGCAGTTGTTTTATTAGAAAGGAACCAGAGGAAGAAGATTATCAGGCTGCCAGAAGAGGTCTTGAGGTAGCGGCAAAAAAATTATCATCAGGAAATTATGATATAGTTATCCTTGATGAAGCCATGATAGCCTTAAAATATCAATTATTTTCCTTTGCTGACCTCTGGCAGGCTATATCTCAGCGAGCAGAGGGAGTGGAAGTAATTATAACGGGTAGAGAGGCTCCTAAAGAGCTAATAGATAAAGCAGATCTGGTAACTGAGATGAAAGAAATTAAGCATTATTTTCAGCAGGGAGTTAAAGCTAGAGTGGGAATAGAGAAATAATTATTAAGCAGGGGGAATTTTCATGCAAGCGGTGATGGTGGCAGGCACAGATAGTGGAGTGGGAAAGACAACAATTAGCCTGGGATTGATGGCTGCTTTAAAACAAAAGAGATTTTTAGTTAATCCCTTTAAAGTTGGGCCCGATTATATTGATCCTGGTTTTCATCGTTTAGCCTGTGAGAGACCTTCACATAATCTGGATAGCTGGCTTCTTTCGCCAGAAAATTTAAAATATCTCTGGCAGAAGGCAAATAGCAATGATGGAATAGCAGTGGTAGAGGGAGTAATGGGTTTTTATGATGGGGTTTCAGCTATTAATGATCAGGGAAGTTCGGCTGAAATAGCCAGTTTACTTAATATTCCAGTCTTATTAGTAATAGATGGCAGTGGTATGGCCCGGAGTGCAGCAGCTTTGGTCCTGGGATACAAGAATTTTAACAGTGATGTTAATTTAGCCGGGGTGATTGTCAATAAAGTCGGCAGTGAAGGACATTTTGACCTTATTTCTCAGGCCATTGAAAAGGAGACAGGCCTGCCTACGGTGGGCTATCTAAAAAAGGGCCTTGATTTTGAGCTGCCCTCGAGGCATTTAGGGTTAGTACCGGCGGCAGAGATTCCGGCTATTAAAGAAAAGATAGCCAGCCTGGGCCAAAAAATAAAAGATAATTTTCAGCTCTCTAAGATCAGAAATATAAGCAGTGAAGCTGGTGAGGTTTCCCTGCCAGAAAACTTTGCAAGACCTTTAAATGACATTAATATCTCAACTAAAGGAACTGGCAAAAATAATCTTAGAATAGGCATTGCCAGGGATAAAGCCTTTAGTTTTTACTATCAGGCCAATCTGGATCTTCTTAAAGAAGCCGGTTGTGAGTTAGTTGAATTTAGCCCTTTAAAGGATAAATGCTTGCCCGATAATCTCTCCGGAATTTATTTAGCCGGTGGTTTTCCCGAAGAATTTGCCAGGGAGCTGGAAGAAAACAGAAGTTTTAAAGAAGACTTAAAGTCAAAACTACAAAATGGATTACCTGCCTTTGCTGAATGTGGTGGTTTTATGTATCTATTGGAGAAGGTATATATTACAGAGACCGAATATTATCAAATGACCGGCTTTTTACCGGCAAGTTCCATAATGACCGAGCGCCTGCAAAACTTTGGTTATCTGACCATAGATTTTTCCTGGGGTCTAAAGATTAAGGGACATGAATTTCACTATTCTAAGTTGATAAATGATGATAAATTGACCTACGGGGCGGAGCTAGAATATGCCCGGCGAAAAAATTGTCGTTCGGGCTTCGTAATAAAGAACAATCTGCTTGCTGGTTATCCTCATCTTCATTTTTATAGCAATCCGGAATTTGTTAATACTTGGTTGAAATTGTGTCAGGGGGAAATAAGTTCATGGCAAAAAATTTGATGGTTCAGGGAACTGGTTCTTCGGTGGGCAAAAGTGTCATAGTAGCAGGACTCTGTAGATTATTTAAACGTCAGGGCTTAAAAGCTGCACCCTTTAAAGCCCAAAATATGGCTTTAAACTCTTATGTTACAGCTGATGGCTTAGAGATGGGCAGAGCTCAGGTCTTTCAAGCGGAAGCGGCCGGGATTAAACCTCAAGTATCCATGAATCCTGTGCTGCTAAAACCCTCAGGAGAGATGGGCTCTCAGGTTATATTGAAGGGTAGACCGAAGGATAATATGACAGCTGAAGAATATTATAACTTCAAACCAGAACTTAAAGATATTGTTAAAGCAGAATATGAAAAGCTAGCAGAAAAATTTGATGTTATTGTTATTGAAGGAGCTGGCAGTCCGGCGGAGATTAATCTACAGGAGAATGATATTGTCAACATGGGTTTTGCCCGGATGGTCGAGGCTCCGGTTTTGTTAGCCGGAGATATCGATAGAGGAGGAGTCTTTGCCTCTCTTTATGGAACAGTTGAATTATTACCTCCAGCAGATAAAAAAAGAGTGAAGGCTCTACTGATCAATAAATTCAGAGGGGATAAGAAACTCCTGCAGCCAGGCTTAAAGGAGCTTGAGGAGATGTTAGGGATACCCTTTTTAGGGGTCTTGCCCTACCAGGAAATGGCCCTTGATGATGAAGATAGTTTAAGTGAGAGATTACAGAGTAGTTCAAATAAAAGTGGGGATATTAAAGTGAAGATTATTCTACTGCCACATATCTCTAATTTTACCGATTTTAATCCCCTGGAGATGTATGATGATCTTGATATTGAATATATTAGAGAACCGGCTGGATTAGAGGGGGCTGATCTGGTTATAATACCTGGAAGCAAAAATACCCTGGGAGATAGAGTTTTTCTGCAGCAGAAGGGCTTCGATAGCAGGTTAAATGAATATGTCAGCCAGGGAGGAGTGCTCATTGGCATCTGCGGAGGCTTTCAGATGTTAGGAGAAGAGCTTAATGATCCTAAAGGTGCTGAAAGTAATTTAAAGAGCGTTCCAGGTTTAGGTCTACTGCCCATTAAAACAACTATGACTGCTGAGAAGAAAACTGTCCAGGTTAATGGTACCTGGCAGCATGAAGACAGCAAATTATTTAAAGATATGGCTGGCCTGGAGTTATCTGGCTATGAAATACATATGGGGAAGACCAGCCTGACTTCCACTAAAGTTAAAGAGCCTTTAAAAAGCTTAGAGCCGGGAGAACAGGAAGTTATTGCTCTCCTTAACCAGCAAAACAATGTCCTGGGCACCTACTGGCATGGAATTTTTGAAAACAAAGACTGGACTACCTGCCTTGTTAATAATTTAAGAGCTTCTCTGGGATTATCAGAGATCACTGCTCCCGAACAGAGTTATCAAGAATTTAAAGAACAGGAATATGATAAGCTGGCTGATATGCTGGAGGAACATTTAGATCAGAAACTTCTTTATTCTATAGCTGGCTTAAAGGGTATGGATTAAAAATGTCTGCTGTTTATCTATTGCTTGCAGGCCTTGTACTGGACCTTATACTGGGAGACCCGGCGCCCTTGCCCCATCCTATCGCTGGCCTGGGAACCTTAATTGAAAAACTGGAACAATTTTTGACTAAAAATAAAAGAGGTACTTTTAGCCAGGGAGTTCTGTTAGTTTTTTTAGTACTGCTGGTGGCAACCTTTATCATTCTAGCTTTGAGATTTTTATTCCTGTGGTTTTATAGGCCCCTGGCTGATTTATTTACTATCTATCTCATCTGGCAGGGGATGGCAGCAAAGACTCTGGCTGCGGAAGGGAGAAAGATTGCTAAACTACTGGAATCAGGCCGACTAAAGGAAGCTAGAAAAGAAGTTGGCTATTTGGTAACCCGGGATACTTCCCAGATGGAGGCAGAAGATCTTTCCAGAGCGACAGTGGAGACGATTGCTGAGAATATAGTCGATGGGATAACTGCTCCTTTGTTTTATGCATTTATCGGTGGTAGTTATGCAGGTCTTACTATAATGCTTTATAAAGCCGTAAATACTTTAGACTCTATGGTGGGGTACAAGAATGAAAAATATCTTAAATTTGGCCGGTTTGCTGCCCGCCTTGATGACCTGCTCAACTGGCTTCCGGCCCGGATCACCGGTTTATTGATAGTCTTTTTAAGCCCTCTGGTAGGAGGAGATTGGAAGGAAAGCTGGCAGGTTATGACCAGGGATGCTCGTAAGGCCAGTGGGCCCAATTCAGGTTTTTCTGAAGCTGCTGCTGCAGGGGCTTTAAAAGTAAAATTAGGAGGGCCAGATTATTATTTTGGTCAACTAGTTGAAAAACCCTTTATTGGTAGCGGAGAAAGGAAGATAAGCCCGCCAATAATTAGAGAGGCGGTTAAATTGATATATTTAAGTGAGGCTTTATTTTTCCTGATCATGAGCTTCTTTTATCTGTTCTGGGTCTAATCTTAGGAGTGATTTCGTTATGAAACCAGTTCATGGTGGAAATATATATGATTACCAGGAAGATATAGTAGATTATTCAAGCAATATAAATCCCCGGGGTTTGCCCCCCAAAATTGCCAGGGCAATCAAAAGCCATATCGGGGAGCTGGCAAAATATCCAGATATTAAATACAGAGCATTAAAAAATAAGCTGGCTGACTGGCAGGGAGTGGAGCCTCAGCAGATTTTGCTGGGCAATGGAGCTGCTGAATTGATTTATCTGGTAGCCGAATTATTTCGGGGCAAGAAAGCAATCCTTCCCCAGCCAACTTTTTCAGAATATCAGGCAGCGCTGGCAGCCAAGAACTGTCAATGTAAGCTGATTTATCGTCAGGAAGAAGATAATTTTGCTCTGCCCCGGGATAAAATGCTGGCTATTTTAAACAAAGAAGAAATTGCCGGTAGTTTTATTTGCCGTCCTAACAATCCCGATGGCAGTTTACTGGCACGAGAAAAATTGCTGCCCCTATTAGAAAAATGTGAATATGTAGTTATTGATGAATCCTTTATAGAATACCTTACCCGGGAAGAAAGTGAAAGCTTTATACCTCTAATAGAAGAACAGCAAAAGCTAATAATACTCCGTTCTTTGACCAAATTCTATGCTTTACCAGGATTGAGATTGGGCTATTTAATCGCCCCCAAACCGATAGTTAAAAAATTGGCAGCCAATCAGCCACCCTGGCCAATTAATACCCTGGCTGCTGAGGCCGGCTCTTTAATACCAGAGTGTAAAAAATACCGCCAAAAAACTTTAACTGGCTTTCAGAAGGCAAAGGTTTCTTTTCAGCAGCAGTTAGCAGAGCTTCCTCAAATTAAAATATTTCCTGGAGAGGCAAATTTCATCCTGGTCAAGCTTAAGACTGATGACTTTACAGCCAGGGATTTACAGCAGAGTATGGTGGCTAGAGGCTTTCTGCTGAGGAACTGTGCCAGCTTTGCTGGTTTAAATGAGAAATTTTTCAGGCTGGCAGTCAAGGAAGAGGCCGATAATCTTAAACTAACTAAAGCTTTAAAGGCTGTTTTGGAGGATAAATAATTGTGAATAAAAGACTAAGCTTGAGGATGCCAGCTTCCTGCGGAGAGTTAATCCAGGGCAAAATTAATGGCCAGGAAAAATTGCTCTCCTATCCAGTGAATCTATATAACTATCTTACCATCGAGAAGAGAGGCGAGCATAATAATAAAAAGTCCAAGATATGTGATTTGCCCTTAAAAATGCAGAGCCTATTTAAATTGCTGGCCCAAGAGTGGAATATTCAGGATGGCCTAGTTGAAAAGTATTGCTGGCATCATCAGCAGAATATCCCCGTGGGAAAGGGTTTAGCCAGCAGTACCGCTGATTTAATGTTAATATTGACTGCTACTACCCTTTTGACAGGTAAAAAATTAACTCTTCCCAGAGCTTTAGAATATTTGACTGCGATTGAACCCACCGATAGTACTATTTTTACTGAATTTGCTTTGCTGGAGCAGAACAAAGGTAGTTCCTGGAGAATCATGGGAGAAATACAGCCTGAAGTAAAGGTTTTAGCCCTGGGGCAGGCCGGTCGATATGATACCATGGAACAGCGCAATTTCCGGGGGGAGATACCAGATGTCTCGACAAGTTGGCAGTTATGTGAGCGTGGTTTTAGGGAAAAAAATTGGTATGATCTCGGAAAAGCAGCCACTCTAAGTGCTCTAGCCTGGCAGGATAAATTGCATTACCCTAAATTGCAATCTATAATTAACATCAGTGAAGAATTTTCCTGTTTTGGAGTCAATATAGCCCACAGTGGCAATGTTATTGGCATATTATATGAACCTGAAGTAGTCAATCTTAAAAAGCTGCGACAAGAGCTTGCTGCTGCAGCTGTCTTTGCCCACTATCCACTAACCTGGAATTTATCAATTGTGTCAGGAGGAGTAGAAGTCAAGTCTGCTCTCAGCAATGGTTTTAAGAAATACAGGTATAAAACCAGCTGATTTATACTCAATATTAACCTTTAGGAGAGATAAAATGGAATTTTGTCAGGATCCCAATCAGATTGAAGAAAAAAGCATGAAAATTATTGAAAGTTTAATTGGAGAAAGCACAGAGGGACTTCCAGAATTACAGCGCAAGATAATAAAAAGGGTTATCCACACCACTGCCGACCCTGATTGCCTGGGGATGTTAAACTTCTCCTCTGACAGTTTAGCAAACTTTGAGGAGGCTATCAAAAAAGAAAGACCGATAATCACCGATACCAATATGGTTTTAGCCGGTATCAATAAAAAGAAATTAACAGAGCTTAATTTAAAGGCCTTTACTTTGATTGCCGAAAAAGAAACGGCTGCTCTGGCGGCTGAAAAAGAGATTACTCGCTCCATGGCCGCTGTTGAACTTGCAGCCCAAAATCACCCTGAAGCTATTTTTGTCTTTGGTAATGCACCAACGGGATTATTCCAACTGCTGGAGCTCTTTAAAAAAGAGCAGCTTAATCCAGCTGGAGTAATAGGGGTGCCAGTGGGCTTTGTCGGTGCTGCTGCCAGCAAAAAAGAACTTTTAGCTGCCCGTTTGCCTTCTATTACATTGCAAGGACTTAAGGGAGGCAGCAATATAGCTGCAGCTATCATTAATGCTTTTTTATATCACTTTGCCAGTTAATAATTCTGCCAGGTAAAATTTTAACCGCTTTAAAAGTTCTCAATTTAGCTATTGAGAGTCTAGGAGGGCGATGATTTTGTCAGAGCATGACTTTAGATTAGTAGATGGAAAAAAATTAGCCCGGGGTTTTACAACGGGAAGCTGTGCTGCAGGGGCAGCCAGGGCAGCGGCCTGCCTTTTATTTACCGGACAAGAACCTGAATCTATTGAGGTAAAATTGCCGGAGAAGGGGAAGATTAAATTGCCCCTGGCATTTTTGGCAAAGAAGAATAGTGATAGGGCAGAGGCTGGTATAATAAAAGATGGTGGAGACGATCCCGATGTTACCACCGGGATAGAAATTAGAGCAGAGGTGAGCTTAATCCCGCCAGAAAAAACAGCCCAGGAAAAAGAAAAGATTATTATCAAAGGAGGAGAAGGAGTTGGTCGTGTAACTCGTCCTGGTTTACCGGTAGAGGTGGGTGAGGCTGCCATCAATCCAGTTCCGCGAAAAATGATCAGGGAAAACCTGCAAAAATACCTGCCTCAGGCAGGAGGCCTGGAAGTGACTATCACAGTGCCAGCAGGAGAAGAGATAGCTGAAAAAACCTTCAATCCAGATTTAGGAATTGAGCAGGGCATTTCAATCTTAGGAACTACTGGTATTGTAGAACCCATGTCCACTGAAGCCTATGAAAAAACGATTGAGCTTAAAATAAAACAATTGGCCGAAGCCGGCCCTAAAACCTTAATTTTAGTCCCGGGAAAGATGGGAGAAAATTTTGTTCAGCAGCAATTAGGGCTGCCCGGCGAAAATATAGTCCAGTGCAGCAATTACATAGGACATGCTTTAACTGCTAGCTGCCATAATGATTTTACTGAACTGCTTTTAGTTGGTCATCTGGGCAAATTATGCAAGGTGGCGGCAGGAATATTTCAGACCAGGAACAAAGTGGCCGATGCCAGAGCGGAAATAATGACAGCCTATGCTGGTCTCCGGGGAGCAGGAAAAGAACTGCTGGAAAAGATTTTTCAAGCTAAAACTACTACCGATATGGCTGAACTCTTATGGAATAACGGGCATCAGGATCTATTTCCCTGGCTGGCCCAAAGAATTGCCACTCGCTGTCAAAATTATTGTGAGCAGGATATTAATTTAGGGGTGGTAATTTATAATAATCAACGAGGGCTTTTAGGGGAGGTAAATCTTGCTTATTATAAATCAAAATTACCTGGATAGTGATTACTATGAAAGAAATTAATAGCCGGAAGCAAAAAGAAGCTGGAGCAGCAGATATAAAAATTGTGGGCATAGGACCCGGCCATCCAGATTATTTGACTCCTAGGGCCATTAAAGAGCTTGAGAGCTGCTCTTTAATAATGGGGAGTCTGCGCTCTATTGCAACTATTAAAAAAACCCGGCTCAACCGAACCTGTACTAAAATTAACTTCAGCCAGGGTTTAGAAAAGGAGATAGCAAGGGAGTTAAAGGAAAATCAGCCTCCAATTGCAGTGGCGGTAACCGGGGACCCTGGTTTTTTTAGTCTGGCTAAGTCAATTAGAGAAAAATTTCCCCGTAGAAATATAACTACTATCCCTGGATTATCTTCAGTGCAATATTTAACAGCAGCCTGCAATCTAACCTGGCAAAATTTTACCTTCAGCAGCTGTCATGGCAGAGAACTGCCCCGGCTGACTGAATTGATAAAGGATAACGTATTAGCTCTCTTGACTGATGCTAAAAACAATCCTGGCCGGTTGGCTGCCCTTCTAGTTGAGGAAGGCTTTGCTGATATTCCCGTAATTATCGGAGAAAATCTCTCCTATGTTGAAGAAAGAATTATTCGAGGAAGGGCTGAAGAAATAGCTTTTGAAAATTATCAAGGATTGGCGGTGATGTTAATTGGTTATGAACTTGAGGACAGGATTAGTACCAGAGGATGAATTGATTACCGGTTCAATTCCCTGGACCAAAGAAGAAGTGCGGGCAGTTACCCTGGCCAGACTCGACCTTCGCCCTGAAGATAAAGTGTTGGAAATTGGCGGCGGAACTGGAGCCATGACTGTAGAGATTGCTCATCGGGTCCCCAGAGGCAGTTTATGTACAATTGAAAAAAATAAAGAGGCAGTGAAACTCATAAAAAGCAATCAGGAGAAATTTAATCTGACCAATTTGAAAGTAATTACCGGGGTTGGTCCTGGTGATCTCCCCTCAGAGCAGTATGCTAGAATCTTTATAGGAGGCAGTGCTGGTCATCTAGAGGAAATTTTGCATTATGCCGAGCAGCACCTTTCACCTCAGGGCATTATAGTCTGCAATTCTGTTACTTTAAACACAGTTAATGAGGTTTATACTTATTTTAAAACTAAAAATTATCAGCTTAAGACATCCCTGGTCCAGGTCAGTAAAATTGTTGAGAGGGGAGATTACTTAATGTATCAGGGCCAGAATCCAATCCATGTTATAACTATTAAGCCCGGGTCGAGGTTAAGTGGGTCAGAAAGAAGTGAAAGAGGTGATACCCATGGCCGGTAAACTGGTGGGGATTGGACTGGGTCCTGGCAATGGTGATATGTTAACCGGGGTTGGCAAAACTACTCTTAACAGTGCCGATAGAATTATTACTCCAGTGGCTAAAAAAGAAGCTGATAGTAGAGTAGAAAAATGCTGCCCGCCAGAGATAAGCAATAATAATAAGTTTTCTAAAATGGTTTTTCCCATGTCCAAAAGTAAGAAAATTATGGCTGAAGCCTGGCAGAATAATGCCGCTGAAATTGAGAATTATCTTAAAAAGGATGAAGATGTAGCTTTTTTAACCCTGGGTGAGCCCTCTCTCTATAGCACTTTTTATTATTTAAAACCATACCTAAAAGCTGACTATGAGATAGAGGTCATCCCTGGAATCAGTTGCTGGCAGTATCTTAGCTCTAAATTGAAGATACCCTTAACGGCTGGAGAGGAATCATTAGCTATCCTGCCCAAATGGCCGGCAGAGGAAAAAGTTGATTTTCTCTTAAATAACTTCACCTCTATCGTTGTTTTTAAAGCAGGTCCTGATTTTAATTTCTGGCAGCAGAAACTGAGGCAGGAGAAATTATTAGCCAATTCCTATTTAGCCTGCAATCTTGGCTTCCCAGAGGAAAAAATTTATAGTGACCTGGAACAGCTGAATTTAAAGGCTCTGGAGTTACCCTATTTAACTTTATTATTAATCGTTAATAAAAGAAGAAAGCGAGGATACCAAAGATGATTTATTTTGTTGGAGCAGGTCCAGGAGATCCTGAATTAATTACTGTTAAAGGAAAAAAGTTATTGGAAAAAGCCGATGTAATTATTTATGCCGGTTCCCTGGTAAATCCTAAGATATTGCAATTAGCCAGGGAGGACTGCCAGATATATAATAGTGCCGAAATGAATCTTGAGGAACAATTAACTACCATGAAAGAAGCTCAGGAGCAAGGCCTTGAAGTAGTCAGACTTCATACAGGAGACCCTGCTTTATATGGGGCGATAGGTGAGCAGATGGCAGGCCTTGACAAAGCAGGTCTTAACTATCAGGTGGTGGCTGGAGTTAGTTCCTATGCAGCAGCAGCGGCTTATTTAAAGAAGGAGCTTACTGTGCCAGAGAAAACCCAGACAGTTATTTTAACCCGGCAGGAGGGGCGGACCCCGGTACCTGAAGAGGAGTCCCTGGATAAATTAGCAGCTCACCAATCTTCTATGGTGATATTTTTGAGTATCGGCATGCTCTCTCAGGTGATTGAAAAGTTAAGTCATCATTACCCACCGGAGACTCCAGTAGCAGTAGTTTATAAGGTTAGCTGGCCAGCAGAGGAGAAGATAATCGGTACTCTAGCAACCATTGAGGAGAAAATGGCAGCCAGGGATATTTCCAGGACTGCCCTTATTATGGTGGGAGAATTTTTAGATAGTAAATTTGATAAGAAATCTAAATTATATGATAAAAACTTTAGCCATGAATACCGCAGCTCCGCAACAGAAAAGCAGAAACGAGGTTAATATTTATGAAACTAGCAGTTTTTTCCCTGACTAAGGAGGGCTTTAAGACAGCCCGCAAATTAAATAAAACAAAATTTAGCACTAACCATAATCTTACTTATTTTTTGCCTGAAAGACAGCAGGTTTCGGCAACTGACCTCAATATAGAATATTTTAATTATGGTTTTAAAGAGACCGTAGGTCAAGCCTTTCAAGACTATCAGGGTTTGATATTTATAATGGCCACTGGCATTGTAATTAGAGTGATTGCTGACTTTATTGAGGATAAAAAAACTGATCCTGCTATTCTGGCCTTAGATGATAAAGGGGAAAACGTTATCAGCCTGCTGTCAGGACATCTGGGGGGAGCTAATAGTTTGACTAGAGAACTGGCTAAGGATATCTCAGCTAATCCTGTTATCACTACCTCCAGCGACCTCCATCAAATCCCCGCCCTAGAGGTCTATGCCAGGGAAAATAATTATCTAGTTGATAATTTTGCTGCCATTAAATATGTTACACGAGCTCTCATTGAAAAAGAGGCAGTGGCTTTATATAGCAAAGAAAAAATTTCTTTTCAGGCTCCAACACTT
>PWEJ01000155.1 GCA_003553485.1 Halanaerobiaceae bacterium | reverse complement strand
TTCCATATTGCAGGTAATTAGCTTATCAATTTCTTTAGCTAAAGCCTCTAAATTATTATCAAAGATATATTCTAAGTAATAAACTAATTTGGCTTCAACTTTTTTTCCTTCTTCTGCAAATTTATCTTTAATCCAGTCCTTGAGATCCTGATACTGAGGGGCTTTTAGCTTTTCAATTTCCCCATATTTTTTAAATTCTCTCACTGACTTAATGCGGCCATCTATCTTTCCCTCTACCAGAAAAACAACAGTTACTTGAGGAGGGTTCTCTGCTAATACTTTAATAATTTTTTCGCTGAAGGCTACTTTTTTTTGAAAAAGTTTACTGCATTTAACCAGGATAAATTTTCGCCCTGCTAACATACTGACAGAAAGAACAGCTCTTGAAAACTCCTGGCAAAAATTTTCTTCATCGTCCTCTAAATAAACCCAGTTAATATCTTCTTTAGAGCTGGCAAAATTATCCTGCAAATAAGATATCTGCTCATCCAATAAATACTTCTCTGGACTGACCAACAAATAAAAAGACTTTAAATCTTCCTCAGTTGTAGGAAAAACATTTTTTGTTGCCACTGTAAACCACCTCATGCTTTTATTATTACATCAACCCTAAAGGCCAGATATAGAGGTGATGAATATTATAATGAATAAAAAAATAATTATGAGCAAAATAATAAGCCGAGATAAACCATGTCTTTTCCTTATCCAATCAGGTATAGTAACCCTAAGCAGCAAAGTGGGTACATGAAAAATAATAAAATAGGCAAGTAAAACTGGCAGGGGCAAAAAAGAGTTTTGCCATAACTCTCTTTCAGCAAATTGTCTGTAAAAGTCGAAAGATATAATAAAGGGTAACTCGGCCAAAAAAGCTGTTGATAAAATAAAGGGTGTCAACAACAAATTAACTAGATAAGCCAAAGCTGCTGCCAAAAATTGAGAAAAATAACTGGTTAAGATCATTAATAGAGTGCAGGGTAAGATAATTGCCATTTGGGGGACTAATATCAGATTACTAATAATGGCATTGAAGTTTAACTCACCAAAGTGCCACAATAATATTGGAGCGGTACCTATAGTTGCTGCCAGGCTAACGGCCAGAGCATTAAAAATTAGCCTGTTTAATAAAGGCCTAAAAACAATTAGACTTATAACAACTATAAAGGAAAGTTGGAAGTTCAACTGATAAAGGTGACCGGGATTAATAAATAATATTATGATGCCAGCAAGCCCCAGGATATTTAGAGGGGAGGTAGCTTTGTTATTCTTTTGTAGCATTATCCAGCAGATCAACATTATTCCTGCTCTCTGCAAAGACGGGCTGGCTCCTGCCAGGAAAACATAAAATATCAGGGCAGCAATATTAAATTCTCTAGCCCAATTTTTGGCAAATGGTATCCGGCTTATAATAAAATTGATAAAAAGAGCTATAAAGCTGACATGGAGTCCAGAAAGGGCTAACAAATGGCTGGCTCCTGCCTGACGAAAAAGCCGGGAGAACCGAAATAAATTTTCCCGTTCCCCTAAAATTAAAGCTGATATCAGCCTGGCTCTTTCAGGGCTAAAATTATTATTGATTATAGACTGCCATTGAGTTCTTGTCTGGAACAGAAAATATGGCAGATGATCAGTAAAAGAAAAAATTGGCAGGCCATAATCTTGCCGGGATAAAAAATCAGCCATAGCAGGAGAAATATAAAAAGCCAAAAATCTCAATGTAAGCCCCATCGATAGCAATAATGAAGCTAGAAAGAGAAAATTATTATTATCTATTGCTTTTTGCTGACGATAAAATTTAAAGTAAAATTCTCCTAATTTTAAACAGAATAGCAAAAGCAAAATTAGCAATAAGGATACACTTATAAAAACAAATCTATGCTGGAAATTATGAAAAATAGCCGTCATTATCTCTATGGCTAAAATCTGATAGAGAAAAAGGTAAAACAAAGGATAATAAAGGGTTTTACTAGCCCGGGGAGTTAAACCCTTAGCCATCATATCTCCACTTCATCAATTATCCCTGCTAAAATTGCCGGGCCTATACCTGGAACGGCCATTAATTCTTCCGGGGATAAAAAGGGCCCCTGTTCTTCCCGATAGGTTATAATGGCTTTAGCTCTACTTTCACCTATACCTGTGAGAGTTATTAGCTCTTCCATATTTGCTTCATTTAGATTAATCAGGCCAGAATCAAAGGCTGTTTCCCCTATGAAATTACTAACTGAAAAATCTTCCTGTTCTTTAGCCTGAGCCGTTTCTGTAGTAATTTGGCTAACATTATCATTAGCTAAAGGTATTATAATTCTCTCTCCATCCTGCAGTGGTCTTGCCAGGTTGACCTGGTCCAAAGCTGCCGTTTCTTTTTCTCCCCCGGCAGCCAGAATAGCATCTACTACCCTTGTTTCAGGAGATAAACTATAAACCCCGGGATTCTTGACACCACCGCCAATATGGATCAAGATCTCCCTGGCGGCTGTTTCTTCCTTATTTTCGTAATTAAGAGTTTCCTTTTCTAATTTCTGGTGGTTTGAAATATC
>PWEJ01000112.1 GCA_003553485.1 Halanaerobiaceae bacterium | reverse complement strand
TTGTGATATGATAAATACCAGATAGAATAAAAATCATAACTAATAACAGGAGGGATTCTTATGGTGATGGCCGGAGAACAAGCGCCTGATTTTGAGGCGATGGCTTATCAGGATGGAGACTTTAAAAAGGTTAAATTATCGGATTTTGATGGACAATGGAGAGTGATTTGCTTTTATCCAGGAGATTTCACCTTTGTCTGACCAACAGAACTAGCGTCAGTTGCCGCTATGTATGATAAGTTTCAGGAGATGGGCGTAGAATTTTTATCAGTGAGCACTAACAGTCATTTTACTCATAAAGTCTGGGAAGAGGAAGAGTTAAGCAAAATGGTTGACGGAGGAATACCTTTCCCAATGGTTGCCGACCCTGCTGGTAAAATCGGCAGATTATATGGTGTATATAATGAAGAAGAAGGCGTCGATATAAGAGGAAGATTTTTAATTGACCCCGATGGAGTAATACAGGCCATGGAGGTTTTAACCCCGCCGGTGGGAAGAAATGTATCTGAATTAATTCGCCAGATAGAGGCTTTCCAACATGTACGTGAAACAGGAGAAGCCACCCCATCAGGCTGGCAAAAGGGTGGAAAAACCTTAAAGCCAGGGCCTGAGTTGGTCGGTAAAGTGTGGAAAGAGTGGTCCACCAAAGAATCCTATGATAATTAAAAAATAACGACTAAAGGGCAGTATTATACTGCCCTTTTAAAATTTATTCAAGTAAAGCAATAAATTTATCCACAAGCTCGGGATCAAACTGAGTTCCGGCACAGGCTTTCAACTCTGCTATAGCTGCAGTTTTATTTATAGCTTTTTTGTAAGGTCGGTCATGAGTCATAACATCATAAGCATCGACAATGGTAATTATTCTAGCTAAAAGAGGAATTTCATTTTTCTGCAAGCCCCGGGGATAACCTTTGCCATCCCATTGTTCATGATGAGATAAAATTAAATCTGCCACCCGGGAAAATTCTTCAGTAGCCGAGGCGATACGATATCCCCTTTCAGGATGTTCTTTCATTATCTCCCATTCTTCATCGGTTAATTTACTCTCCTTGGTCAAAATTGATTCCGGGATGGTAGCCTTACCAATATCGTGAAGAGTAGCCAGCAGAGAAAGCTGATTGAGCTCATCAGGAGAAAGTTGTAATTCTTTCCCTATATCATAGGCAGTTTTTGTCATTCTCATGGCATGCTCTTCTGTTTCATCACTTTTTGCTCCAAGAGTATTTAGCACACTCTTTACCACACTGCTTTTCGTACTTCTACTTTCCATAATCTTATTTTGGTACATTTTATCATCAGCATCATTGAGAATTTCTTCAATATTTTGGCCTGGTTCAGTCTTGGTTGCTATCCCCATCCCCAGAGAAACAGTTAGGGTTTCTTGTTGTGTTTGCTGGCAATAGTCTTTAATTCTGTCATATATTTTCTTGGCATCATGGCGGGAGGTTTTGGGGAGCAGAATAACAAATTCATCGCCTCCCCAGCGGGCAACTATATCTTCTTCCCGACAGGATTTTTTGAGAATCTCAGCAGTTTTTTGCAGAAGTTCATCCCCTTTTTTATGACCAAAGCTATCATTAATGATTTTTAAACCATTTACATCGATCATGATTATACTTATCGGTAGCTGTCTCCTGGTATCAAGGCGTTTCATTTCCTCGGAAAAAAATCTGTGGTTATATAAATCCGTTAATCGGTCGTGGTACAAAAGGTAATTTATCTGTTTTTCCTGCTCTTTCTGTTCTGTAATGTCTCTGATTATACCTACGGCATGCCATTCATCTTTTATTTTTAATGAGTTTAAAGAAAGGGAGACTATAATTTCTTCGCCTTTCTTGGTGATGGCAGTTAATTCTAAATTTCTCCCGATTGCATAACCCTCACCGCTTTTAGCAAACCTCTCCAGCCCTCTGCGGGCTCTTTGTTTTTGTTCCTCTGGAACCAAAAAATCATGGAGTTTTTTTCCGATAACTTCTTCCTTTTTATAACCAAGAATATTTTCTGCTGCTGGATTCCAAAAGGTTATTTCATCAATGGAGTTTATCATGATAATAGCATCTAAGACTGAATCAGTGATGGCCTTTAATTTCATTTCCTTTTCTTGCAACTGTTGTTCTCTTCTTATCTGCTCAGTTATATCTCTAAAAACTGCATAAATTTTTAGCTCTTCAGAGGAGTCTTTGGATTCCTTTGGAGAAGCAGTTATATGTATCACTCTTTCTTCTCCATCAGCCCGGATAATATTGAGAAGATAACTATCTGATATCCCTTGAGTTCTTCTTTTAGTGGCTGATTTAATTTTATTTATACCTCTATCAGTGACAAATTCTACGGCATTTCTACCTACTAATTTATCCACCTGAAAAATTTCCCGGGCTGCTCGGTTAGCGAAAAGAAAATTTTCCTCTTCATCCTGTATGACAATCCCTTCATCTACAATTTCGAAAATTTCCCAGTGCCTTTCGTTATTGTCCTGATCTTTAAACATTGTTAACCCCTCATTTACTTAAAATTAAACTCGCTAAAGAGCAATTAATAATTAATTGTAATAAATGTATCATATTTTGCTAGGTTTTGCAATAAAATCAGACGACAATATATTTTAATTAACGACAATATTAATTATCTTGACTTTTAAAGCTTGCTTAGAGCAAATGAGAATTGAGTATTGTTTGTTTTTGTGATATTTTAAAGTTAACATAATTACTTAACTGGAAAAACAAACCTAAAACTACAAGAGGTTATGCAATGTTATTAAATAAATATTTACCAGTATGGGTTGAGGCTTTAAACCTGGCCTGGCCTGTTATATTAAATCACATTTTCACTACTTTAATGCGCACAACTGATATGCTGTTAATGGGCTATTTTGGCCCGGCAGCTGTTACTGCTGTTGGTTTAGGTGATGTCTGGGAGAGAGTAGTTTTAAGAATAGGTTTAGGTTTAGGGGCTGGAAGTATTTCTCTGATCTCTCAGGAGGCTGGCATCAAAGAAAGAACTGGAGAGCAGGGCTCTGATGAAATTTTAACACAAATAATAATTACCGGTATTATCATCGGCCTGCCCTTTATCTTTATAGGCCTCTTTTTCTCGGCAAATTTAATTGAAATCCTGGGGGCAGCACCGGAAGTAGTTCGCTTAGGTGCTCAATATTTGTTGATAATTCTGGCTGCTGCTCCCTTTAGAATATTGACCTTAATTTCTGCTAGAGCTCTACAGGGCACAGGCGACACCAGTACTCCAATGATGGTGGATATAATTAGCAATGTTATTAATATTACCCTATCGGTGGGATTATCTCTTGGCCTGGGCTTTTTTCCAGAATTAGGTGTGATAGGTATAGGCTGGGGGACTTTCTGGGCCAAACTTATAGCCGGTGTGTTATATATTATTATTTTTATCCTTCCAGGAGGCAACTTATCTTTAGAAAAACCTTCCCGGCACTGGAATTTGACCGTTGCTAAACAATTATTACTGATTAGTTTGCCCAGAAGTTTGCAGGGGGGATATCAAAGCCTGATAACTTTTCCCTTCAATTCATTGGTATTGACCTTTGGCACTGAAGCTGCTGCTGCCTATCATATTGCCAGAAGGATTCAACAGCAAATTATTGCCCCCCTACATAGAGCCTATGGTACGGTAACCACCATAATGGCAGGGAAAAAACTGGGTGAAGGAAAACCAGCTGAAAGCAAAAAAATAACCCTGGCTATGCTCTGGCTTACTGCCTTAACCATAGGTCTTTTATCTTTAATAGTGATATATTTTGCTCCTGATTTAGTTGCTTTCTTTACCGATGATCCTGTGACTAAAGATTTTGCCAGACAGTTTTTAAGAGTTCTGGGATTAGGCGCCCCGATATTGACCCTCTATAGTGTTATTTCAGGACTGCTGACAGGGGCAGGAGATACCAGGACTCCCTTTTATGGTCTGGTCTTCAGCCAGACTCTGTTTAAATTAGGGATGAGTTATATATTGAGTATTTTTATTCTGGGCAATCTCTGGGGAGTTTATATTGGCCTGTTGTTAGATTATTTGATGAGAATGAGTTGGGTGGGTAAGCGATTCCTCTCTAACCGCTGGAGTGCTGATGCTGACAAATTAATATCGGCCCGCCATGAGATAAATTAACTCTGGCTGAGCACAAATGAATTATAATCATAAAATTTTAAATTTATTGCAGGGATTAGCAATAAAATAATTAATTATGTACTATGAGCATCAGCGAAATGGAGGTGATTCAATGGTTGAAGATAATGAAGCTGTTGCTGGTTTTTTAGCAGAGATATACAATTGGCTAAACACAGAAATTTTAATATTTGCCAACCTTATATCTTTAGTTATTTTAATTCTGCTCTTTCTCATAGCTTATATTTTTAAAAATAGATTATTTGCAGCTGGAAAGAACCTGATCGACAATTTGCCAGTAAATCTGCCCTGGGACTGGGTTGAATTCTGGCAAGAAGTACATTTTCAGTTTTTATTGGCTCTGCTGGTATGGTTTTTTAATGCTATAGCCTTTGCTGTTTCCTGGCCAGCAGCTTTAACCATTATTGCCGGGTATTTATTAGTGGCCTGGCTTTTAATACAGCTTATTGCCTGGCTTTTACCCGATACGATCTGGGTGAAGTTTTTATCGCTAGTCATCTGGGTGGTAGCGGTCTTGAATATTATCGGCATTTATGATGCCGTTATTAATTTTCTAGATGGTATTGAATTTAACCTGGGGGAATTTCAACTCTCTTTGATGCTATTGGTGAGAGGCCTGATATTTTTTGTTATTCTCTTCTGGATTGCTGGCTGGGCAGAGACCTATTATCGCCGAAGGTTACAGCAGAGCAAAAATTTAACCCCCTCGGTGCGGGTTTTGCTGCAAAAAGTTGGCCGGATAGCTCTTTTCACCATAGCTTTTTTGGTTGCCTTGAGCAGTATCGGAATTGATTTAAGCGCCTTTGCCTTTATCGGTGGTGCAGTTGGTGTTGGTTTAGGTTTTGGTTTGCAAAAAATAGTTTCTAATTTTATCAGTGGAATAATAATAATATTGGATAGATCAATTAAACCAGGAGATATAGTAGAGATTGATGATATTTTTGGCAAGGTGCGCTCTTTAAATACTCGTTTTGTCTCGGTTATTACTCTGACAGGTAAAGAGTATTTAGTTCCCAATGAAAACTTTATTACCAATCAGGTAATTAACTGGTCTTATAGTGATGATTTAGTAAGACTGGATGTGATTGTTGGGGTGGGGTATGATAGTGATCTTAAACTGGTTGAGAAATTAATTTTACAGGCCATGAAAGACAAAGAACGAATCTTAGATAAACCTGCCCCTGTATGTCTGCTGAAAGATTTTGCTGATAATACAGTGGATTTTGAGTTGCGTTTCTGGATCAAGGACCCTGAAAGCGGGGTTGATAATATAAAAAGCAAAGTCTTATTAGATGTCTGGGATCTACTCCAGGAAAATGGTATTAATATTGCCTTTCCCCAGAGAGATTTACATTTAAAGACCATTACACCTGAAGTTGTGGAAAAAATGGAAGAGATTTTTTCTGGGAGACAACAGCAGAGGGAGGAAAGAAAATGAAAATCATGTTAACTCAGGACTGGCAGGATAAGCACAGTGAAGAACTCGCCAGTACTTTTCCTGATATTCAAATCCAAAAAGCTCTTACCAGAGAAAAACAAAGGGAGATAATCAAAGAGAGCGAAGTGGTATTGGGATTTCCCGGGAATATGGAAATTGATCTCCTGGCAAAGGCACCTGGATTAAAATGGATTCAAGCTTTGAGTGCCGGGGTGGATAAAATTACAAGATCAGATTATTTAGCTGAATTAAAGAAAAATGATGTTATCATAACCAATGTAAGTGGCTTACATAAAGAAGTCATTGCCGAGCATACAATGGCCTTTATACTAGCCTTTGTAAAACGCTTTTTGGATTTTTTCAACCACCAGAAGAAGCGGGTATGGAAAAGGAAAGATGTTGATAGTCTTATAAACAAGAAGATAGTAATAGTTGGTTTAGGAGCAATTGGCAGGGAGATTGCCCAAAAGGCTAAAACCTTTGATATGGAAGTTATTGGGGTGAAAAAAGATATAACTGAAAATATTTCAGGAGAAGACAGATTATATCCTGCTGATGAGTTGAAGGAGGCATTTGAAGATGCCGATTTTATAGTCTCAATTCTACCTCTAACAGCAGAGACAGAAGAAATCTTTGGCCCGGAAGAATTTGCGGCCATGCCTGCTAGGTCAATTTTTATAAATGTAGGTCGGGGGGAGCTTGTTCAGGAAGAAGTTTTAATAGAAACCCTTAAAGAGGGTGGGATAGCTGGAGCTGCTCTCGATGTATTTGCTGAAGAGCCCCTTGATGCCCTGTCGCCTTTATATGACATGGATAATGTGATTATTACTCCCCATGTGGCAGGCAGCTTTCTAAACTATTATTCTAAGGCTAATGAAATAGTCAAAGAAAATATAAGCCGCTATTTAAATAATGAAGCTTTATTAAATCGCGTTAATTATGAAAAGGGTTATTAATTGCTAAAGTCTAGATTTAAGGGCTCTAAATTTTCCCAGGGAAAGCTTGGGCCTAAAACTTCCTTCAGTTCCTGCTGGTTTTGAGGCTTCTCTAAAACTATTCTTCGGGCTCTACTCTCCCCTATTCCTGGAATATAGGTGAGCTCTTTAATATTGGCTTTATTGATAGCAAAGGGGTGAGGCAGGCCTGTTATCGAGCGATAGCCATGGTCAATGACCTGGACCTCCATTATCTCTTTATCGAGATGCTGGCCAGGAATGCCAATTAAAATAGGATAGGTACCTGGAGGTCGACCATAGGTTAACCCTCCTTTGATTTTGCTGGGCCAGATATTATCTAGAATAGTGCCCTGGGGAAAAACTTTTCTGAGCATAGGACGATTTATTTTTTCATTGACTTCTTTTTTTAGCTCCTTTAGGGAAGAGCGTTTTACCTCCAGCCCTGGATAACTACCTAAGGTATTTACCTGGCGGATATTGATTCTTCGCAATAATAACCCGGCATTTTTGATTTTTTCTAAGTATTTTAAGTTGAGTTTATAAGTAGCAGAGTTTTCGCCCTGTAAACCCACTAAAAAATTTAAACCTGGCAGTAATTTGGGGATGCCTTTTTCTCTTCTCCCTCCAATTTTGTTGATTAATTTTATAGCTTCAAAGGTTTCTTGTGGAGAAGTATCTATATTATTGGCCTTTAAAACCTCGGGATCAGCAGATTCTAACCCAAAAGCTGCCACATCACCGGGGGTATTATATCTAGAGATGATTTCAATTGATTTCTCTCCTAGTTTTTTATTTCGCCCTAAAAGACCAGGATTGATATTATCAAGGTGTAATACCTTTAACTCAGGATCAACAGCTCTTATTCCCTTATACAGGTATTCCAGGGCAGTACTATTTTTATTTAAGAGTGAATTTTGCCCGTTCATCTCAGTGTTTTGCAACTCAAGTTCTCCCGTATAGCTTAAAAGGTCGGTTTGACAGCCCAGGCGAAAATTATGGATATTTTTTTCAGCTATTGCTCTAACTTCTTTGATTATACTCTCGGGCTTACGCTGATATTTTATATTTTTCAGTTGTTCACTACAAAATTTACAGCCTTTAATTCTAGGACAACCGCGGCAAGTTTCTATTTCTGCTATTAATTTGGGGAACTTCGGATGTCTAGAAAAGATCTCTGCCCCGGTGAGAGCCCATTTGCTTAAGGCTGAAGCTATAACATTGCTCTGATTTTTTAGTTTTTCAAGAGAGAGATCACTTTGCTTTGCCTTAAATTTATAGGCTGCCCTCAGTCTATCTGCTGCAATCTCTCTCTTTTTTTTACCCTGCTGGCAGAGGCGTAAATAAAGTTCCACTGCTCCCACTTCAGAGGTTATGATATCGAGATTTTTAGAGATTTCTTTGCTATTAGGCAGGTTTTTCCAGACTAGAGTTATCGGGCCAGTGAGCACCAGAGTAGGATAAGTTATTTTTTCACTTATCTCCTTTATTTCAGTTAAACTCAAAGGTCTTCCTTCTAAATAATTTCCAGGCACAGTGGTGCCTGCCATTATAACCACTAAATCCTTTGCTGCTAAACTGGCAAGGTTCTGTTCTTTCTCTCTGCGGTAGTCATCGGCGGTCAAATATTCTATATTTGTTCTTTTAATGCCACCGTCTATTAAAGAGCCATAAATATATCTGATATGGGGGGAGACATAGGGAGGCACTCCTAAACAAGAGGGTTCATCTAAATAACCGTCAATTAAAACAGTCTTTATTTGGCCTGGATTCATGTTGGATACTCCTTATAGTTTATAATCCCTTTATAACAGAGGATTGTTTTATTTTAGAGACAATATAATTATATATTAATCGGTGAGGGGCTGTCTAGTTATTAAGCTGCTATAGTTTTGAGTAACGAGTTTTAGCTGATAATAAACGATAGTACCTGTCAAAAGGAGGGGAGAAAAGTGGAAAATGATTCTGGCTGTCTCTTCAATCTATTGATATTAACTTTGTTGCTATCTTTAGCTTATAGTATCACAGGATTTAGCATAATGTTAAACCTGATTTATCTTTTTGGAGTGATAATCATAATTTTAGCAGTTTTAGAATTTTTTAGGGGGCTTTGATAAATAGTTTTAGCCAGGTCTTAGTTATGAATGCTTCTTCTAGGCCTTCTAGGCCAACAAAAATATTTCTTCAGATAAAGGAATATTTTCATTTATATAGAATTATAACTGTGAGTTGCTATAAGAAAATAAAAGTAAAATAGGGGAGGATTTATCATGAAAAAATCTTTGCTGGCTGGAATTCTTATCTTGGCTATTATTTTTGTTCTGCCTGTAACTTTAAATGCTCAGGAGGTTAATGATTTTGACTTGAGTGATCTTAGTGCTGTGGCCGGTATTTCTTACACTACCTTTAATGAAGCTGATGATGGCCCTGGAATATATTTAGGGGCGGGCCTTGAAGCTACCCCAGAACTATTTGCTGTCGCTCAATATGAAAGATATTTTACTTCTAACCTAAGTTTGAATGGGATTGCCGGAACATTTTCCTATGATTATTCAGGGCTTTTAGACTTTGCTCCTGACCTTCCAGAACTTTTTATTTTAGGTGGTCTGGGCTATTATTTTGGTGAGTATGATGATAATAATGATTCAGAGGATGTTAGTGGCATGGGTGTTAGACTGGGCACCGGAGTAGCCCAGGAAATAGCTGAGGATCTTGATTTTAGAGCAAGCCTTGGTTATCGTCTTTTGGATGCCGATAGAGATCTATCAGGTTTTGAAGTAAGTGGAGGAATTTCTTATAGTTTTTAAGTTAATCTTAAATAATAACATTTTCTAACCCCCGTCTTTACGGGGGTTTTTTTAAAATTCAATATAAATTATTCGGGCACTCAAAATAAAAAGATCGAGAGGGAGGATAATAATTGTTTTTATAGAAATTGATATTACAGCGGAGATTAAAGAAGATTTTTCTTTTCACCTTAATAATCTCTTAAGGAGGGAAGTCAATGGCTAAAAAAATTAAGTTGCTCCTGGAAAATTTCACTGTGGAAGCCAGCCTTTATGATAATGAAATGGCTGAAAATATCTGGGCTAATCTACCCTTAAAAGGTGAAGCTAGAACCTGGGGAGAGGAATTATATTTTCCCGTGGATGTTAAGGAGGGAGAAGGTGAGAAAAAAGCAAAAGTAGAGATTGGAGAGCTTGGTTTTTGGGATCAGGGCTCGGCTTTTTGTGTCTTTTACGGTAGAACCCCAGCCAGTGAAGGAGAAAAACCTCAAGCCGCCAGTCCAGTAGTGGTTTTTGGTAAAGTGGAGCAGGGAGTAGAGAAATTAACAAATGTATCGGCAGGAGACGAGATAAAAGTGGAAAGAATATAACAACATTTTGTTCTTAACCTGGCAGGTATGGCAGCAAATTTTTTATGGGGATGTGATGGTATGGAAATTTATATAAATGGAGAGAAGCAACCATCAGCAAAATTTTCTGGTTTATAGAGTGACGAAATTATTAGTAAAATACAGGAAGAATGGCCAGAGGATATAATTGAGGAGATTAAGCTCAATGGGGAGAATGTTTCTTTAGTTTACTTTCAGGATAAACTGGCTGAGAGCCAGGGAGAAGAGAAGGTAGAATTTTTTTTAAAGAGTACCGAGGATTTAGTTTCAGAGACAATAATGACAGCTTTAGATTATTTTCCAAGGTTAATGACCGGCATAGAAGAGATGGCCTTCATGTTTCGCAATCAAGAAGTTGAGACTGCCCAGGAGCTTTATCGGGAGGTGCTTGAAGGTATCGAGTGGACTCTGGATGTGGTGACCAGAATAGTAAGCCTTCAGGACGATGAAATTTTAAAACAAGAGTTTCATGTTGAGTTAAAAGAACAACAAAAGGCAGTTAATAGAGCTTTAACTGCCTATCAAAACGGAGATTATCAATATTTAGCTGATGTCTTTGAGCTTGAAATCTTAGATTATTTAAGTAGATTTCAGGAGATAATCAAAGATTTGCAGGAAGAAGAACTGGACTAAGCCTAAAGACTAATTTTCATTGAGAGAAATAAGATTTATATCCTTATTGCCATTAATTTTTTGCCAGTATTTTCTGAGCTTTAAAGCAGCGACCAGCCAGATTAGACTGATAAGGATAAAAGTGGCAACAGAGCCTCGAGTTATAGGATTGACAATAGCATCGCCTATCATGGTAAATAAAATCACTTTTGGCATAGCCCCCATCAGAGAGCCCAGCAGAAAATGCCAGAAATCATTACCGCTGGCACCCAAGATCAGGCTCACAGGTTCAATAGCAACTGGAGTTATCCGTAATAAAAAGGGGATATAGAGATCATTATCCATATTATAATCTAGTAATTTACGAAATTTTGGGTGTTTAGAAATAATCTTCTCCACAAAATCATTTCCTAAAAAATAACCATAAAAGTATGTAAGAGAAACTTCTAGAGCAAAGCCTAAGGCGCTCAAAATGATGGCAAAATACAGAGGCAAAACCATTCCTGAAGCAATGTGGAGCCCCAATAATGGAACTATAAAAAAAACTGATTTAGCGGCATAAAAACCTAATAAAATAAATAAAGCATAATAAATATTTTCAAGATTAGCTATAAACTCCTGGATATCAAGAGCTTGAATATCTTCCCAGTAATTATAAATGAGCAAAAAGATAACAAGAGTTAGAAAAATTTTTAATACAGTCTTTTTATACATTTTTAAATCACCTAAATAACAACCATAAATTTTGTCAATCCATATATTATTATATAATATTATTTATAAATTACAACTCACTCTGGCAGGAACAGAGCTCAGGCAGTAATTTTTTACTGGATAAAAACAAAGGAAAGGGTGTTGACTAATGCCTTATGCTATCCAGCTCTATCTCGACGAAGAGACCGATAAAAGAATTGAAGTTATTAAAGATCTCCTTCGTTCCGAAGAAATCCCCGTTGATGATGAAACCAGGTCTCATATATCCTTTGCCATCTACGACACTCTTTCTGTAGAGGAATTCACTAAGGAGCTCTGGAGTTACAGCACTACCCTGAAGCCAATTAAAATCAAATTTGCCAGTTTAGGGATTTTCCTTAATCAAAAGCCGGTGTTCTTTTTAGGACCTAAGGTGAATCACAAACTATTAGACCGTCATCAGCAGTTTCATGAGTATTTTAGTGATTATGATGGGGAATTGTGGGAATACTACCATCCTGAAGAGTGGGTTCCCCATTGCACTTTAGCCCTGGGATTGGAATATGACGAACTAAATGAGGCCTGCCGGTTATTATCAGGAGTAGATTTCCCCTTCAGCGGATATTTGAACAGTATTGGCATTTTAGAGTTTAGCCCCAATCAACAATTAGTGGAGTATGAGTTTAAATTATAAGTTGTATGGACTTTTAAATATTTTAGGAGACTGATTATATGAGAAAAGCTCAATGTCGACTTTGTAAAACCGATAATCTAAAGAAGTTACAGCTTTCGGACTATTATTTTTGCTGCAACTGTCATTATATTATGTTATCAGCTAATTTATTACCAGATCCTCAAACCGAAAAGAAGCGTTACCAAAACCATGATAATACCAGAGAGAATCAGGGATATGTTGATATATTGCAAGAATTTATCAATTGGGGCCTTAAAGATAAATTGACTGAGATTGATGTCGCCCTGGATTATGGTTGTGGTCCAGGGCCGGTTTTAGCAGAATTATTGGAAGAGCTTGGTCTTAGAGTCAATATTTATGATCCCTTTTTCTATCCTGACCTGGACTTTAAGGGGCAAAAGTATGATTTAATCACCGCTACAGAAGTATTTGAACATTTTCATCATCCTCTGACAGAGATCAAAGAGCTTATCAGGTTACTGTCGCCAGGTGGTTTTTTGGCAATTACCACTAATTTTCATCCAGGCCCCAAAGATTTCCCGGACTGGTGGTATCATAGAGACCCCACCCATGTCGGCTTTTACAACAAAAAGACCATTCATTATATAACAGCTGAGTTTTCTTTGAATTTCATAAAGACTGGAGAAGAAAAGTTTGTTCTCTGGCAAAAATCCTGAGCTTTAAAAGAAATTCACAATTAAAGCCACCCTAAGCCTTATTGAAATATCTAATGGGATGAGCTATAATTAATCATAAAGTTTAAAGTAACGACTATTTAGAAGTCTTTTGGAGGAAAATTATTGTGGTTATAAAAAATAACTTAATTAAAACTTGCCGGCAAATTATTAAGATATTGCTCTTATGTTTTTTGCTGATATTTTTTTATTTTAGCCTGACAATGACCCTGGCTCAATACAATAATTTTACTGCTGACAGTGATGGATTGACGATTGTTAATAAATTATCCAACCACAGTTCAGTTAAAGCCTATAATAAAAACTTCTGGTTAGAAGAAGAGGAAAAAGCTCGAGAAGCGGTGGAAGAGGAGGGAGATTCTCTAGAGGCTAATTATTATCTGGCAGTAACAAAGGCTAATCTAGGAGAGATTAAAAAGACCGATGAAATGCTCAGTGAATTTAGCGATATAGATAGTGATGAATTCAACGAAAAAATTGAGCCTGTTATAGCAGATAATACTTTTGCTCTCGATGAATTAGTCATTTTAAATTTTAGGGCCTTTAACTATATAATTAAAGAAAAGTATGAGCAGGCGACCCAAATATTCACTGAAATAATTGAACTTGATGATGAAAATATCTGGCCGCGTAATTTTAAAGCGGCTTCCTATATAGAAGACAGTCAAATTGAAGAAGCTCAGGATGTTCTTTATAAAAATCTAGAAATTGCTGAAGATGATTATACTTATTTTTTACTGGGTTACACCTATTATGAAAAGGGCAGAAATTTACAGGCTATAAACTATATGCGCAGAGCAGGACAGGTTTTCTCCGACTTTATATTTTAACTTTTTGCCAAATAATTTTTTAAATTTTTTTAATATCAGGAGGGGATATCCTTGACTCTTGCCTCAATTAATTCAAAGGTAAAGCAAGCCCAAAAAATTAAACTTTCAGCTGAATTGCCAGCAGAAACTGAGTTCCGCAATGATATTCCGAGGGCTCCTAAAAGAGAGCTTAATTTAAGCAAAGAGGAGATGAAGCTAGCTTTAAAGAATGCTTTAAGATATATACCCCCTTCTCTACATGAGCAACTGGCTCCAGAATTTATGGAAGAACTTTTAACTAGAGGACGGATTTATGGTTACCGCTATCGTCCTTCAGGGGAAATTAAAGCTAAGCCCATTGCAGACTATTCTGGAAAGACTTTAGAGGGCCGGGCTTTACAGCTTATGATTGATAATAATCTTGATTTTGAAGTGGCCCTTTACCCCTATGAATTAGTCACCTATGGTGAAACAGGTCAGGTCTGTCAAAACTGGATGCAGTACCGTCTTATAAAAAAATATCTCCAGGAGATTAATAGCGACCAGACTCTAGTTGTACACTCCGGTCATCCCTTAGGGCTCTTTCCCTCCAGACCTGAAGCTCCCAGAGTGATTTCTACCAATGCTTTATTAATTGGCATGTTTGATGACCTGGAACATTTTCAAAAGGCAGCCGCTTTGGGAGTGGCAAATTATGGTCAAATGACTGCCGGAGGCTGGATGTATATCGGTCCTCAGGGTATTGTTCATGGAACTTATATAACGCTATTAAATGCTGGCCGTAAATTTTTAGGCAATGATTTAACCGAGGATTTAACAGGTCAGCTTTATATCACCTCTGGCCTGGGAGGTATGAGCGGGGCCCAGGCTAAGGCCATTGAAATTGCAGGAGGCATTGGAGTAATAGCCGAAGTAGATGAATCAGCGATTAAAACTCGCAAAAAACAGAAATGGCTCAGCAAAGTATCAGATGATTTAGATCAGATATTTAGCTGGGTCCAGGAATATAAAAAAAGAGAAGAGGCTGTCTCCATTGCCTATCATGGTAATGTAGTGGATTTATTAGCTTATATAGTTAGCAAGGATATTAAAGTTGATCTACTGTCAGATCAGACATCCTGTCATGAAGCTTACAGCGGTGGCTATATCCCAGCCGGCTACTCCTATCAGGAAGCAAGGAGTTTATTAGCCAGGGAGCCAGAACTTTTTCGCCAGGCTGTTGATAAATCTTTAAGAAGACATTATAGTCATATTAAAGAGATCGTTGACAGAGGGGCATATTTCTTTGATTATGGCAATAGTTTTATGAAGGCTGTCTACGATGCCGGAGTATCTGAGATAGCAATTGATGAAAATAATCCTGATAAAGGATTCATCTTTCCCTCTTATGTAGAGGATATAATGGGGCCGCTTTGTTTTGATTATGGTTATGGTCCTTTCCGCTGGGTTTGTTTAAGTGGCAGAGAAGAAGATCTGCGGATTACCGATCAGGTGGCAGCAGATTGTATTGACCCGGATAGACGCCCCCAGGATTATGATAATTACCACTGGATTCTTGAGGCTGAAGAAAATAATCTGGTGGTGGGCTCCCAGGCCAGAATCCTTTATACCGATGGTCCAGGCAGAGTAGAGATAGCCCTGCGTTTTAATGAGCTCGTGCGTCAGGAAAAAGTTGGGCCTATTATGCTGGGAAGAGACCACCACGATACCAGTGGCACAGACTCTCCTTTCCGGGAAACAGCCAATATCAAAGATGGTAGTAATATCATGGGTGAAATGTCGATCCATTCCTTTGCCGGGAATGCTGCCCGGGGCATGACCTTAGTGGTGCAAAGCAATGGAGGCGGAGTCGGTATTGGCAAGGCCTTTAATAGTGGCTTTGGTCTGGTCTTAGATGGCAGTAAAAAAGTGGATAGCATTATAAAATCAGCTTTGGACTGGGATGTCCATGGTGGGGTTGCTCGTCGGGCCTGGGCCAGAAATGAAAAGGCCTTAGAAACCATGTTGCAGTGGCAAGAACAAAAGAAAGGTTTAGGGCATGTTACTCTGCCCTATCAGGCCGAGGAAGAGCTAATTGATGAAGTTGTAGATAATAATAAAAATTAAACTATAAAATATCATAGGAGTGGTTAGATGTCGGAAAAAGTTGCAGATACTAATTTTGTTTCTCGTCGTTCCCGGAAAATACCTTCTTTTATTGCCATGGATGTATTAGAAAAGGCAGAGAAGTTAGAGCGCAAGGGGGAAGATATTGTCCATTTAGAGCTGGGAGAACCTGATTTTGATACTCCTCTCCCGGTGGAAGAGGCCGGCATAAAGGCCTTAAAAGCCAAAAAGACTCATTATACCAATAGTCTGGGAATATATAAACTGCGAGAAGCAATAGCTAATAGATATCAGGAGAGATACGGGGTAAATCTTGACCCTGAGCAGATAATTATCACCTCGGGTTCTTCTCCGGCTCTGCTGTTGATATTTTCTGCTTTATTAAATCCTGGCGAGGAGATAATAATATCGGACCCCCATTATTCCTGTTATCCCAATATGATTGAGTCCTGTGGCGGAAAACCGATAAAAGTCCCTATAACTGAAAAGGAAGGTTTTCGCTATCAAGCTCAGCGCTTTGCTGCTGAAATCAGCGATAAAACAAAGGGAATATTAATTAATTCCCCAGGTAATCCTACGGGGGTAGTGAGTCCTTCTGAAGATTTGCAAAGACTGGCCAGTTTAACCTCCATATCTAATTCAAATCGAGATAATAATCAGCCTGGCTCGGCAATTAAAGGAAAGCAAGTACCCTATCTGATATCTGATGAAATCTATCATGGTTTAGTTTACGAAGGTCAGGCAAGCTCTATTTTAGAATTTACCGACAGAGCCTTTGTTATCAATGGTTTCTCCAAGCTATATGCCATGACAGGGTGGCGCTTGGGTTATGCTATTTTACCACCAGAATTTGTTAGGCCAATCCAGAAAATGCAGCAAAACTTCTTTATCTGTGCCAGCTCCTTTGCCCAGGAGGCAGCAGTTACCGCCCTAGAATGTGAAGAATGTCAGCGCCAGGTGGAGGAAATGAAAAGGACCTACAATAAAAGAAGAAAGGCTTTACTAAAAGGATTAAAGGAAATTGGCTTTACCATAAAGGTTGAACCTACAGGAGCTTTTTATGTGCTGGCAAATGCAAAAAGATTTGCTGAGGACTCTTATAAACTAGCCTTTGAAATTTTAGAAGAAGCAGGGGTCGCTGTTACTCCAGGTATTGACTTTGGTGAAAAGGCAGAGGGCTTCCTGCGGTTCTCCTACGCCAACTCCCTGGAAAATATCTCTGAAGCTTTAAACCGTCTGGAGAGATACCTTAAATAAAGGTAAGAGTTTTTAAAGAAGAGAGGGGGTAAAAAATTGTTTTTAAGCAAAAGCAAAATTTCGGGGTTACCAATATTAATCGGGCTGCTGATTGTGCTTCTTATTGGAGCTGGCTATCTGGGTCGGACCTTGCTGTCAGAGGATAATGTCAGGGCTGAGGATACAACGCTTCAAATAGCCGATGATGGCATTAATTTTGACTTTAATATTCATACTGAGTCGATTACTGATCACACAATGGTGCCCTTAACTCAATTCACCGACGAAGTTGGAGTTAATATAAGCCAATTTGGTGATGATTATTATCTGCTGTCCTATGAAGATGAACATCTAATATTGACCCTGGGGGAAGAAAAAGTTCGCCAGAAAAGAGAAACCTTTGCAGTAAATCCCGCCCCTATAAAAGTCAATGATGATATATTGGTTCCTTTAGGTCTGCTGGAGATATTGTTGGTTGATAGGGAGATTATACCAGGAGAAGAGGATGTTAAAGATGACAGAACAGAACAGGAAATATTTATCGAAGAGGGGATAGAAAAATTGGCAGCTAAAACCCACTTTTTTGTAATCCCGGCAGTCGGTGAAGTAGAACAGGGAGATAGTATTGAACTGGAAATTAAATTGGTCAATAACACCGATAGCACTAAAAGATTCACCTTTAATACCGGGCAAAAATTTGATCTTAAACTATTGAAAAATGAAGAAGCAATCTATCAATGGTCCCGAGGCAGAATGTTTACCCAGGCTATTGAAGAGGTAGACGTTGGACCTCAGGAGAAAAAAAGCTGGTCAGCGACTATCGATACTGCTGAATTAGAGCCAGGCACTTATCGCTTAACAGGCTGGCTGACAGACCGGGAGAATAGTCACTCAGCAGATGAACAGGAAATTATTGTACAATAAAAATTAATATAAGTTTTATAGCAATAAAAAAACAGCGCTCTTAAAATGAGCGCTGTTTTTGAAAAATACAGATGATTTTATCAAGTTCCTTCTTCCCAGCTATTAAGATAGTCAATTTGAGCCTCGGTTAACTGCTGATACTTCATGCCCTTGCTGGAAAGCTTGATGCTGGCTACTTCGTTATCAATTTCAGTGGGAACCTGATAAACTTTATTGGTTAGCTCCCCCTGGTTATCAAAAAGCCATCTTGCCGAAAGGGCCTGTCCGGCAAAACTCATATCCATTACACTGGCTGGATGACCTTGCCCGGCACAGAGATTAACCAGACGTCCCTCAGCCAGGACATATAACTCTCTGCCATCTTCTAATTCATACTTCATCACATTTTCATTGACTGTTTCGCTGGTCACTGCATTATCACTAAGCCAATCCAAATTAATCTCCACATTGAAGTGGCCGGAATTAGCCAGAATTGCTCCATCCTTCATTTTAGCCAGATGCTCTCCGTCGATGACATGTTTATTGCCGGTGGCAGTAACGAAGATATCACCAATTTCAGCAGCTTCATCCATGTCAAGAGCATTAAAACCATCCATGCAGGCCCGCAAACTTTTAACAGGTTCGGCGTCAACAACATGTACTCTGGCATTTAAGCCGGCAGCATCTCTAGCTACCCCTTCACCACAGAAACCATAACCAACTACGACAAAATCTGTACCGGCAATCATGCGATTGGTTGCAGCCATTAATCCTGTGATAGTAGACTGACCGGTGCCATAATAATTATCAAAAAGATGCTTGATCTGACTGCCGTTGACATCCACTGCAGCAAAGGGAAGTGCCCCATCATTTTCCATAGCCCTTAAACGAATAATACCGGTGGTGGTCTCCTCGCAGACTCCAATAAAGCCCGGAAAATCCTCTTCTATTTCATTCAAATAATAGGTAGTCATATCACAGCCATCATCTATCATTACCTGAGGTTTTATCTCCAGGCATTTGATGATATTCTGATAGAACTCTTCTTCGCTGTCCCCGCGTTTGCCATAAGTAGTGATACCAATATCATTAAGATAAGCCACTACATCATCCTGAGTACTCAGGGGATTAGAGGGACAGAGCCTAACCTCTGCACCTCCAGCTATCAGGGTTTCCATAAGCACGGCAGTTTCTGTGGTAATATGAAGACAGCAGGATACCTTCTTTCCCTCCAGGGGTTTTTCTTCAGCCCACTCTTCTTTTATCTGTGAGAGAACAGGCATCTCTTTTCGATCAAAATCCACTCTTTTTTTGCCCTTTTCGGCCAGGGTTAAATTTTCCACTTAAATCATTCCTTTCTTTATACTCTTTCTTTATTGCGTCATTTATGATTATATATTATTTAAAGTGATTATAAAAGTATTTATTATATGAAGTTGTAGAATAACATATTATGGTATTAATTACTAATCAGAATATCCTTTCAGCCTCCAAACGGGCTTTTTTGCTGTACATTTTCTGATAGTAATCCTCTAACATGCCAGCGGCACTAAAGTGATCTAAAGTGGTTTCAATACTATTTTTCATAATTTCCTGCCATTCAGATTTATCTTCATAGTAAAGAGGCAGAACCTCATTAAGGAGAACTTCATAAAGAGCTGCTAGATCATGTTTATCCTGTTCTCTAGCAGAGTCAGCTTCATAGCCATCGCCAAACTGCCAGCCGTTGTAGCCGTGTTGACAGGCTTCCGGCCACCAGCCATCTAAAATACTGAGATTAGGAATTCCATTCATGGCTGCTTTCATGCCTGAAGTTCCACTGGCCTCTTTGGGACGGCGGGGATTATTGAGCCAGACATCGACTCCCCGGGTCATTAGCCGACCAATTTCCATATCATAATTTTCCAGGAAGACCACGCTTTCCGGATATCTTTCCGACATTTCAACTAATGTCTCAACTATCTCCTTCCCTTTATCATCCAGAGGATGAGCTTTACCAGAAAAGATAATCTGAATTTTGCCTTCCTCTAAATAAGAAGCAATCTTTTTGGGCTTGGTGAAGATCAAGGGAGCTCTTTTATAAGGAGCAGCCCGGCGGGCAAAACCGATTAAAAGTTTATTTATATTTAACCTGGTTTCTGTTCGTTCAGCAACAAAATCAATCAACTCTTGCTTTAATTTTTGATGAACATCCCAGATTTCTCCTGTTTTCTCATAGGCCTGAATCATTCTTCCATCTACCCAGCTTTTCTGATGCACACCATTGGTAATGGCATGGATAGGAGCCCGGTCCCTGACATCTTCCCACATTTTATTGGCAGTCTTGCCATGGAGTTGAGCTACCCCATTAGCCACTGAAGCCAGCCTAAGACCGGCCACTGTCATGTTAAAGGGAGCGCCACCAATCTTAACCATCTGATTAATATTTAAGCCGTTAAAAGCTCCCATATATTCTAAAGTCTTTAAAGAATGTTCTTCGTTTCCCTGTTCTACCGGGGTATGGGTTGTGAAAACCACCTGCTGCCTTGTTTTTTCTAAAGCCTTAGTAAAACTCAAGCCTTTGGCCATTTTTTGTTTGATTAACTCAGTACCAGCCAGAGCAGCATGCCCTTCATTGAAGTGATACACGTCAACATCAATGCCTAATTCCTGTAAAGCTCTGACTCCACCAATTCCCAGCACAATTTCCTGGGCTATTCTTTCTTCATTAAACCAGCCGTAAAGCTGACCGGTAATCCATTTTTCCACTCCTCCATTTTGAGGGTGATTGGTGTCAAGAAGATAAAGGTCAGCATTATCATAGCAGTCGACTTTATATACCTTACAAATTACCTCAGCTTCACGAATTTTAACAGTGACCTCAACTCCAGTATCTTCTACCAGATCATAAATGTGGTCATTGCGAGGATAGGCATCATAGGGTCTGCCATCCTGGCCTATCTTTTGCCTGGTATATCCCTGGCGCCAGAGGAGCCCCACTCCTATTAGAGGATAATTATTTTCTCGGGCTGCCTTCAGGACATCTCCAGCTAAAATCCCCAAACCACCAGAATAGATGGGCATTTCCTCATTCAATCCGTATTCCATGCAGAAATAAGCAGTCAGTGGTTTAGTGCTTTTTTTGTTCTGTTCTTTTTCTTTAACCAGACTCTTTGAACCTGATAAATTTGACTTTGCTTTAGCCATAAAATTACAACCCCCCGCATAAATTTTCAATTCACTAAAACGTTTGCATAGAGTTAAAATAAAAAAATCAAGGCAAAAATTTTGAACTTTTGCTTGCTAGCGGTTACTTTCCTCTATTATAATATATCATTTAGATTAGAGCAAATGAATTAATCAGAGTAAAAAAATAAAATTTTAGATTAAAAATAATAATCCCCCCAGAGCAGGATAGGGATCTCCTTGCTAAGGGGGATTAAATTGATTGTTTAATTTAAGTGACTTAGCCAAAGAAAAAAAGATTAGTTTAATCACTGTTAATTTTAAGAGGTTGATATCCTTCAGCTATTAGATAAAGAGCTTCAATATCAATTTTAGCTGTTTCTAAACTCTCTGTTAATTTTTCTAAGCCTACACTTGATGCCTCTAAAGCCAGCCCACAGGATGAACTCAACTCCCTGGGCACTGGTCGCAGGCGAGCCTGCATTTTCGAGTTCCCACAGCACTTTTCAGCCTTCATGGCATCGGCAGTGGCATGAAATGTAACGAGGTAGTCAGCTTTATTTTTTTGTTCTGTCATTATCTATCACTCTCCAAAAATCACCAACTGAGCTTACAGTATCAGGTCAATCCCTCAATGTCAAGTTATATCTCCCTAATAAATTTCAGACTATAAACCAGGACTATCTTTTGATCTTGAAAATATATCGCTCAGGTTCTTTTTCAACTTCATAATCAACATTTTCATTATCAAGGAAGCGGCTGATATTTTCTCGAGCAACTTCCGTGTCAATAATAGCTGAAAAATCCTGGCTTTCACTCTCTAAAGCTTTTTTAACCATCAATAAAGGCTGAGGACAGGAAAAACCTGAGGTATCGATAGTTTTTTTTGACATTTTATTCCCTCCATATTTTTGAGTTATTCTAAGATATTCTACTATACTTTATTTTTTATCCCTTAGCCCTGTTATTCTGCTGAACATTGACAAAGCCTATGATTAAAACGATGGCCAGAATCAAAATTGTAGCCACTCTTCCGTTAAAACCCACTCCTTCAGGGGAGGCAGCTAAACCAAAATTATGGGCAAAGGCTGCTCCAACTATTAATCCTACCACCGTTAATCCGGCATCCAGATCCCCTTCGCTGGCTAAAATAGTCTGCCTCAAGGGACAGCCTCCTAACATAACAGCGGTTATACCGACAATCGTCATCCCAAGGAAATTCCAGATTACTTCGTTATGAGCTACTGGCTGTTCAGCAAAGCCCAGGTTAAATTGTCCTAAAACTAAATTGGCAGCCAGGGCAACTCCAAAAATCATCAGGACTCCGTTAAGTAAATGATTATCTCTAATCAAGAACATATCCCTGAATGCTCCAGCAGTACAGATACGACTTCTTTGCGCCAGACCACCTACCAAAAGGCCAGCTCCTAGAGCCAGCCCTACTGGGGCAAATTGAGAACCAGGACCAGCCTCACTTAAAAAAATAAATTCAGGATTTGCCAGTCTAAAGACCATTACTCCCAAGAAAACTGCTGGAATAACATAGCCACTGGCCGGGTTGACATTATAATAAGCTCTTCCCAGTGTGAAGCCCTGTCGCAAGAAAAGGACTCCAACATAAATCCCGGCCAGATAACCAATCAGACCTGCAATAGCAGTCAGATCCCCTCCGCTTAAACGGAGAATCATTCGCCAGGGGCAGCCTAAAAAGACTAAAGCCCCAATAGCCATAAAAGCTCCCATTAAAAAGCGTAACAGAGGATTGGAGCCGGTGCGGGGTTTAACCTCGCCTTTGTATTTGGCCAGAACAAAACCTCCTAAAACAAAACCAACAATTTCCGGTCGCAGATTCTGGACAATATCTGCTCGATGGAGACCCAGCCCACCGGCTATATCACGGAAAAAACAGGCCATACAGATTCCCATATTGGCAGGATTACCAGCTCTTACCAGCAGAGCAGCCAGCAGTCCAATAATACCACCACTAATGATAATGAACTTATTATCACTCATTTTTTTTAGATTCCCCCTAAATATGAAGATATATTTTTCTTGATGAATCTATGTATCATTTGCTTTGTATATAATAACACAGGGATAAAATATAATCAAGAAATATTATATATATAATAATAAAAAATTATATATTTGTTATATAGATCTCTATCTGCCTTGCACAGCACCGGTCACTGGGTTATAATAGCAACAGAAAAAGAAGAAATTTTAGAGTAATTATAGATAAAAAAGGAAACTAAAACTTATTAAGAAGGGAGAGAAACCTGCCTTGGAAAAAAACGGCGATTTTCAAAGCGTTATTTATCTGGACAATGCAGCTACCTCCTTCCCCAAACCCCGAGAAGTGACCGAGGCTATCTGTGATTTCATGGAAAACATTGGGGCCAATCCGGGTCGAGGTGGTCACAGCAGTTCTTTAGATGCTGGGCGCATAATTCTTGCTACCAGAGAAGAGCTGGCTGATTTATTTAAAGTCTCTAATTCCAGTCAGGTTATATTAACTCAAAATATAACCCATTCTTTAAACCTGATTATAAAAGGTTTTCTTAAGGCCGGCGATCATGTTATTACCACTTCTTTTGAACATAATTCTGTCTTACGCCCTTTACATCGCTTAAAGGAAGAAGGGATGATCGATTTTGATTACTTGCCGATCTCTTTAAAAGGAAAGTTTGCCCCTGAAGATTTAGAGAAATTGACAAAGCCTTCAACTACCCTGGTAGTCGTTAATCATGCTTCCAATGTTACAGGCACTAAATTACCAGTTGCCGAGATAGCCCGAACCGCTAAGAAACTGGATCTGGCTGTGGCCATTGATACAGCTCAGACTGCAGGTTGCTATAACTATAACTGGCAGCTGTTACAGGATATTGGAGTTGACTTTATTGCCTTTACCGGACATAAAGGTCTCTTTGGCCCTCAGGGAACAGGAGGTTTAATTATTAGCCAGGAAGCCGCCGCTAAGACTTCACCCTTTATTGAAGGGGGGACTGGCAGTAAATCGGATTTACTATTACAGCCTGACCTTCTGCCGGATAAGTTTGAAGCCGGTACTCAGAACACCCCGGGAATTGCTGGTTTGCTGGCAGGCTTAAAATTTATTAAAAAGACCGGTCGAGAAAATATTGCTGCCAGCATAAAAAAACGGACCAAACAATTATATCAGGGATTTCAGGATATAGCAGGAGTGGAGATAATTGGTCCTGACCTGGACTCACCGCGTGTTAGCACTATTTCAGTTACTTTTGGAGAACTTGATCCAGCTGAAATAGCTTTCCAGTTAGATAAAAACCATGGTATCATGACCCGCTCCGGTTTGCATTGTGCCTCTTTAGCCCATAAAGTAGCCGGTACATATCCAGGAGGAACCCTCCGTTTTAGCCCGGGTTTCTTTACCACCGAGAAGGAGATAGACCAGACCCTTAAGGCAGTTGCCGAAGAAATAAATAGGCTAAAAAATTAACAAAGTGAGGTGAGATCCTTGCCAGGCACAATCTTAAAGACTCGCTTTGTTCCACCTTACCAAAAGCAAAAAATCTGGTTGAAGGAAGATCTGCAGGCAGAATTGGCTAAAGCTAAAAGTTATCCTTTGACTATTGTAAAGGCCGGTCCTGGAGCCGGCAAGAGCATGATGTTAGCCCATTATTTTCGCCAGTATCATAAAGATAACTTTGCCTGGTATAGCCTTGATGAATTTGATAACGATGTTAGCCTATACACACAAAACCTCATAGCAGCTTTAAACTACAAAAGGAGTGAGCTTGGAAACCAGGCCCTTGAATACCTCAGGCGGGAAAGAGAAAATCCAACCAGGCTCCGTTCAGCCCTGGATATCTTCTTAAATAATTTACTTCAGGACCTAGCCGGAGAAGAGTTTTATCTGATAATCGATGACTTTCATTTAGTTCAGGATAATAATCGATTAATAAAACTTACCAATTATTTTATCAATCATCTTCCCCCGGATTTTCACCTGATTATTTCCACTAGAAAACAACCCAATCTGCCCGATATTTTAAACTGGCAGTTAAAGAATAAAGTTAATATTATTTCTGACGATAGCTTTTATCTTAATGCTAGGGAAATCCAGGACTTTTTAAATTACAAATATAACATGAACTTTTCTCCCGGCAATTCTCAGAGTAGCAATAATCCAACTGATTCCTCCACTTTAACTCAAATAATGCAGATGACCGAGGGGTGGATCATGGCTTTAGACTTAATCGGGCGCCGTCTTCAGGCCGGCCAGCAGTTAGATAAAATAATCTCCCGGGAAACTGACTCTTTAGAACTTTTATTTGAGTTTTTAGCCCGTGAAGTCATGAGCGAACTCGATAAAGCCAGCAAAAAATTCTTGAAACTAACTGCTGTTTTGCAGGTGTTGGATGTCAATCTCTGTGATCAATATTTGCATTATTTCCCCTCGAGCTTCCAGGATAATACTGGTCACTCTCCTAGCCGAAAAATTTTAGAGGGGCTTATGGCTGACAATCTTTTTATCAGTAAATATGGAGAGGAGCAGTTTCGCTATCATCAGCTATTCCAGGATTTTCTCCTCAAAAAATCAGCGGAAGATTATGATCTTACTGAACTTCACCTGAAAGCAGCCCAGGCTGCAGAAAAAGTTAATTTTACCGGTTATGCCATTTATCATTATCTGGAGGCTGAAGAATATGATCGTTCAGCTGAGTTATTGATCAAGGCCGCTGATAAACTCATTAAACTTGGTAGAATAGATACTCTTAGAGATTCCCTTAAAGATTTACCTCAGCTATATTTTGCTGACTATCCAGAACTATACCTCTATCTAGGTGATATCTACCGACTGCAGAGTGATTTCAATGGTGCTTTAAATTCTTACCAGGAGGCCAGCAACAATATTTCAGCTGCTCAGCAGCCCCAGAAGAAAGCTCAGGTCTGGGAAAGAATAGCTCGGGTTTACCTTGATACGGTTCAACCGGCCAGGGCCGATGAATATCTCCAGCAAGCTTTAAAATTAAAGGGGCAGGATAGCCCTCTGCAGGAAGCAGAATTTTATCAATTGCTGGCAGAAAATAAGATAAATGAAGGATATTACCCTGAAGCGGAAAACTATCTCAAAAAAGCCCGAAAGCTATCAGAAAACCCAGATGAGCCCAGTAATTTAGCCGGTAGAGTACGTTTGAGAACTGGACGCCTGCAGGAAGCCCTAGAAGTCTTGCAGGAAAAATCAGCTGACTCAATCCCCCGCTGGCATAAAGAAACAGCTCTGTTAAAGTCTTTGATCTATAGTTTTTTAGGTCGTCAGCAAGAAGCTCATAAAGCTGCCAGTCAGGGGCTTAAACTTGTTCAAGATTTCAAGTCTCCCTTTACAGAAGCCGTAAGCCATATGCGTCTGGGGCATGCCTGTCAGTTAAGGGGTTATCCAGGTGTAGCTAAGGCTCGTCAGCATTATCAAAAATCTCTGGAGCTTGTGGATGAGATTGGCATTGAAAGAGGACGCAGTGAACCTTTAATGGGTTTAGCCCTGTTAGAGGCCTATTATGGTGATAGAAAATTAGGTGAGAGTTATGCTCGAGAGGGAGAGAAACTTACTCGAGAGGCTGGTGATGAATGGCTCACAGGTTTATTATTAATAGCTCTGGGAATCAATCAACTGCAACAGAAAAATCTGGCAGATTCCCGGGAATCCTTCTTAGAAGCCAGAAATTTCAGCAAGCATTCCTATGATGTTTTCACCAGAATCATCTGTAATTATTGGTTGACAATCATAAATCATTTGCAAGGAGAGACAGTCCGGACCAAAGTCACTGTCAGTGAATTATTGGCCTTAATACAGGAAAATAATTTAGGAGAGATTTTGCAAAAGCCGACCTTCTTTACCTCGCGGGATCCCAATCGAATTGTTCCTGCTTTATTAGCTGTCAGAAAAAGAGTTGCTGATAGTTTTGCTGTAGATAGAGTTTTAGGAGAATTGGGATATGCCGGTTTAGAGCGTCATCCTGGTTATTCTTTGAGAATTAAAGCCTTTGGCCGGGGGATTTTATATCGTGGCCTGGAAGAAATAACCCGCGATGAATGGAATAGAGCCAAGGCCAGAGAACTTTTCATTCTATTTTTAACGAATTATCGAGATTTGATCTCCAGGGATAAAATATGTCTGCAACTCTGGCCCGATTCACCTCCTGACAAGGCTAAAAGAAACTTCAAAGTAACTTTAAATTCTTTGAAAAAGACCTTAGAACCAGACCGTCAACCTCGTCAGCAGCCCTATTTCATTAAGCGGCAGGGTAGCCACTATGGTTTTAATCAGCAGTCCAGTTATTATTATGATGTTGAAGAATTTGAAAATTTGATTGCTGAGGCCCAGCAGGAACAGGTTGATAGCGACGCCCTGGACTATTATTTAGCAGCAGTTGAGTTATATCGCGGTGATTTTTTAGATCAGGATCTGTATTTAGACTTTACTGGAAATGAAAGAACCAGACTGCGGGATAAATATCTCCAGGCAATGGAGAAAATAATTTCTTATTTTTATCACCAGCAGGAATATCAGGCTTGCATTGAATACTGCAATCAGGCTCTTAAAGTTGATCACTGCTGGGAAATAGCCTATTATTACTTGATCAGGTCATATTTAGAATTAGATAAAAGATCGATGGCTTTAAAGACCCTGCAGCGCTGTAAAAAAGTTTTACAGCAGGGATTGGGGGTTCAGCCCGGGAAAAGAATCCAAAAATTAAAGAAACAATTCAAAAATTCTTAAGCGCCACTAAAATTCAGTCTAAAGGCTCCATCCAGACCTAAATTTGAAGTTTTTATAAAATAGCAGGAGTTTTAAAGTTTAAAAAGAATAGTTATTTAGATGGAGTTTTGCCTGGTTTTTTTTAACTCAATTTTAGAAGCTGGAGGTAGAAAAATAATGAAAATAATTATAGCTGGAGGAGACAAGAGTGGCCAGAATTTAATGAAATTTTTTCAGGATAATAGAGATTATGAGGTAACTGTAATTGAATCAGATGCTAAAACCTGCGAATGGATATCAGAAGCCTTTCCGGAAGTAGATATTGTCTGGGGGAATGCCAATCATCCCAGTATTCTAAAAGAAGCTAAAGCTGAGGAGGCAGATGTTTTCATTGCAGTGATTGGTGACGATCAATCTAACATTCTTTCAGCTAAAGCGGCCAAAAAAATGGGCATCTCTAAGGTTATAGCCAGGGTAACTGACCCAGCCTATCGAGAACTTGCTGAATTGATGGACTTTGATGATATTCTCGATCCCGCAGAAGCAGTTGCAGCAGAAATTGTAACTAGATTGCAGGGGGTGGATTTTGTTAGACTGATTCAGGATCTGCATTTGAATGTTGAGTTTGCTAGCGTCAAAGCAAGCGAAAAAGAGGAGATTATTGGTAAAAACCCCTGTGAAATCAATGAATATTTTAAGGATACAATTCAGCCGATGTTTTTAGTTAGAGAAGAAAACTACAATCTACCTTCAGAGATCGAAAGCATTGCCGCTAATGATGAAATTATATATTTATTTCGCCGCCAGAAAAAGAAGAGAAATATTTTAGGACTTTAACACTTATCTTTTAAAATTATTTTAAATTCGATTTTAATTATATTTTGCAAAAAATTAGATATAGTAGGTGTTAATATATTGAAAGAATTCCTGAAGTCTTTTATCACAAAAGAGAAGTACAGTATAAAAACAATAATCCAATCTTTTAAAAAGCCAGAGATGCCCCAACTGGTAATTTTAGGTGCCATAATTGGTATAATTGGAGGGCTGGGAGCAGCGATTTTTTATAATTTAATTGGGTTTTTTAAAGACGTTTTTTTTGCTCCTTCAACGACGGAAACATTTTTAGATGTAGTTCGTTCTCTTCCCTGGTACCATAGAGTTTTGGCGCCGACTCTAGGTGGATTAATCATAGGTCCCCTAATAACTTTTTTTGTTCAAGAAGCTAAAGGTCATGGTGTACCTGAGGTTATGGAATCTGTAGCCTTAAAGGGCGGTGTAATACGAGGTCGAGTAGCGCCTTTAAAGGCTATAATTTCAGCTATATGTATTGGATCCGGGGGTTCAGCTGGCCGGGAAGGGCCCATAGTGCAAATCGGTGCTTCCTTTGGTTCATTTATTGGTCAAACTTTAAATTTAGAACCTGATGAAGTAGAAACCCTATTAGGCTCTGGAGCAGCCGCTGGGATTGCCGGTACTTTTAATGCTCCTCTGGCTGGAGTGCTATTTAGTATGGAAGTTCTTTTAAAGGACATTAAGCTAAAAAGTTTCTCCCCTATTGTCGTTGCTTCAGTGGTGGGAACAGTTATTGCTAATATTTTTCTGGGCAATAGAGGAGCTGTCTTTGATATTCCCCCTCATGTCCTGGTTAGTGTCTGGGAATTCATTCCTTATTTATTACTGGGTGTAGTAGCAGCAGGTGTTGCCCTGCTTTTTGAAAATAGCCTCTATTTTTTCGAGCATTTCTTTAATGAATTATCTTTTCCTGAGTACCTCAAGCCTGCTCTGGGAGGATTATTGCTGGGTTTACTAGCTTTATATGTTCCAGAAATACATGCTACTGGTTATCCAGTTATGGAAGGGGCTTTACATACGGATTTTCCTTTTTTTATAGTGTTTTTCTTCATGTTTGCTAAGATATTAGCCACTAATTTAACACTGGGGAGTGGGGGCTCAGGTGGTATTTTTGCCCCCTCTTTATTTATTGGTTCTATGCTGGGAAGTTCCTATGGAATTATGATTCATAATCTATTTCCTAATATTACTGCTGGCCCCAGTTCTTATGCTACGGTGGGAATGGGAGCAGTATTTGCTGGAGCAACCCATGCTCCTTTGACCTCGATAGTTATTTTATTTGAAATGACTCAGGACCCTAATATAATCCTGCCGATGATGTTTTCCTGTGTAGTTAGTGCGGTTTTAACTTCCAGAATTCAGAAAAAAAATATTTATACAACTAAACTGTTAAACCGTGGGGTTGATATTTCTAATATAAAGAAAGAGCAGGTCTTAAGAAATATTAAAGTTAAAGAGGTTATGGCTACCAACCCTATTACCTTAAATAAATCGATGACTTTAGCTCAGGCTGATGATTTATTTGAAAAAACCTTTTATTCTCATTTGCCGGTAATAGATGAAAAAACAGGAGAGTTGGTGGGGGTAGTTAATTATCATACCATATCTCGCCAATTGAAGAGTCAGGGAGGAGAGCAGAAAATTGAAAATTATGTTTTTCCTGCTCCGGGGGTAGCTTATTTAGAAGATAATTTATTAAAGGTATCACGGTTAATTAATGATTTAAATGCCAGGATAATTCCAATTATTGATAATGATGAGAAGCATAAATTAGTGGGGTTAATTAATAGAACTGATTTAATTGAAGCCTATCATGAAAGTGTCATGACCCATCATGATGAAATTCACTTCGATTTATCACCTAAAATGCAGGTGGATATTGACCATTTAATAGATGTTTCTGTCCACGCCCTGGAAAATGATATAAAGGATAAAGGTCTAAAGGTAGAACTAGATCTGCAAGAAAATTTACCTCCAGTTCAGGCTGACAGCAATAAAATTTCCTGGGTGATTATTAATCTTCTTGATAACGCAATCCATCATTCACATACTGAAGATAAGATCCAAATTGCCAGTTGGAAGTCCGGGGATTGGGTTTTTGTTTCAGTAGAAGATTCAGGTAAAGGTATTGCCAGTGAGGACCAGGAAAGGATCTTCGAAAAATTTGTCTGTCTGGCTCAGGACGAAGAGCATTGTGATAGTGGTTTAGGATTAGCCATTAGCAAAGAAATAATTGAAGCTCATCATGGGAGAATATGGGTTGAAAGTCAGGTGGGAGAGGGATCTAAATTTGTTTTTTCTTTAAAAGCAGTCAGCAACAAAAAGACTTAAACCTGACAATGAGGTTAGAATAATATCTTGGGGGATTTTAAATTTTCTGGAGGTGAGGTGCTATCAGGTTTAAAAAAGATGTGAGGCAAACAGCCAGCTCTTTAAAATATATCACCAAATGGACGGGCATTTCAGTATTGGTAGGATTGGTGGTAGGAGCTGCTGCAGTTGTTTTTACTGGCACATTAAATTGGGGTATAGATTTACTGGCAGGATTATCGGAAACGAATTGGGTTTATTTAATGCCAATTTTTGGCCTTTTTATGAGCGGCTGGTTAACTGATACTTTTGCCCCGGAAGCTGCCGGTCATGGTACTGATGCCATAATTAAATCCTATAATGAGAACTGGGGAAGAGTTAATTTTATAGTGGTTCCCATCAAATTATTGGCCAGTGTTTTTACCATAGCCTTTGGAGGCTCAGCTGGACGTGAGGGTCCTACAGTCCAGATGGGCGGTGGCCTTGGTTATATGATTGGTAAAAAGCTTAAACTGGGCTTAAAAGATATAAGAATGATAGTTATCTGTGGTATGGGAGCCTCTTTTGGGGCTATCTTTACAGCCCCTCTGGCCGGTGGAGTCTTCGGAGCCGAGGTTCTTTATCGCGATGATGTCGAATATAACACTTTATTTATCAGTTTTCTCTCCAGTATCACGGCCTATTATGTCTATGCTATAATACTGGGCCAGGAGAGCCTATTTACCTTTCCTATTCCTGAAGGGTATATTTTTGAACCTGAAAGAGATATAATCCTCTTTATTGGAATTGGGGTATTAGTTGGTTTTGTCAGCCTGGCTTATATTAAATCTCTCTATGGCTATGAAGATTTAAATGAGGAAATTCAAGTTCCTACATATGTTAAAACTGCCTTTGCCGGTGCTCTTACAGGTTTGACAGCGCTGGTAGCCAGCCCTATGATTTTAGGAACTGGCATTTCACTGGTGGAGAGAATATCAGTTGCTGATGACTTTGGGACCGGATTACTGCTTTTACTCCTGGCAGGAAAAATAATAGCCACTTCCTTTACCATTGGAAGTGGTGGTAGTGGAGGAGTTGTAGCACCCAGTCTTACTATTGGCGCTCTAACAGGAGCTATAATGAGTAATTTATTAAATTATGATTTCCCCCTGGCTATCATCACAGCGGGGGCTGTGGGTGTTTTAGGAAGCGCTGCTCATATACCTGTTACCACTACAATATTAGCAGCTGAGTTATTTGGATTAGAACTTATGAAACCGGCTACCATTGTCTGTTTCACCTCAGCCTGGGTAGCCCGGAGCGATACTCTCTATCGTGAATCCTATGTTAGCAGAAGTGCTCTGGCCAAAGTTCAGCACCACTATGGAGAATAACTTAATCATCTTCAAATAACCGGGATAGATAATATTGGATTTCGGCAGTGGTGTTATTGCTCAAAACTTCTTCCACGACTTGCTGGGTATCTTTCTCCAGCCACTGAGATAGAATTCTTTTAGCTTCTAATATTTTACTGGGGTTCATGCTCAACTGGTCAATCTCTAGCCCCAGCCAGAAGGGGAGCAATAGTTTTTCACCGGCGGCTTCACCGCACATATATACTTTTATGTTTGCTTCTTTAGCAGCTGTAGCTGTTTTGGTTACCATCCTTAAAACAGACGGGTGAAAGGGTGTAAAAAGCCCTTTTACTCTTTCATTTCTTCTATCTACAGCCACTGCATATTGAATTAAATCATTGGTTCCGATACTAAAAAAGTCAACTTCTCTGGCTAATTCCCGGGCCATGGCGATGGCTGCTGGAACCTCAATCATTATTCCAACCTCTAACTCCCCATATTCCTTACCGGCAGCATCCAATTCTCCTCTAGCTTCTCGCAGGAGAGAATTAGCAGCTCTAACCTCTTCTAAAGAAGAAATCATGGGATACATTAATTTAACATTACCCTCAGCAGCTGCCCTTAAAATTGCCCTTAATTGTTGCCTGAAAAAATCCGGATAATCCAAACAAACTCTAATAGCTCTATACCCCAAGTAGGGATTTTCCTCTCCTGATAAATCTAAACCAGGTATATCCTTATCACCACCGATATCTAAAGTCCGTATGATAACAGGGTCTTCAGGAAAGACCTGCAAAACTTCTCTGTAAGTCTCTAATTGTTCTTCTTCCGTTGGGGGGGTATTTTGATTTAAAAATAAAAATTCAGTCCGAAAGAGACCTATTCCTTCTCCCCCCTGATTTTTTACGGTGGCTGCCTCCTTAGAATTACCAATATTGCCACTGATATAAATTTGTGTACCATCAGAGCGGGTGAGCTTTTTATTTTTATACTTTTGCAGTTTTTGCTTTTTGTCTCTGTCCTGCTCTAACTTTTTTTGATAGCGAAGCAAGATATCCTTATTGGGGTTTAAATGGACTAAGCCTTCATGACCATCAACGATTAATTTATCACCCTGTTTGATTTTTTGCAGGTTCTCCTCTCCTATTCCTACAACGGCGGGAATATTTAATGAATCTGCCAGTATGGCTGCATGGGAAGTGGCAGATCCTTCAGCAGTAACAATACCTAACACCTTACTGGTATCAAAACGAGCTATCTGTGAAGGGTTAAGCTTTTTAGTGACAATTATTATATTGTTTTTTTCAATATTTATCTTGATTTCCTGACCCTGCAGTAATTTTAAAAGCCTATCGCCGACATCTTTCAAATCATCTTCATTTACTTGAAGATAGCTATCCCCATTTTCCACTAATTGGGCTACGTATTTTCGGATTACCCTTTTGACTGCTTCTTCTGCTGAAAAGTTTTCCTTTTTAATAAAGTCTTCAATTGAATTGGAAAAATCTTCACTGCGGAGAATATCCTCTTGAAAAGAAAAAATATGGGCTTCTTTTCTGCCAATTTTGTCTTTTACTTTGTTTTTTAAATCCTTCACATCGTCCAGGGCTTCATTTAAAGCCTGATAATATCGATTCAGTTCTATTTCCTGATCCTTCGACTTTTTGTCAGTACTGGCAGTTTGATTTTCTTTACCAAATAATAAAATTGCTGTTCCTATGGCGATACCAGGAGAAGCTTCAGTTCCTATCATATTATTAACCTCCAGAAGTAGGATATGGCAAAGATTTAAGGTCTTTAAGAGCTATTTTATCTGCACCATCAATTATATTATATTGATAATTAGATAGCAAATAATTTAGTTGCAATATTAGTATGCTGTCATGTATAATGATGGTGAAATGAAGAAAAAATCAAAGAAAAGAGGTAATAGTTATGGCTGATAAGGTTAAAAGGCTCTATAGATCCCGGAGAGAAAAGGTCATCGGTGGAGTTTGTGGCGGAATTGCTGAATACTTTAAAATTGATCCGATTATAATTCGCCTGATCTTCCTTTTGTTATTTTTTGCTCAAGGTGCTGGAATATTGGCCTATATCATTGCCTGGATTATCATCCCTGAAAAGCCCCCTGAGGAAAGTGAATTTTCCCGGGATTCTCCTGAGTCTGATGATGCAGAAGATGAATATATTGAAATAGACTTAGAGGAAGAGGGGAGAGAAAGTTCCTGGCCGAGGAAAGACAATTGTAAAAGCCAGCGTTATCTAGGGGTAATCCTGATAATTGCTGGAGCCTTGTTCTTGCTCGACATCTGGATCCCCCGTCTTTACTTTCGGACTTTCTGGCCTTTACTTTTAATAGCCCTGGGAATAGCTGTTCTGGTCCGGGGAGTGGGAGATGATGGATAAGACCAGGAAAGAAAAGCTTAAAGCAAAGCAGCAGCGCAGAAGGGATAATATAACTACCGGGGTTATCCTGATTTTACTTGGAGCCCTGTTCCTGTTAAACACCTTAAATATTTTAACCTTTAACATGGTGAGACTTATTTTTAGTGCCTGGCCGCTGTTGTTAATTCTGTTAGGTCTTAATTTATTATTTAAACGCAGTAAACTCTGGTGGATAACTCCGGCCCTGTTGATCATACTTTTTGTAACCCTAATCTATCCCGGCTATTTCTCTCATTATCACCAGGTATTCTTTAGGGATCAGCAGACTGAAGAAGTTTCCTCAGTGGAAAAACATCTGGAACTAACAAGACCCTACAGTGCTGATATAAAAGGGCTAGATCTTGATTTAAGAATCAATGCCGGAAGGATTGATATTGCCGCTAGTGAAGATAAGGAAAAGCTTTATGACCTGCTCTTCCACTATCAGAAGGAAGAAGAGGAGCCAGAAGTTGAATATTATTTTGAAGAAGAAGCTGCTCGAGCTTTTCTAGATGTCAATCAGATGAGGGAATTTGCCCTGGATAGCCTGGATATCGTCAATGCTTCAAATCTCAAACTTAATCCCGAGGTGGATTATAATATAAATATTGATTCCGGAGCCGGCTATTATTACCTTGATTTTAGAGAACTCAAAGTGAGCAATCTTAACATGAACTCTGGCATCAGCGATGTTCAAATTTACTTTGCCAAGCATGATACCGATGTTAGACTAAACTCCGGGGCCTCAAATATTAAGCTGTTTTTTCCAGCAGAGGTCGGGATAAGGATTGAGATTGACGGGGCAGTTGCTGCAGAGGATTTTAAGGATGCTGGTTTAACCCTGGAAGAGAATGATGTTTTTGTTTCAGAAAATTACCAGGAAGAGGATGAGAATATAAGACTTGAAATAATTAGCCCGGCAAGCAATATTAATATAGATTTTATTGATTGACATCAAGGGAGAGGTCTAGGCCAAAAAGTTATCTGGCAGTTTTTTTATCAACAGCACAATCAAAAATATCTTAAAGGTTTCACCAGGTAAATAAATAACAAAGCCACTAATAGCTGCCTGTACCACTGTAAAATCCCACCATAAAAAGAGAAATAGAGCTCCGGAAAAGTTTATAATAAGAGCTCCCAGGATTAAGTAAAAAAGTTTTTCCTGCAAGTTCTCTTTGTTTTTAGCCTTTCCTGTAATGAAAGCAGCGATGGGAAAGGCCAGCAGGTATCCTCCACTGGGAGAGGCTATAACCCCCAGCCCGGCCAGACCGCCAGAAAAAACCGGGACACCTGCTATACCCACTAAGAGATAAACTATTTGACTGATGAAGCCGGCAAAGGAGCCTAGTAAAATCCCGGCTAATAACGTAAATAGACTTTGTAAAGTTACAGGAACAGGACTAAAGGGCAGGGGAATAAGGAGATAACCTCCTAGAGCCGTGAAGGCAGCGAAGAGGGCTGCCCGGGCTGATAGATTAATTTTTTTAAAAAAAGCCACCGATGTTCAACTCCTTGGATAAAAAATTTTGTTTATAAAGGGCATTCAAAGCATTAATTTAATCATCAACGCTGGTAATTTTACCATGGAAAAGTTTGGCTTGCAAATTCCCTGGTAGAGAATGATTTTTGATTTTTTTAAAATAATTGTGATATAATTTCATTTAGAATAAGAAAAAGTAACGAGCAGGATCATATAAAAATACCAGGAGGGGAAAATTAAATGGACAGCACGATGAAAGCTGTGGTAAAATCCCGGCCAGAATTTGGAGCAGAACTGCAGGAAGTACCTGTACCTGATCCTGCTCCGGGGCAGGTTTTAGTTAAAATTCAACAGACCTCTATTTGTGGCAGTGATTATCATATCTATAAATGGAATAAATGGGCTGAAAATAATGTTGAAATACCCCAAATTATGGGCCATGAGATGGCAGGTGAGGTTGTTGCTTTAGGTTGTGGAGTTAGCTCTGTTTCGGCAGGGGATTTTGTTTCAGCAGAAACCCATATACCCTGTGGACATTGTTATCAATGCAAAACTGGTTTGCAACATATTTGCGTTAATATGAAGATCTTAGGAGTTCATACTGACGGTGTTTTTGCCGACTATGCAGTGATTGAAGAGGTTGATGTATGGAAGAATGACCCGGCAATTCCGGCTAAATTTGCTTCCATTCAAGAACCCTTAGGAAATGCCATTGATACCATTAGAGCTGGTGAAGTGGCAGCCAAAAATATTCTTATTACCGGGGCCGGTCCCGCTGGTTTGCTCTCCATCCCGGTGGCGAAGGCCTTTGGAGCGGCAAATATTATTGTCAGTGAGCCCAATGATTATCGCAGAGAACTAGCTGAAGAAGTTGGGGCAGATTTTGTAGTTAATCCTTTAGAGGATGATCTGGAAGCTATCGTAGAAGAGGTGACAGATGGAACGGGAGTCGACTTTGTAGCTGAAATGTCAGGAGTAGAGGCAGCAATTAACCAGGGCTTGAGGCAGATTACCCCTGGAGGCACCATTGCTTTGCTTGGTGTTCCTGATGACCCAGTGAGATTAAATTTAACCGATGATTTGATCTTTAAGGGTATAAATATGATTGGGGTTACAGGAAGAGAGATGTTTCAAACCTGGTATATTGCTAGAAGACTTTTGAAAGAGAAAAAAATTGATATTGCTCCGATAATAACCCATGAATTTCCTTTAGAAGATTTTGCCAAGGGAATGGAATTGATGCAATCAGGAAATTGTGGAAAAATTGTTCTGAATCCTTAGGGGGGCATTAACTAATGAATAAGAACTTAGAACTTAAGCTACAGGAAGAAATAGAGAATCTTAAAGATGAAGGTTTATACACCAATATTAGAACTTTAGAAAGTCCTCAGGGTGCCTGGGTGGAAATTGATGGCAAGGAAAAATTGAATTTTTGTTCTAATAATTATCTTGGTTTGGCCAATCATCCTGAAGTTAGTAAAGCAGCCCAAAGAGCCATAGAAGAATACGGTGTTGGACCTGGAGCAGTCAGGACAATAGCTGGAACTATGGAACTTCATAGAGAACTGGAAGAGAAATTGGCGGACTTCAAAAAAGCCGAAGCAACTATCACTTTCCAATCTGGTTTTAATGCCAATTTAGCTGTCATTCCAGCTCTGATGACGAAAAAGGATATCATTATTAGCGATGAACTTAATCATGCCAGTATAATTGATGGCTGCCGATTATCCGGAGCTGAGATTAGAGTTTATGACCATGCTGACCTGGAGTCTTTACGGGAAGTACTTGCAAAAGCCAGCGAAGATAATCCAGAAAAAATATTAATTGTCACCGATGGGGTATTTAGCATGGATGGTGATATTGCCCCGCTTCCAGGAATAGTTGAACTGGCTAAGGAATTTGAAGCAATAGTAATGGTTGATGATGCTCATGGAGAAGGAGTTCTAGGCAGTCATGGCCGGGGTATTGTGGATCATTTTGAATTACATGGTGAAGTCGATATTGAGATCGGCACCTTTTCTAAGGCCTTTGGAACGGTAGGGGGATGTGCCGCTGGCAGTAAAACTTTAATTGAATATTTAGAGCAAAGAGCTCGTCCCTTCTTATTTAGTTCTGCAGTTACTCCAGCCGATGTGGCAGCAACTATAGCCGCCATAGAGATACTAAAGAGAGATGATGAATTGGTTGAAAAACTCTGGAACAATAAAGAAATATTCCAGGATAATATGAAAAATGCTGGTTTTGATGTTGGTAAAACTGTTACTCCTATCACTCCAGTGATGATAGGGGAAGCTAAAAAGGCTCAAAAATTCAGTGAACGGTTGATGGAAGAGGGGATTTTTGCCACTGCCATTGGTTTTCCCACTGTACCCAAAGGAAAGGCCAGGATAAGAGTGATGCTGTCGGCAACTCATAGTCAGGATGATCTGGAGTTTGCCCTGGATAAATTCAAAAAGATTGGCCGGGAATTGAAGTTGATAGATTAATTTAGCAAAGAATTTATGTACTTATAGGTTATATTTTTGCCGGAAGTTATAGAAAAGTATAAGGCAAAACAAATCCCCGCAGGTCTGCGGGGATTTGTTCATGGCTTCTTTTAAGGGTTTTAAGGATTTAGCTCTTTATTATTAAAACTATAAGTAAAGCTGTCCCCCTGTTTTTCCAGGGAAGGTATAAAACTATCACTTTCTCCGATTTTTTTCTTAAATCTTTTTATAATGCCATAATCATCTCTGAAATGAATAGGGACAAATATTTCTGGCTTTAACTGGGAAATAAAATATTCTCCAGCTAAGTGGAAATTCTCTTCCAGGCGGGGGTCCACAGGGACAAAGGCTATGTTAATCTTATCGGCTTCTTCTTTAATCTGGTTAATTATATCTTTATACTGTTTTTCTTCTTCTTCTCTTTCCTCAGGGCTAAAACTTTTCCAGTCCCACCAGTTAAGATCTCCAGCATGAAAAATATTTAATTTTTCATCCTGCACAAGATAACTAACTCCCTGGTCGGTGCTTGGAAAAGTTTCCAGGAAAATGGATTTTAGATTAAGTTTTTTCTCGCTGGAGACAAAATAATAGGCACTGGTTTTAGAGAGTTTTTTTCTTACTCGTGAAGTTTTAACATCACTACTCAATATATAGGTGGTTTGAGGAAATCTATCTTTCCAATCAAAGATCATAGGATTAAAATGATCCTGATGACTATGAGTAACAAAGAAAAAAGCTTCTTTGAGCTCAGGGAGTTCTTCCCAGCAAGCAGGAAAATTTAAGGACTGAGAATCTCTGGGGTGTTGAAAATAATCAAATACCATTAATATTCCAGTGTTTTTATGATATATGGCTACAGCACTATGGTTTATGTGCCAGCATTTTATCCGGCTCTCGGCCATAATTATCCCTCCTCTCTATAATTATAGCATTAGCTTTTTTCTTTAGCAATTTTTTGTCCTGAATATTTATCCTTAACTTAATATCTTTTTAATGTTATAATAACAGAGGTAAAGAAAAGTTTTTGGGTTTTATAGTTTTAACTAATTTGAGGGTGGTGTTGAAAAATCGCCAATCATCCTGAAGTTAAAGGCAAAATTGTGGAAAAAGCCAGGGCTAAGATCAATCTGGCTTTGAATATTTTAGGTCTCCTTGATGATGGTTATCATGAAGTTGAAATGATAATGCAATCTGTATCTTTAGCCGATAAAATAATTTTAGCCCCGGTACCTCAGGGGATAAAATTGATTAATCTTAAAGGTGAAGTTGAAGATGAACTGCCAGGAGGAAAAGATAATCTAGCCTGGCAGGCGGCTAAACTTTTACAAGAGCATTTTCCTCAAAAAATACCGGGAGTGAAGATATATTTACAGAAAAACATTCCCCTGGCAGCGGGACTGGCTGGCGGTAGCACTGATGCCGCAGCGGTTTTGCGAGGCCTGAATAGATTGTTCAACTTAGAATTGAGCTTAGTTGAGTTACAGAATTTTGGTCAAAAACTTGGCATGGATGTCCCCTTTTGTCTGACAGGAGGGACAGCTCTAGCTACCGGGCGAGGTGAAGAATTACTTTTTCTGCCTGATCTTTTACAGCAAGAGGTGTTGTTATTAAATCCAAACTTAAAGATATCAACAGCAGAAGTATATAAACTCTATGATAACATGTTTTTAGCCCAGCAGGAGGAAAAAGAGCCAAATTCTACTCTCCCTGATCGTTTTAAAGATTATTCTTTAGAGGAGTTAGTATCTTTGCTCAAGGAGAAAAAAGAAATTACCTGGCAGGAAGGCTGGTATAATATTCTGCAGCCAGTCAGCAAAAAATTAGCTCCAGCCCTGGTTGATTTAGAAGCAAAATTATATAGTTTTGGTGCTGACCATGTACAGATGAGTGGCAGTGGCCCGACATTGATCGCTTATTTTAATGACAAAAGAAAATTACAGGATACCTACCAGAACTGGCCAGGAGAAGAACGATTAATAATCACTAAATTTACAGCAAGAAAATATTTACATAATTAAGGAAGCGAGTGAACAGAATGAAGATTGGCAAAGTATCAGCGGCAAGACTGGAAAAAACAGTACTGAATAAAATCTCTCATCATCGCAAAGATATTTTAGTTAATTCTGGAGTCGGAGAGGATAGTGCGGTGGTGGATTTTGGTGATGAAGTTTTAGCAATTTCCTCTGACCCCATTACCGGGGCAGGGCAAAATGCTGGTTATCTCGCCGTCCATGTAGCCTGCAATGATTTAGCAGCGGCCGGGGCTTCGCCGATAGGCATCCAGGTGGTCTTATTACTTCCTCCAGAAACTACCGATGAAATGATTAGTTCTTTGATGACTGAGATCAATGAAACAGCCTGCAGCCTTGATGTTCAGGTTTTAGGTGGCCATACAGAAGTCTTAAGCGAAGTGAGCAAGGCCATTATAGTTATTACCGCTATTGGCAGAGCTGATAAAGAGAAATATGTGGCTACTGGGGGAGCCAAAGCCGGTGATGAAATCCTGCTCACTAAAGGGGTGGGCTTAGAGGGGGCGATGATTTTAGCAGGTGATTATGGCAAACACTTATTGGAGCAGGGGGTAAGTCCCCAGGCTATTAAAGAGGCCCTGGATTACCAGCATGAACTCAGCGTTCTTCCAGAGGGGTTACTGGCAGCCTCTCATGGGGTGAATTCCCTTCATGATATAACTGAAGGGGGGCTTTACGGTGCCATTAAAGAGGTGGCCAGGGCAGCAGATTGTGGTTTTCATTTAATGCCATCAGCAGAAATAGTAAGGCCAGCGGTGGCGGAAATCTGTTCTAAACTTGATTTGAATCCCCTGGCTTTAATTTCCTCTGGTAGCATGCTCATCACCCTTCCCGAAGCTGAAGCCCTCCAGGACAAGCTAGAAAAAATTGGCATAAAATCCTTCAAAGTCGGTAGAATAATTGCGGAGAAGAAAAATCTAATAACCATCGACGATGAGATTAAAGACTTTGACTGGGACGGAGAAGATGAGTTATGGAATTTTTTAGAATATATATAAAAAAATAACTTGACTTCCCTATATTTACCATTTATAATATAGTTATTACATTATAAGGGGGTAAGTATAGGAGATGAAAATCACTGATATTAAAATCACTCTTTTTGAAGGTGAAGGCAAGTTGAAGGGGTATGCCTCAGTTACATTGAATGATGAGTTGGTGGCAAGAGGAATTAGAATAATCGATGGCCGCAATGGTTTATTTGCCTCGATGCCAGCCCGGAAGTGGAAAGATGAATATTATGATATTTTCTTCCCTATTACTAAAGAATTTAGTAAGTTATTACAGGATGAGGTCATCAATGCTTACCACAATACAATGAAAAAAGTCGGCTAGAAACCAGGAGAGAACTAAAAATGAACAAAATATCCGGGAGCTTTAAATTTGGTTTTAAAATTTATCCGCTTCTCGGATATTTTGTCCTTGACATTGGTCTTTATTTTTGATAATATTCTTTCGTTATTCAAGTTAAGCCTGGAAATTAGGAGGAATTTAAGGTGGCTGAAGTTTTAACTATTATATTAGCAGCTGGTGAAGGTACTAGAATGAATTCAAAGCGCAACAAAGTTTTACATGAACTGACTGGAAAACCATTGATAGGCCATGTAGTTGAACTGGCTAATGAGATTTCCCGGCAAACAGTCTGTGTAATTGGCCATCAAGCAGAGATGGTAAAGGAAACTATGTTAAACTATGGCACAGCCGAGTTTGTGTATCAAGAGAACCAGTTAGGCACTGGTCATGCTGTGCTTCAGGCCCGGGAATATATTTCCTCTCACCAGGGCCCGGTATTAATTTTATATGGAGATACGCCGTTGATGAGTCAGGAGACAATATCCAGGTTGATTGCTGGTCATGGTGAAAAAAATGCTGGTATGACAATTTTAACAGCTGAACTGGATGACCCTGCTGGTTATGGAAGAATAGTGAGAAAAGATACTGGTGAAATTGAAAAAATTGTGGAAGAACATGATACCGATGACAAGACAGCTCAAATTAAAGAAGTGAATAGTGGGATTTATTGTTTTTCTAGTAAATTACTTTTAAAATCTCTGGCCCAACTAGAAAATGACAATAATCAGGGAGAATATTATTTGCCAGAGACCATGCATTACATAGCAAAGAAAGCTCCTCTATTACCTCTTTTTACCGAAAGAACTGAAGATATACTGGGAATAAATGACAGAAGAGATTTAGCTCAGGCAGAAAGGATTCTCCAGAGAAGGATTATAAATGAGCATTTAGATAAGGGAGTAACCATTAAAGATCCCACTAGAACTTATATAGAAGCAGGGGTAAAAATTGCTCCAGATGTAACAATTTATCCTGGCAGTTATCTAAGAGGAGAAACCAGGATTGGACGGGATAGTATTATTGGCAGCAATTGCCAGCTTAAAAATGCTGTTCTTTCAGCTGGAGTTGAAGTTAGACAGGGCAGTATAATAATGGATAGTGAAGTAGATTCTGCCACCACTGTAGGCCCCTATGCCTATTTAAGACCAGGTACTAAAATAGCTAAATCCTGTCGTATTGGCAATTTTGTTGAGCTAAAGAAATCGCAGGTGGGGGAGGGGAGTAAAGTGCCCCATTTAAGTTATGTGGGGGATGCAAACCTTGGACGGAATTGTAATATAGGCGCAGGCACAATTTTTGCTAACTATGATGGCGAGAAAAAACATCAGACTTCCTTAGCTGATAATGTCTTTATTGGCAGCAATACCACTCTGGTAGCCCCGGTGAAAGTGGGAAAAAATAGTAGCACTGGAGCTGGCTCAGTAGTCACAAAGGATGTTGAGAAGAATTCAGTGGTTTTAGGTGTGCCGGCAAGATTTTATAAAAAGAAATAATTAGGAGGCCCGGGATTAATGACTACCTATGGTGAGAAGATGAAAATATTGACGGGAAATTGCCATCCTGAACTGGCAAATGATATCTGTGATTATTTAGGGACAGAATTGGTCAGCAAAGAGATTGGCAGGTTTAAAGATGGCGAGATTTCAGTAAAAATAGAAGAGACTGTTAGAGGTGCAGATGTATTTGTGATTCAACCCACCAGTCCTCCGGTCAATGAAAATATAATGGAATTGCTGGTAATGATAGATGCCCTAAGAAGGGCTTCAGCCAGAAGGATTACAGCTGTGGTTCCCTACTATGGTTATGCCAGACAGGATAGAAAAGCTCGCCCCCGTGACCCTATAACGGCGAAGCTGGTGGCTAATTTATTAACTACGGCAGGTGCCAGGCGACTCCTGTCAATTGATATGCATGCCCCACAGATTCAGGGTTTTTTTGATATACCAGTAGACCACCTCTATGCCTTTCCAATAATGGTGGAATACTTTGCTGAAATGGATTTAGCCAATTTCACCGCAGTAGCCCCGGATGTTGGCTCAGTCCGCAGAGTTAGAACTTTTGCCAAACAGTTAGATATCCCCATGGCTATAATTGATAAAAGGCGTCCTCAGGCTAATGTTGCTGAGGTTATGCATATAATTGGTGATGTAGAGGGCAAAAACGTAATACTCTTTGACGACATAATTGACACGGCAGGCACCATGACAGCTGCCGCTAGAGCCTTAAAATCCAGTGGAGCTAATAAAGTTTTTGCAGCTGGCTCCCATGCCCTTTTTTCAGGCCCGGCCATTGAACGTTTAAAGGCTGCCCCCTTAGAAAAAATTGTGGTAACCAATAGTATTCCCCAGCAGGACCACCAGGAGGAACTTGATAATTTAAAAGTACTTTCCATTGCTCCTTTATTAGGGGAGGCTATAGATAGAATTTTCAAAGATGTTTCAGTCAGTGTATTGTTTAAATAGGCCTATAAAAAATTGTTCTAATTGATTAACTGCCAGATTGATGTTATAATTATTAAGGTTAAGGTTTAAATTAAAATAAGGTTCTATTGTTTCAGGGTAAAAATCCGGCAAATAACAGCAGGAACAGAGATGGTCTAAAGTTATTTGCTAATTATTAGCTTATTAAAGCTTATTAACAAACTAATTTGAGAGAATTTTTCAAGGAGAGGATAGTTTATGGAAAGATTAGCAGTGGAAGCAAAAGCAAGAGCCAAGACAGGTAAAGGAACAGCCCGACAACTTAGAAGAGAAGGCAAAATACCTGCCGTGATTTATGGACGTGATCGTGAACCTCAGCCTTTGACCCTCGATCCTGTGGAAATACAGGGCTATCTTGACAGTAATGTTATTGTAGACCTAACGATTAAAGATGGTGATGAGGAAACTAAAGAAACAGCTATGATTAAAGATTACCAAAAGCATGTCATAAAAGAGATGCTACTGCATGTTGATTTTCATCAGATTTCAATGGATGAAAAAATTGCTGTTACCATACCTATAAAACTTACTGGTAAGGCTTTTGGTGTACAGGAAGGTGGAGTACTTCAGCAATTGATGAGGGAGTTAGAGATTGAATGTCTCCCTGGCGATATACCAGAAAAAGTTGAACTGGATATAACTGAACTTGATGTAGGAGACTCTCTTTCTGTTGGAGATCTTGATATCAGTGATGATATTGATTTAGTTAGTTCTCCAGATGATGTAATAGTTACTATAGTAACACCAAGTGAAATCACCGAAGAGGAAGAAGAAGCTCTACTTGATGTTGAAGAGCTGGAGCCAGAAGTTATCGGTGAAGAAACAGAAGAACTAGAAGAAGAGCTAGAAGAAGGGGAAGAGCTGCCAGAAGAAGAGGAAGAGGAACCTGAACAGAGAGATTATATGTAATAAATTCTACTCTTAGCAATAGGATATGCTCTCATTGCCCTAGATCTAACTTTATAATTCCTATAAGTGACTTTAATTCAGCAGCGTAACTTCGGGCCTTAATCCGAGGTTGCGCTTACCTGTTATTTAACCGGTTTTGGTGGTGATTAAGATGAAATTAATTGTTGGTTTAGGCAATCCAGGCCGGAAATATGCCAATACCAGACATAATGTGGGTTTTAAAGTGATAAAGATTTTAGCTAAAAGAAATAACTTTGCTAAACCAGAGGATTGCTGTCGAGCCCTGATAAGTCAAGGCAGCATTGCTCAAAAAGAGATAATTTTAGCTCAGCCTCTAACCTTCATGAATCGCAGTGGTAGGGCAGTAAGCTGTTTATTACGGGAACATAATTTAAGCGAAGCTGACCTTTTGCTTATCTATGATGATTTAAATTTAGAACTGGGTCAACTGCGACTGCGTTTATCAGGCAGTAGCGGTGGACACAATGGCATGAAATCAATTATTGATAATTTAGGGACTGATGAATTTGCCAGATTGCGTATTGGTATTGGCAATCCTTTGCCAGGAATAGATGCTTCTGGGTATGTTCTAGAAGAATTTAGCTCAGAGGAGAAGGAAATCATAGAATCGAGTTTAAAAGAGGCAGCTCGGGCTGTGGAAGTTTATCTTGAGAAGGGCCCAAAGGCAACGATGAATAAATTTAATTAAGTTTACTAGAAACGACCCCTGTTTTATATTATAAGATCTGCTGTCAATCAAAGAGTGTTGGAGGTTCTCTAATGAAGGTCTATTTAGATAAAGATAATAAAAAGATATCTCAACTTACAAAAGCTCTGCGCAAAAGAGAAAAAATGAGGATTTCAGGTCTGCGAGGTTCTCGCTTATCTCTGGTATTGTCTCTTTTACAGCAGCAAATCGATGAGGTCTTAATACTTATTACTGCTGATGAATATCAGGCTGAGACTCTTTATGAAGATTTAGTTAGGCTTGTCTCTGAAGATGCTATAAGTATTTTGCCCCAGCAGGATGTATATCCTCATGAAGAAATACCGCTGGATCGCAACAAAGAAATTCAACGGATCAAGGTCTTGGCAGATCTTAAAAGAGAAGTAGAGGGCATATATATTATGCCCGTGCAGTCGCTAATGCAATATCTCCCTCCAGTCTGGCGCTGGCAGGATTTAAGCCAAAATATTAAGTTAGGGAAAACTTATAGTTTTGCAGAATTAACAACTGCCCTGCTTGAAAGCGGTTATAATCGTGAGTCCATGGTAGCTAAAAGAGGGGATTTTAGTCTTCGAGGAGGAATATTAGATGTTTTTCCGCCTGATGCAGAGCATCCTTACCGCATAGAATTTTTCGGAGATGAAGTTGACTCAATTCGAAAATTCAGAATTGAGGACCAGCGCTCTATCGAGAATTGTAATTCAGCTTTTTTAATTCCTGCCCGAGAATTTTTATTGCCAGAAGATTTTTCCGGTCGCAGTAAAGCTGTGGCTGCTGCCTGGGAAAAACATCAGAATGATTTATTTTCCCAGGGTAAAGAAGAAGCTGCGCAAAGAAGTGAGGAAAAGCATCAGCAATTAATGCATGAGGGTTTAGAGAATAAAAAAGTCGATGTTCTACAGGAGTACCTTCCCTTTTTTTATAACAATCTAGCTACTGTATTTTCATACTTCCCCCGCCAATCCGTTTTGCTGCTAGCTAACCCGGATAAGATTTTTCCCTCTTATCAACGCAGTTTTCAGGAAATTTCTGATATGTATAAAAAACTGCTAGAGAAAGGAGAAGTCTTATCATATTATCTGGATAACTTTCTCCCTCCGGCAGAATTAGAAAGTGAAATTTATTCAAATTATAATATTGAATTTCTCTCTCATACTGGCCCGGAGACGGAAATTGATTTAACTTTTACCGGTCAGGCTTTAGAGCCCTATCATGCCCGTTTTGATCTCTTAACTGATAGAATAAAGGAGTTACGAGAACAAAATCTCACTGTACTATTGACCTTTAGTTCGGAGAATAAGATGATCCGGGTGGCTGACCATCTCAGCAAGGAACTCAATATAAATAAAGCGACCGAAGTAAAAATTGACCAGTCTGGTATTTTTGCTGGAGTAGAGACCCTGGACCAGGGTTTTATTTTAGAGGATTTTAAGCTAGCTCTCTTTACGGAAAAAGAAATTTTAGGTCAGAAAAAACGGAAAAAGCGTAAACTGGTTGAATTAGAAGAAAGTGAAGAAATATCATCCTTTACGGAGCTGACTCCAGGCAGTTATGTAGTTCATGAAAATCATGGTATTGGTAAATACCTGGGCATAAAAACCTTAGAAATTCAGGGTCAGCATCAGGATTATCTCCTCTTGGAGTATGCTGATGATGATAAATTATATGTACCCACAGACCAGATCAATTTAGTGCAAAAATATATTGGTGGGGAAAGCCAGCAGCCTAAGTTATATCGTCTAGGTGGTAGTGAATGGCAGAAAGTAAAACAAAGGGTTAAAGAGTCTGTAAAAGAGCTGGCTATTAACTTGATAGAATTATATGCCTCCCGGGAAGCCATTCAGGGCTATTCTTTCTCGGAAGATACAGTCTGGCAGCAGGAGTTTGAAGATGAATTTCCCTATGAGGAGACTCCAGATCAGCAAAAAGCCATTGAAGAAGTAAAAGAAGATATGGAAAGCTCCAACCCCATGGACCGGTTACTCTGTGGTGATGTAGGCTATGGAAAGACTGAGGTTGCTATTAGAGCAGCTTTTAAAGCAGCCATGGATGGTAAACAGACAGCTATGTTGGTCCCCACTACCATTTTAGCTCAACAACATTATAATACCTTTAGAGAAAGGTTAGCTGATTACCCCCTGAAAGTGGGGATGATCAGCCGTTTTCGCAGTCCCTCAGAACAAAAGAGTATAAAAGAACAATTAGCTTCAGGGCGTATTGATATTATTATCGGCACCCATCGTCTCTTTTCTTCTGATATTAATTTCAATGATTTGGGCCTTTTGATAATAGATGAGGAACAGCGCTTTGGGGTAGCTCATAAAGAGAAATTAAAAAACTTAAAGAAGAAGGTCGATGTTTTGACCTTAACAGCCACTCCCATACCTCGCACCCTGCACATGGCTCTGGTGGGAGTTAGGGATATGAGCGTTATCGAGACTCCACCTGAAAACCGTTATCCTATTAGAACTTATGTTAAAAAATTCAGTGAAGAGACCATCCGGGATGCCATTAGAAGAGAAATGGCCAGAGATGGTCAGACTTATTATGTCCATAATAGAGTTGAGGATATAGATAAACAGGCGTCAATGATCAAGGAGTTGGTTCCTGAAGTTAGAATAGCCGTGGCTCACGGGCAGATGAGGGAAAGAAAACTGGAAAAAATTATGCTGGACTTTTATGAGCAGGAATATGATGTTTTAGTCTGCACCACTATTATAGAGAATGGTCTTGATATAGCCAATGTAAATTCCATTATAATAAATCGAGCTGAAAGATTAGGCCTGGCTCAGCTTTATCAATTACGGGGAAGAGTAGGGCGGACCAATAGAGTGGCCTATGCCTATTTAATGTACAAAGAAGATAAAATTTTATCGGAAGTTGCTGAGAAAAGACTGGAGGCCATCAAAGAATTTAGCAGTCTGGGTTCCGGCTTTAAAATTGCCATGAGAGATATGGAAATAAGGGGTGCAGGTAATATTTTAGGGCCAGAGCAGCATGGTCACATAGCCAGTGTTGGTTATTCTCTTTACTGTAAACTTTTAGAACAGGCCATGGAAGAGTTGAAGGGAGAGAAAGAAGAAGAAGCGGTTGAATCCGAGATAAAACTACAATTGGATGCCTATATTCCAGATGATTATATTGCAGATTCCAGGCAAAAGATTGACCTTTATCAGCGGATAATGGCTGCCAATTCTGATGCAAAATTAGAAGATATTTCTCAAGAATTACGGGATAGATATGGAGAATTACCGGAAAAAGTTAGGAATTTACTGATAATAAGCAAAGTTAAGGTAAGGGCTGAGAAATTAAAAATTATTGAAGTAAAAGAAGATAAAAATCTGGTGAGCTGTTTGTTTGCCAGCAAGAATAGTGTTGATGGTCAGGCTATTATGAAATTAGCCCGTGAATATCAAAGGGAGATCAAAATCAGGTCAGCTGATAAACCAAAAATTAGCATCAGAAAATCTTCTAAAACTAATCATAATCAACTATTATTAAAAGTCCTGGACTCTCTGCTGGAATTTAATGAGGAAAGAGCTCAAAATCTTCCTGATAAAGTTGGTGCTGAGGATGGATAGTAATCTCGATAACACCTCCGAAGGGAATTCTCAACATTTTGTCCTGGGGGCTGCTATATTAAGTATAGCAGGCATACTTTCTCGTTTTATGGGGTTGGGCTATAGAGTAGTATTAATCCGTTTAATTGGAGCAGAGGGAATGGGTCTTTACCAGATGGCCTACCCTCTCTATACAATAATGCTGGTGGTCTCCAGGTCAGGCATACCGGTAACACTTGCCAAGATGATTTCAGAGAGGATTGCCAAGGAAGAAAGAAAAGATGCCTATCGAATATTTGCTCTGGCCAGAATTTTAAGTGTAGTAATTGGTCTACTGGCGTCCATAACCATGGCATTATTAGCCAGGCCAATTATTTCTTTATTACAATTAGATCCCAGGGCCTATTATGCTTTGCTGGCGATATCTCCGGCTATTTTTGTGGTTTCAGTGATGGCAAGTTTTAGAGGCTTTTTTCAGGGACTGCAGGACATGAAGCCCACAGCCTTTTCCCAAATAATTGAACAATTCGTAAGAACAGTTACCATGATCTTACTGGCTTATCTGCTGCTGCCCATGGGTTTAAGATACGCAGCTGCCGGAGCTTCCTTTGGTGCCTTTACAGGTGCTATTGCCGGACTTATATTGGTGGTCTATATATATTATAAGAGAAAAGATGATATTTTTATTTTTCTTTCCCAGGATACTACCATTTCTAACTTAAAGACAAAAAAAGTATTGCAGGAGTTTTTTAGTCTGGGTTTTCCAATAACTTTAGGGGCTTTAGTAATGCCTTTGATGAGTTTTGTAGATTGGATTTTTGTACCTCAAAGATTGCAGGCGGCAGGTTTTGTCATGGAAAGAGCAACTACTCTTTACGGTCAATTTACCACAGTGGTTATGCCTTTAGTTCAATTTCCCACTATTATAACTGTCTCCATGGCCACCAGCTTAGTTCCTGCAATTTCTGAGGCCTTTGCCCGCGAAGATGAATATATGATAAAAGAAAGGATCTCCACTGCTTTGAGATTGACTGTTATGTTAGGCCTGCCGGCTGCTATTGGATTGCTGGTTTTAGCTGAACCTCTTACTGAAGTGATTTTTGCTGAGCCTCAGGCTGCCAGCATCTTAAAGATTTCTGCCTTTGGAGTGGTTTTTATAACCCTGCAGCAGACCTCTTCTGCGGTTTTACAGGGGATAGGGCGGACTGATTTGCCTGCTAAAAATTTATTCCTTGGAGCTATAGTTAATGCAGTCATAAATTTTACCTTGACGGGGATGCCTCTTTTTAATATCCACGGGGCTGCCGTGGGTACGGTGATTGGCTTTGCTATAGCAGCAGTCTTAAATATCATTCAGGTTAAAAAATTGAGCGGAATTCTTGTGGCTGCTAAGGGACAGATTATCTATCCAGCGCTATCAGCACTTATCATGGGATTATTGGTTTATCTTTTCCACCCCCTGATGCTTTACCTGACAGCAAATATTATTAAATATTCCAGTTTTTTCAGTTTGCTTGGAGCAGTGGCTTTTGGTATCATGGTATATAGCTTGATGTTGTTGTACTCAGGTGAAATTGGGGTTCAGGAGGTTAAATTGATTCCTGGAATTGGCTCTAATTTAGCCAGAAAATTACAGGATTGGGGTGTTTTATAATAAATCATGGATGAAGGACTCTTAAGCAAAGAAATAATAAAACTACATCAGATAATGACCCTACTTCGCTCCGAAGAAGGTTGCCCCTGGGATAGAGAGCAGACCCATAAATCTTTATGTCCCTATATATTAGAAGAAGCCTATGAAGTTATTGAAGCAATAAATACTGAGGAAAAAAGATTAATAAAAGAAGAGTTGGGAGATCTTTTATTACAGGTGGTCTTCCAAGCTCAGATTGCTGAGGAAAAGGGAGATTTTGATCTGGCAGATATCATAAATAATTTAATAGAAAAGTTAATACGCCGTCATCCTCATGTTTTTGGAGAAGAATTAGCCGATACCCCGGCTGAGGTGAAGCTCACCTGGCAGAAAATCAAAGAGTCAGAGAAAAATTCAACTGCTAATAAATCAGCTGACAATAAATGCGCTAATTCCGGCTCTGTTTTTTCTGACTGTCAGCAAAATTTGCCGGCTCTTTTACAATCCCATGAAGTCCAGGAATTAGCTGCAGAGGTTGGCTTTGACTGGGATGACATTTCTCCTGTTTTTGAGAAGGTAAAAGAAGAATTAGCTGAAGTAGAAGAGGCAGCGGCTAAGGAGGACCAGGAAGAGGTGGCTGCAGAAATAGGGGATTTGCTTTTTGCGGTGGTAAATTTAAGCCGATTTCTAGAGGTCAATCCCGAGGTAGCACTTCTGGGAACCATAAAAAGATTTAAGGATAGATTTTCCTTTATTGAAGAAACAGCTTTAGACCAGGCCAAAAACCTATCTGCTATGTCTTTAACAGAACTTGATGCTCTCTGGGAAGAAGCAAAAACAGCTAAAGAAGGTGAGCAGTAAATGCGGTCTAAAGGTTTTGTTTTTATCATTATACTGCTAATATTGCTCCCCATCACTGCTAGCCCTGTAAAGGGGTTAGAAATTGAAAATAATCGTCCTGTTATTTTGCTTGATAGTCATACTGGAGAAATACTTTATGAAAATAATATTGATAAAAAGCTGCCTCCAGCAAGTATAACTAAAATAATGACTTCTCTTTTAGCAATGGAGGCTATTGAAGCTGGCGAACTATCTCTTGATGACCAGGTCACCGTAAGCAGTGCAGCATCGGGCATGGGTGGTTCGCAGATTTATTTAGCTTCAGGTGATAGCCTGAAGGTAAGAGAGTTACTTAAAGCAATTATTATTGCCTCAGCCAATGATGCTAGCTATGCTCTGGCAGAAAAAATTGGTGGAGATTATGATGCCTTTATAGATATGATGAATGAGCGGGCTCAAGAGCTGGGGATGGAGAATACTAATTTTGCCAATGCCACTGGCCTTCCAGACTCTGATCATTATTCCACTGCTCGTGATATTAGCAAGATGTCCAGAGAATTAGTTAAATATCAGGAAGTATTGGATTGGGGGCAGACCTGGCTTAAGTACCTCGACCTGCCAGACAGGCAGGCTATGTTAACTAATACCAATCATTTAGCCTTTAATTATACAGGGATGGATGGTTTAAAGACAGGATATACCCGGGAGGCCGGTTTTAACCTGTCGGCAACAGCAAAAAGAGATGGAATGAGATTGATATCAGTAGTTTTAGGCGCTGAGAATCAGCAAGAGCGGCAAAGGTTAACGACTAAATTGCTGGATTATGGTTTTGATCATTATCGGCAGGAAAAAATATTTGCTAAAGGAGATACCCTTGAAGGGATCTTTATTCCTGAGAGCAAAAAGCAATCAGTGCAGGGCCTTTTGGCTGAAAATCTAAAAATTATTCTGCCCCGGGCTGAAGAGGTAGAGTTAACTACAGCAATAAGCCTTGATAATGAGTTGGAGTTTCCTATTTTAGCTGAAGAAAAAATAGGAGAGGTGGTAGTTAAAGAAAGAGATGAAATAAGGCAAAGAGCTGATATTATAGCAGCAGAAGATATTGAAAGGGCTGGAATTTTCCGCCGCCTTTTCCGCTGGTTTAGAAACTTGTTGCCTTTCTAAAGAGATAAGAGAAAAATAAGATCAAAAAAACCCGGCTAAATTAAAGCCGGGTTTTTTAACTGGATAGAAAATATCAAACTCAAACTAATGCAATTTAGATAAAATAGCATGGATCTGTTCAGAGGATTCTTTTAATTTTTTTATATCCTCAGAAGATAACTCAGAAAGATGTTTTTTAAGCTGTTGATAGTATAATTTCCTTAATTCAGCGATTAATTTATCTCCTTCCTGCGATAGAGTGATTAAAGTTCTTCTTCTGTCATTTTCATCGGTATTTCTTTCTATGTAGTCCAGCTCGAATAATCTTTCTACTGCTCTACTACAATTTGAAGTTGTTAATCCTACCCTTTTACCCAATTTTGATAAAGATTGTCGGTTATGATATTTTAAAGTGAATAAAATACGAGCAAGAGTTGGAGTCAGGTTGTATTTTTGCATATAATCTCCAGTATTGATTTTTTTGATTAAAGGAGGGAAGGTTTCCTGAAGATTACGTACAACTATGTCTAAATCATGTTGTTTCATGTTTACACCTCTTTTAAATAGTATAAGTGGCCAAAAAGACTTAATATCCGTATATCCTTGATGAAGAGAACCAGTATAAATTAAATAATTAACTTTATTCAATTATAACGAAAAAAGAACAAATAAACAAATTCACCCTTGAAAAAGTAGTAAAAAGACTGTATAATAATATTCAAATGATAAGTTTTATTTAAAAGCCATAAAGCCATCCCCACAAAACCCTGCTTTCAGTCTTGCCTCCTCACAAAGTTAAGCTGATAGAAAGCAGGGTTTTGATTAGTTATATTAGCCCCTGACTAAAGCGGAGGTTAATAAATAGTTTAAATAAAATTGCTTATTTACTGATAATTGAACTGGTGAAAGATAGATAAAATTAATTTGCCAAAACCCTTTACAAACAAAAAAATATCTGCTATAATACATCATGCTGGAGTTGAGATAGAGGGAAACAGCTTCTTTATAGCTCAGTTTTTATCCAGCTTTCGATAGATGAATTAGCAGATAGATTACTGGCTAACAAATTGAAATTAAATCTTTACAAAGATATTATTATCTGTTATAATAAAAAATGTCGCTAATAAATTTCCGGTGGTAATAGCGGAGGGGCAACACCTGTTCCCATTTCGAACACAGCAGTTAAGTCCTCCAGCGCCTATGGTACTGCAAAGGAGACTTTGTGGGAGAGTAGGTCGCCGCCGGATCCTTATTAAGCTGGGGTGTAGCCAAGCGGTAAGGCACTGGGTTTTGGTCCCAGGACGCGCAGGTTCGAATCCTGCCGCCCCAGCCAATAGATGAGCCATTAGCTCAGTTGGTAGAGCACCTGACTTTTAATCAGGTTGTCGGAGGTTCGATTCCTCCATGGCTCACCACTTATTGTCGCGGGGTGGAGCAGTCTGGTAGCTCATCAGGCTCATAACCTGAAGGTCGTCGGTTCGAATCCGGCCCCCGCAACCATTTCTCTTTAATTTAATAAGATAAGCAGTAGAGTAGTATAAAGTATTTTTGGGCGGGAGTAGCTCAGCTGGCTAGAGCATCAGCCTTCCAAGCTGAGGGCCGCGGGTTCGAATCCCGTTTCCCGCTCCATTTTCCTGGGTCTATAGCTCAGCTGGCTAGAGCACGTGGTTCATACCCACGGTGTCAGAGGTTCGAGTCCTCTTAGACCCACCAAACCTGGAGAGGTACCCAAGTGGCTGAAGGGGCGGGTTTGCTAAACCTGTAGCAGGTCATCTAGACCTGGCGAGGGTTCGAATCCCTCCCTCTCCGCCATTAGAGAGAGTTAATAGTTGCGCCCTCATCGTCTAGTGGTCTAGGATACCAGGTTTTCATCCTGGCGACAGGGGTTCGAATCCCCTTGAGGGTGCCATTTTTCGGGCGAATAGCTCAGCTGGGAGAGCACCTGCCTTACAAGCAGGGGGTCACAGGTTCGAGCCCTGTTTCGCCCACCATTTTGGGGGGGTAGCGAAGTGGCTTAACGCGCCGGCCTGTCACGCCGGAGATCGCGGGTTCAAATCCCGTCGCCCCCGCCACTTTTTCATTTAATAAACTTATTGTTTGAATTAGATTTAATCAAAGCTGCTAAAATTAAATAAAAAATATAATCTATTGATCTGCCGATGTAGCTCAGGTGGTAGCAGCGCTTCCATGGTAAGGAAGAGGTCACCGGTTCGAGTCCGGTCATCGGCTCCATTTAAAGTGGGGATATAGCTCAGCTGGGAGAGCGCTACACTGGCAGTGTAGAGGTCAGGGGTTCGAATCCCCTTATCTCCACCATATTCATTTTATTTCTACAAGAGGGAAATATTTTTGTGGAGGGGTGCCCGAGTCTGGCTAAAGGGAGCAGACTGTAAATCTGCCGGCGATGCCTTCAAAGGTTCAAATCCTTTCCCCTCCACCACTTATTAATTTACCGGCAAGATTTTTTGCAGAATACTGCTAATCTAACTGATAACAGGCGGGAATAGCTCAGCGGTAGAGCGTCACGTTGCCAACGTGAATGTCGCGGGTTCAAATCCCGTTTCCCGCTCCATTTTTATACTAGACGACAACCCCGATTATTCGGGGGTTTTTTATTTGACTTAATATCAATCTTAACATAAAATTACCTTAGAGAAGTGCTCCTGTGATTTCAACTTGCTGTTGGAACCAGCAGATTAAGTGATGTTCATTGATAGGGTGATATTTTTGCTAGTAAAACATAAAAATATTCTGGTTGTAGTAATTACATTTTTGGTAATGGTCTTCACATTTTTTTTAGCTCTCATACTGGGTAGCACCGATATTCCCCTGCGGACTGTTATACAGGCTTTGATTACTGATGAAGGGGAGATGGCCCGCTATGCCGTGATAATTCGCAATATCCGCCTACCACGTATCGCCTTAAGCTTTCTGGTGGGTTCAGGACTGGCTATTGCAGGGGTTGTTTTTCAGGGGGTTATTCGAAACCCCATGGTGGATCCCTATATTGTTGGCATTTCTGCCGGGGCAGGTACCGCTGTCACCTTTGCCATTGTCTATAATTTAAGCTTTACATTTTTATATTTCAACACTATCCCGCTATTTGCCTTTGTGGGAGCTTTGCTGACCGTTATTTTGGTTTATAATTTAGCCCGGGTCAACAACAAAATACCTGTAATGACATTTTTGCTGGCTGGTGTAGCAACAGCTTTTATGCTGGATGCTATTAGATCTTTTGTGATGGTGCTGGGCACTCAGGATTTACAGCGAGTTGTTTTCTGGTTGATGGGCAGCCTTTCTGGTAGTAGCTGGTCAGATATCCGAATGATCCTTCCCTATTATTTTCTGGGTTTAATTCCTATTATATTTTTTGCCAATGATTTAAACCTTATTCTTATGGGTGAGGAGAGTGCCCATCATCTGGGTTTGAATGTGGAAAAGGTGAAAAAAATGTTGATTGCCGGTGCCACCTTAGTTACTGCTGCAGTGGTGGCAGTTAGTGGCAGTATCGGATTTATTGGTCTGGTAGTTCCTCATATTGCTCGCCTGCTCATTGGCCCTGATCACCGAAAATTACTTCCACTGGCGGCTGTTTTAGGAGGAGTTTTTCTGGTTCTATCTGATATGCTGGCCCGTTCATTAATGCCTCCTTTAGAGATACCGGTAGGTATAATAACGGCGCTGGTAGGTGGGCCTTACTTTATATATTTATTACGGAAGCGCAAGTCTGAAAGTTGGTGAAAATAAATGCTCAATATAGATAAGTTAAAGTTTGGCTATAATAAGGAAAATACTATTATAGATGAGATTAATTTAGCCATAAAAGAGCAGGAATTTACCGCTATTATTGGTCCTAATGGTTCTGGGAAATCAACTTTATTGAAGAATATCAGCAATCTCTTTACCCCGGATAGTGGGGTGGTCTATCTGGAGGGAAGTGATTTACTAAAAATCCCTAATAAGGAGTTAGCTCAAAAGATGTCGGTAGTGCCTCAGGAGACAAATATTGGTTTTAATTTTTCGGTTTATGATATAGTGATGATGGGGAGACATCCCTACCAGGGGCGCTGGGGCCAGATTAAAGATGATGATCGAAAAATAGTGGAAGAAGCTTTAACTCTTACCGATACCAGGAATTTTCGCGATAGGGATTTTAATAGTTTAAGTGGGGGAGAGAAACAGCGGGTTATTATCGCCAGGGCTTTAGCACAGGATCCAGAGATAATATTATTAGATGAACCCACCTCCAGTTTAGATATCAATTATCAGCGGGAGATTTTTGATTTATTGGCATATCTTAATCAGGAAAGGAATTTGACTATCCTCGTTGTTTCCCATGATTTAAATCTTTCTGGCCAGTATTGCAGCAGATTAGTGCTGTTGCATAGGGGAAAAATTTTTGCCAGCGGTGAGCCAGAGGAGGTACTGACTGAAGATAATATTGGCCAGGTATATAATACCCAGGTTAAGGTAAGAAAAAACTATCTAACAGGCCGTCCCTATGTTGTTTTAATGCCTGGCAGAGCAGAATGTGTGCCTGAAAAGTTAAAAACCAATTTGAAAATTCATCTAATAAGTGGTGGTGGCACGGGCCAGCAACTAATTAAAGAATTTTATGAAAGAAACTATCAATTAAGCTGTGGAATCTTAAATCAGGGTGATAGTGATTGGGAGCTAGCTAGAAGATTAGGATACGAGGTTGTGGATATAAAGGCCTTTTCCTATATTGAAGAGCAAGATTTGGACCAAAATAAAGATAAAATTGCAGCTGCTGATATAGTAGTTGTTTCTGACCTGCCCTTTGGTCATGGCAATGTAAACAATCTGAAACAACTGCTGGACTTCACTGATAAAAAAATATTATTGTTAGAGGAGCGAAAAATAGAAGAGCGTGATTATACCAGGGGTGAGGCGGAAAGAGTCTGGCAAAAACTTATCAAAAAGCCAGAAGTTGAGGTCTTTGCCAGTAAAAATAATTTGCTGGTTGCAGTGGAAAATATAGCTGAAGAAAATAAAGTTGCAGAGGAAGATATTTGCGATTAGATATCACCCCTGATATAATTACTAACAAATCTCTTAAAAAAATGATATTTTTTAACTATGCCTGCTACTTATGAATAAATCTCAGGGGGTACACTATGGTTAGGCCAGCTGATCTCAAGCGGGAATTATTTGTAGTTCTGTTACCAGATGAAAATCTGGAGAAGGCAATAAAGGTGCTGCAACGAAAATTATTTGAATATCTGGGCCTGGAGCAAAAGAGTGACTTCCCTCAACTCCATATAACTATTGATAGGATAAAAAAAGAAAGAGTTACTCTAGCCAGTCAGGTTATTAAAAAACAGGCAGAGAACTTTTCTCAAAATATTATTTTAAAATTAGATGATTTAACCTGTTTACAGCAAATAGGCAGCAGCTATCTGGTTTTAAAGCTTAAAGCTACTGCCAGCTTAACGGACTTTGCTGATCAATTACATCTAAAATTGAGGGATGAAAATATATCTTCCCTGGAAAATTATAATGATTGGCAATTTCACATAACGTTAATAAATAATCATTTTATTGATCACCCTATATCTGACTTTGATTTTGGTAAAATCTGTGAGTTAGTTGATGGCTTTCCACAGCAGGAGAAGGGTAAGGCCAGCAAAATTGAAATTTGGCGGCCAAACCTTGTTAAGAAAGAAAAAATTGCCTTTTCAAAAAAGCTAATCTGAGGTAAAATTTAATTTATTTTTTATGACAGAAAGGAGAATAAAATGTCCATTAAAGCTATTATTTTTGATCTCGATGGGGTAATTACTGATACGGCAGAGTTTCATTATCAAAGCTGGCAGAGAATGGCCGATGAAGAGGGTCTTGATTTTTCCCGGGAAAAAAATGAACAGCTCCGCGGTGTTTCCCGTCGCAGATCGCTGGAAATTATCCTTGATGGCCAGGAATTACCTGAAGAAGAGATGCAGCGGTTGATGGATAAGAAAAACGGTTATTATCAAGAAAAATTAAAGCAAATGACAACCGAGGATATGTTGCCAGGAGCTGAAGAATTAATTTTAGAGGTTAAAAATCGAAACTTAAAAACTGCTGTGGCTTCAGCAAGTCGTAATGCCAGGACTGTCATTTCGGCTCTGGAAATTGGTGATTTGTTCGATACAATTTCTGATGGACATAGTGTGGAAAATCCTAAACCAGCTCCTGATCTGTTCCTCCACACAGCGGAAAAGCTCAATGTAGAACCAGAGGAATGTGCTGTCCTGGAGGATGCTGAAGCTGGTATCGATGCCGCCCTGGCAGCTGATATGTTTGCCGTTGGTATAGGTCCGGCGGAGAGAGTTGGTCATGGAGATTTAGTTTTTGCCAGTACAGCTGATGTAAAATTAGATGTGATATTAGAGGAGGCAGATTAGATGGCTGATACCAATCAGAAAACAAAAGAACTTAGTGACGCTCAGGAGATGGACAGAGCTCTAACCAGAATAGCCCATGAAATTATTGAAAAAAATAAAGGGGCTGAAGATATAATTGTTATTGGAATAAGGACTAGAGGGGTGCCACTGGCCAATCGCTTAGTAAAAAAAATAAAAGAGATCGAAGGGGAAGAAGTTGCCAGTGGGATATTAGATATAACTCTCTATCGTGATGATTTATCTCAGATAGCAAGTCAACCTATAGTCCACCAAACTAAAATTCCGGTAGATATAAATGGCCGTCCAGTAATTTTAGTTGATGATGTTATTTATACCGGCCGAACTATCAGAGCAGCCCTGGATGCATTGATGGATCTAGGTCGACCTGCCAGTATTCAGGTAGCAGTGATGGTGGACCGGGGACATCGAGAACTTCCAATTAGAGCCGATTATGTAGGGAAAAATATCCCCACTTCCAGCAAAGAGCAGATAATTGTCAAAGTAAAAGAAACTGACGATAAAGATGAAATTTTGCTGGCTAAATAAAAAAATTAAATTTTAAGCAGGACTTTTTATCTCCGACTAGAAATAGTATTAATAGAGATATAAATATTAATGCTATTTTTTTAAAGCCCTTTGCAAGCGCTTGCGTTAGGAGCTGTTAACGGTGGCAATAACTCTTAAAGATTTGGCCAGGATGGCAGGTGTGGCTGAGTCAACGGTTTCTAGAGCTTTAAATGATAAGCCTGGAGTTAGCGAAGAGACCAAGGAAAAAATTTTAAAACTGGCTGACAAACATAATTATCAACCCAATAGGTTGGCCCAGGGGCTGGCTAAAAATAAAACCAGTGTTATTGCCCTACTATTGCCGGATTTAAAGGATTTGAGCTACCCTGGTTTAATTGCCTCGGTGGAGAAAGCCGCCAACAAAGCTGGTTATCAGGTGGTCCTTTGTAATACCGCTGGTAGCTCTCAAAAAGCTGCTGGTTATTTAGACCTGTTACAGCGCAATCAATTTGATGGAGCGATAATTGTAGGTGGCACTCCTGCCGAGGGTAAATTTTTACGTTTAGCTTTAGAAAACAAGAACAATATGGTTTTGATTAATATGTTATTAGAGGAGTTATTGCTTCCCTCGCATTTAATTGATTATCAGGCTGAGGGAATTTTAGCTGCTGAACATTTGCTAGAGGAGAACAATGTTAAGCCACCGCTTTTAGTTTTAGGTAATGAGCAGGAGTATGCTGAGATGGAAAGAAAAGAAGGATTTATTACGACCTGCCAGCAACATCTCGGTAGCTCAGGGGAAATTTTTTCTGGAGTAACAGATAGAGCAGAGGGCTATCAGGTTTTCTTTAATATTGTGGAAAAAAACCAACCTCCCCTGGCTATATACGTAACAGAAAATTTCGCTGCTCTAGGTCTGATAGAAGCCATAAAGACTGGGGGATATCTTGTGCCAGAAGATTTTCAAGTCATTGGCACAGGAAGTGATTTTATTGCAGATATTATCAGCCCTAAGTTAACAGTAGTTGATGAACCTTTAGCCAAGATGGCTGAAGAAGCCACAGAAAAATTATTAAAAATGCTGGCAGAAGAGGAGATAGACAGCGAAATTAAGGTTTATGACCCTGAAATAATCGCAGGCGGTACCACTTGATGAGTTTTAAAAACAAATTAAACTTTAGGAGGTTTAATTAATGGCTAATGTAACCCTGGAAAATGTAACTAAGCGTTTTGACGATGTGGTAGCGGTAAATAGCGCGGACTTAAAAGTAAGAGACAAAGAATTTCTTGTCCTGGTAGGACCCTCTGGTTGTGGTAAATCCACCACTTTGAGGATGGTAGCTGGCCTGGAAGAAATAACCGAAGGTACAATCAAAATTGGCGACGAAGTTGTCAATGATGTGCCGCCTAAAGATAGAGATATTGCCATGGTCTTTCAAAATTATGCCCTTTATCCTCATATGAATGTTTATGACAATATGGCCTTTGGTTTAAAACTCCGTAAATTTCCCAAAGATGAAATAAGACGTAGGGTGGAAGAAGCGGCTGAAATTTTGGGTATTGAAAATCTTTTAGAGAGAAAGCCCAAACAGCTCTCTGGAGGTCAGCGACAGAGGGTAGCTCTGGGTAGAGCGATAGTTAGAGAGCCCAAGGTCTTCCTCATGGATGAACCCCTCTCCAATCTCGATGCTAAACTTAGAGTACAGATGAGAGCAGAATTATCTAAACTCCACGATAGGTTACAGACCACTGTTATATATGTTACCCATGACCAGACTGAGGCTATGACCATGGGGGATAGAATTGTAGTTCTTAAAGATGGCTTCATACAACAGGTAGATGACCCCTTATCCCTCTATAATTATCCGGAGAATATGTTTGTTGCTGGTTTTATTGGCAGCCCGGCTATGAATTTTTTAGACGCCGAGTTAGTTAAGGAAGGAAATGAGTATTATCTAGAGGGCAATGGTGCCTTTAAACTCAAAATATCTGAAGAGATGATCAATAACTATCCCGATATAACTGAGGCAGCCGGAGGAGATATAGTCTTTGGCATTAGACCAGAAGATCTTTCTGATACAAGCTTAAAACAGGACTTTGAAGTAACAGAAGATAATTCTTTTGAGGCTGAGGTAGAGGTTGTTGAGCCCATGGGTTCAGAAATTTATCTTTATCTAGCCACAGGAGAACATAATATGATAGCTCGAGTAGATGCAGAAAGTGAGGCCGAAGTCGGCGATATTATTAAACTGGGTGTTGACCAGGCCAAAATGCGTCTCTTTGATGCTGAAACTGAAGAAGCTTTTATTACCCAGAGTGATTAAAGAGGTATTATTTAAAAACTAAATAGCCTTTTAAATAAAAAGGAGGCTCCTACCTGAGTGGTGGTAAGGGCCTCTTTATATTTTCGGTGAAGGAAATAGCCCCCTTATCCAGAATTATAAATATAACAACAGGACTCTGCAGTATTTTAGGAGGGGTATTATGGATTTTTCTCTAAAAAGAATCCTTCTTTATAAAGTTTTGCCGATATTTTTACTGCTGTTATTAATTTTAATGGGTCTACAGTTAATTAATAATTATTTAGAAATTCGCAGTCTGGAGTCAGAAGTCCAGGAAAAACAACAGCAGATAAGAGAAGCTAAGGAATATCAGCATAAATTAGAAGAAGAATTGCAGAAACTCGATGACCCGGAATACTTAGAAAAACTAGCCCGGCAGCGCTTAGGATTAGTAAAACCAGGGGAAGAACTAATAATCCCCTTTGAAGAGGAAGAACAGGATTAGCAGCTTAGAAATATTTTATCGAAAACCATTATTAGATAGAAAGAAGATAAAGAGAGGAAGTTTTAAAAGTGAACTATAATGTTTCTTCAAAATCAATTAGGCAGATTTCACAGGAACTTGAAATATCAATAGAGCAGATAAAATCGGTGATAAGCCTTTTAGATTCTGGCAATACCATCCCTTTTATTGCTAGATACCGCAAAGAAAAGACAGGTGGTCTCGATGAAAATCAACTGCGAGATTTAGCAGAGAAAATTAGCTATCATGCTAAACTGGAAGAAAAAATAGATACTACCAAAGAAAAAATAGCCGCCCAGGATAAACTAACCCCGGAATTAGAGAAAAAACTGGAAGAAGCAAAGTCTTTACAGGAAGTCGAAGATATTTATTATCCCTATAAACCCCGGCGAGAGACTAGAGCCGATAAAGCTGAAGCAAGGGGTTTAAAACCACTGGCCAAAGTTATCTGGAAACAGGAGCTTAACTTGACAGACTTAAAGAATAAAGCTGAGAAATTCGTTGACCCTGACCAGGACGTCTCTTCTCTTAAAGAAGCTCTCACTGGGGCTAAAGATATATTAGCTGATAAAATAGCCTCAGACCCCGAACTGAAAGCCCTTTCTCGTCAGAGGTACTGGCAGCAGGCCAGCATAACCAGTGAAGTTAAAGAGGCAGAGATTGACGAGAAAGGTGTTTATGAACAATATTATGATTTCACCCAGCCTATAAAGAATATCCCCCCCTTTAGAGTGTTAGCCATGAATAGAGGAGAAGAAGAGGGAGTTTTAAAAGTTAAAATCGATCCACCAGAGGAGAGTATTATTAAGCGTTTGAGTAGAGAGATTATCAAGAAAAACTCACCTTTAAAAAATCTGCTCAAGGAGATCATTGATGATGCCTTCAATCGCCTCTTAGGACCGGCTTTAGAGAGAGAAGCACGCAGCGAGCTGACAGAAAAAGCGGCCGAACATGCCAGAAAAGTATTTGCCGATAACTTAGAGGCCCTTTTATTACAGCGCCCCTTACCGGATAAAGTTATCATGGGTATCGATCCAGCTTTTCGCACAGGTTGCAAAATAGCCATTGTCGATAGGGAGAGCAATGTTTTAAAGACCACAGAAATTTATCCCCATGCCCCGCAGAAAAAATGGGACCAGGCCAAAAAGACAATAAAAGAATTAGTTGCTGACCATGAGGTAGATGTAATTGCCTGCGGTAATGGAACTGCTTCGCAGGAGACTGAAGAATTACTCAATGAGCTCAACCTGGATGCTTCTCAAAAGATTCCCTATACTATAGTTGATGAAGCGGGAGCCTCGGTTTACTCTGCCAGTGAACTTGCCAGCGAGGAATTACCGGATCTTGATGTTAGCCTGCGCGGGGCTGTTTCTATTGCCAGGCGGCTGCAGGATCCCCTGGCTGAACACGTTAAAATTGATCCTCGCTCAGTAGGAGTTGGTTTATATCAGCATGATCTTGATAATAAAGCTCTCTTAGAAGAACTCGAAGTTGTGGTTGAATCGGTGGTTAATAGAGTGGGAGTAAATTTAAATACCGCTTCTCCTGCTCTTTTAGCCTATGTAGCTGGTATTAATTCTGGGCAGAGCAAGAAAATTTGTGATTTTCGGGAAAAGAAAGGAGCCTTTACCACCAGAGAACAACTTCGCTCCGTTAAGGGGGTTGGACCAGCAACCTTTAAGCAGGCAGCAGGTTTTTTGAGAATTTACAGTGAGGAAGACCCTTTAGCCAGAACGCCGATTCATCCCGAATCCTATTCTATTGCTGAAAGAGTGTTAGCTAAAGTTGATTTTGAACCGCCAGATTTATTAACTGTTGCTCAGGAACAGGAATTTACAGAAAAGTTAAGTGAGCTTAAGGGTAATCCTGGAAACCTGGCCCAGGAATTAGAGGTGGGTTTACCCACTTTAAAAGATATTTTAGCTGCTTTACAGGCTCCTGACCGAGATCCTCGAGATGAAGTGCCCCCACCTATCTTTCGAACAGGAGTTATGGATTTAACTGATTTAGAAGTGGGCAGCATAATGCAGGGCACAGTAAGAAACGTAGGGGATTTTGGTGCCTTTGTTGATATAGGATTAAAAATTGATGGCCTGGTGCATATTTCAGAATTAGCAGATCATTATGTAGAAGATCCCTCTCAGATATTGAGACCAGGTGATATCATCAAAGTTAAAGTGCTTGATGTGGATGAAAGAAGGGAGAGAATCTCTTTAAGCTGCAAGGCCCTGTAACTAATATCAGCAATATAAATTGAGGTGGAAAAGTGTTTAAACTTGAACTTTCTTATTATGACATCATAAAAAGAATACTGGTATTTCTGCTAATTGTTATAACCTTAAAGTTATTGATTTTCCATTTGACCCCCTTCTTTTTAGCTCTGCTAATTGCTCTTGTAGTTGAGAAGCCCATTTCCCTACTGACCAAGAAAATCCCTCGCCTACCGGCTGTCTTTTTTGTACTGGCTATTTTCTTTTTTCTGGTGATCTTTCTTTTATTAATTTTATTATCTAATTTTGTCGGAGAATTAATAGAGTTAGGTCGCCTGTTACCTCAGTATAGGGAACAAATAATTGGCGGCTTTGAAAACTTTATTCAATTACAGGAAGAGTTTTATGAATTAATCCCCGATGAATTTTCCGAATTAATAACTGAAGCGATAGAGTCTATTTATCAGCGAGCAAATATCCTCTTCACTCAACTGGTAGATCGAATAGTGAATTTCACTTTTAATGTACCCATGTTCTTTGTCTTTATTATTTTTACTGTTTTAAGTTCATTTTATCTCACTAAAGACAGACAGGAATTGTTAGACTATCTTTCGCAGAGGGTCAACCTCACTGGCGAGGAGAGAGCCAAGTTATTAAGGGATTTTGGTACTTACATTAAAGTTCAATTAACAATTATCACCAACACCACTTTCTGGGTGGGGCTAACTCTTACCATTATGGATTTTCCCTATGCTATTTTATTAGCCCTGGCAGCTGGAATTTTAGATTTGATACCGGTGGTTGGTCCTGGGGGAGTTCTCTGGCCCTTAATGGTATTGCACCTTTTCTTAAATCCCTTATATTCTTTTATCTTTTTTGCAATATATGTCTTTGTAATAGGATTTCGTTACTTTATGGAAGCTAGAATTTTGGGAAGCAATATCGGGGTCCATCCCTTAGTACTTCTTTTTGGGCTCTTTGTAGGTTTTAATCTCCTGGGTTTTCAAGGCATTATCCTTGCCCCATTATCCATTATCATCTTTAAAGTCTTACTTGTCGCTAAAGTTCTTTAAGATAAATTATTTGACAGGGAGCCCGGCAGATGATAAAATTTTAGTTATTGTAGACTGACTGGTCGGTTTACATATTTGCTGAATCATTAAAGGGGGAAAGTAAGAATGGAGCAGAATGACACTAAGACAATAATAATTAAGGCTGCCATGGAACTTTTTGCCAGCAAAGGTTATCACGAGACTACGATGAGTGATATTGTGGAAAAATCTAATACCAGCAAGGGAACTCTCTATTATTATTTTGAAAATAAACTGGAACTCTTTGAAACTATGATAAATAATGTCATAAATAGAATTTATCAGCGCTATGAGAGGATTGCGGCTCAGGACATAGAAGCTAAGAGCAAATTAAAAGAGATGTTGACTGTCCATGCCCGGTTTTATAAAAGAAACTATGAATTAGCTTATTCAATTTTTATGGAAGGGCAAAAAATAGATGCTGATTGTCAGCAGGAATTATGGAGATGGAATCAGAAGTTTAATCAGATTGTGGCCAGGGTTATGGAGGAAGGTATAAAAAATAAGCAGTTTAAAGATAAGAACATAAGACTCATGACTCACAGTTTTTTGGCCCTGACAACTTCCTATGGCATGTCCCTTTTAGAAAAGGATTATACGGTGGAAGAGTTAGTAGACCATGCTTTAGGACTATTCCTCGAGGGGGTAAGCAATGGTGAAGAGAGATAAATTTTTTGATTTAACCATAATATCAATTTTTCTATTTTTGCTTTTTATAGGTTCTATAGTTTTAAGCCCCTCAACTTTAGGAGCTGAGAATTTTACCGACTTAACATTAGCTGATAGTCTGGCAATAGCCCTGGAGAATAACAGAAGTCTACTGGCCACCGGCCAGAGTCTTAAGAGTATAGAAAGCACGGTTAGAATAGCAGAATCAGCTAAATATCCCAGTCTCTCTATCTCCAGCAACTATTTGAGATTGGGCGGAGACATGGACCAATTTGATTTTGAACTGGAAGCCAGTACCATGGAAGATTATTTTGCCGATATCCCGGAAGAATGGGCTGAGGATCTGGCTGACTTTTCTAATGATATTTTTTCTATGCTGGGAGAAGGCTTTGAACAACCGGATAGCGTAATGCAGACGGAACTATCCCTGCAACAGCCCCTCTATACCTTTGGTAGAATAAGTAGTGGCATAGCTCAGGCTGAAGCCGGTTATCAGGCCGCAGAAGCAGATTACATTAGCAATAGACAGAATTTGATACATGAAGTCATTATTAACTACAATAATGTTTTGCTGGCCCGGGAGCTCCTTAACCTCCAATATGATATTAATGAACAATTAAAGGGTCATCTTGAAGTTGTCGAAGCCAATCTTGAGGCGGGAATGATTACTGAGTTAGACCGCCATGAGGCTAAAATTGCTTTATCTGAAGCTGAACAGGAGATAATTGAGGCTAGAAGTAATCTAAATTTAGCCCGGGAAGGCTTTAGAAGCCTGCTGGGAATTTCGCGGGAAAGTGATATAAGTCTCTCTAAGGGGGAAGACCAGAGTTTTGCCAGTCTGGAAAAAGAAGTATTGTCAAAGGCTGAAGACAGTGAACTTATAGATGTAGCTGATAATCCTCAACTAGAAGCTTTATCCTATCAGCAGGAAGTAGCGGAATCCAGTTTAACAATGGCTGAAGCTGAAAGATTTCCCACAATCACAATGATGGCTAATTATAGCTGGGAAGATGAAGGTTTTGGTTTTTCTGATAGTTCCTGGAGCTTAGGAGTTAATGTCAACTTTGATATTTTTACTGGAGGGCAGCGGCAGGCTGAGATCAAACAGTCTGAAGCTGAAATAAAGGAATTGGAGTATAACAGGCAGGAAGCTGAGGATGGATTATATATAGAAGCTAATAGAGCTTTAAATGCTTTATATGATGCTAAAAGTCAGGAAGAACTCAGAGAAGAAATGATTTTGCAGGCTAAGAAACAGCTGAATTTAGCTGAATTAAGGTATTCTGAAGGTGTTGGCACCAGCACCGAGGTGTTAGACGCCCACTCCGGTTATAGTCAGGCCAGGCTGACAGCAAAAGAGGCCAGAAATAGTAAAGTGGAAGCTTTAGCCGACCTTTATTTAGTCTTAGGAGAAGCCGATAAATTAGTTGAGGAGGTCCAGTAATTAATGGGAAGTTTTATATTTAAAATCAAAAAACAGAGCAAAAAAGTTTTATTGATTTTTATTGTAGTAGCTTTAAGTTTAGCTGGTGGATTATATTTAACCAATAATTCTGTAGATCAATATAGTGATTTAATAGGTGAACAGGAAGTTAAAGCTGAGAGCCAGATTGTTGAAGAAAATAATGGCCTTAGAGTAATAGCTGCAGAGGTGGATAAAAGAGCTCTTCAGCAAAAAAATAGTTTCAATGCTGTTATGCAGCCAGGGAGTGAATATGCTGTTATGCCTCGTCTGGAGGGGGAGCTGGAGACTTTAGAAGTTGAAGTTGGTGACCAGGTTAAAAAAGGTCAACTTCTGGCTAAAATAGATGCTGAAATGTACCACTTTGAATTGGAACAGGCCCGGGCTCAGTTAAAAGCTGCAGAGGCAGAGTTTGCCCGGTTAGAGGGCGGGGCAACCGACGAGGAATTGGCACAGGTTGCTGCTCAGGTTGAGGAGGCCAGGATTTCTGTTGCTGGGGCCAGAGATGAAGTTGGTTTTGCAGAAGATATATATGATGAGAGAACACCCGATGATATGGAGTTAGAGCAGGTGAAAAATGAGCTGGAGCAGGCTAAAATTCAGCTTGAGCTAACTGAAAAAGAAGTGGAGCAGGCTGAGTTAGCCTATCAGGAAGCTGAGGATAATTATCAGAGAATGGCCAGTCTTTTTGCCGCGGGAGCTATCAGTGAGCAGCAGTATCAGGAGATAAAAACCGGTCGAGAGCAGGCAGAGACTCAATTGGAAATGGCTAAAACCGGGCTGCGTCAGGCAGAAATTGCTGTTGACGGTGCTAAATCTTTCCGTGATATGACTGTCGACCTCTATGATTTTAGAGTTGAAGAGGAAAGAATGTTAAGTCAGACCAATACCCAGTATAAGGCAGCAATGGCTGCCCTGGAAGGGGCAGAAGCTATGCTGGCTGAAGTGGAAAGAGGTCCAACCGAAGAAGATTTAAAAGCTGCTCAGGCCCAGGTGGAGCAGGCCAGGATTGGTTTGGATATGGCAAGGACTGTATATGATGATGTGGAAATAATAGCACCGGCTGAAGGCACTATAGCTCAAATTGAGATGGAGGCCGGGGAATTGGTGGCTCCAGGAAATCCGTTGTTCTTTATAATTAATCTGGCTGAAGTTGTGGCCACCGCTAATGTTAATGCTCAGTATGTAGGCCTATTGGAGACCGGTGAAAGTGCTGAGGTTAATGTAAATGGCCTTCCAGAGGATGATTTTACCGGCAGGATTAGTTTTATACCTCCCATGGCCGGAGAGCAGGGAGGTTTTCCAGTGGAGGTTACAGTGCCCAATCTGGAAGGTAAAATTAGAGCCGGCATGCGAGGAAAAGTGGAGTTTGTTACTGAAGAGGTAGCTGATGCTTTAGTTATCCCCCGGGACGGAGTCTTTGCCCGGGAAAATGATAAAGGCCAGGTCTTTGTAATTGAAGATGATAAAGCCAGCCTGCAGCCCGTTAAGCTTGGCCTGGAAACCGATGATCTATTGGAAATCACCTCTGGTTTAAGTAGGGGAGAAAAGGTTGTGCTTTATGACCAGGCGAGGTTAGAGGATGGCCAGTCGCTAGAGGTGGTTGAGTATGAATCTTTCTAAATTCACGGTGAAGAGACCAATCTTCACCATAATGGCCATCTTGATTATTATCTTCCTGGGTTTTATTAGTTTTGGAGATCTGGGTTTGGATCTGCTTCCTGATTTAGAGTTTCCTATTGTGGCAGTTTTAACTGATTATGAAGGGGCAGCTCCAGAAGAGATTGAAAGCATGGTAACAAGGCCGATTGAAGATGTAATAGGCACCGTCGATGGCTTAGAAGGAATTTCCTCAGTCTCCAGTTCAGATCAATCAATGGTGATGGCCGAGTTTTCCTTTGGAACTGATATGGATTTCGCCATGCTTGATGTTAGAGAGCAGATTGATCTGGTGCGGGGCCTGCTGCCAGATGATGCCTCAGACCCTATTGTAGTCGGCTTTGATCCAGAAATGTTACCCATGGTAACCCTGGGTGTGTCAGGTGATCTGGGTATTCTGGCCCTGACTGAATGGGTTGAGGACATGATAGTTCCCCGGCTGGAAAGGCTGGAAGGAGTAGCTACTGTTGATGTGGTAGGTGGTTTAACCAGGGAAATTCAGGTTAATGTTGACCAGGATAAATTAAATAGTTATGGCTTGACCCTGTCAAATTTAGTTGAAACTCTGCAGGGGGAGAACATCAGAATGCCCGGCGGTAGTGTGAGAGATGGCCAGATAGAAATGCTAACCAGGACTACCGGTGAGTTTGACTCGGTAGCTGAGATTAACTCCCTGAAGTTAAATGAAGTTGGCTTAGAATTATCAGAAGTAGCTGAAGTGGTCGATGGAGAATCTGATACAAGCCAATATACCAGAATAAATGGGGTTGAAGGAATCGGATTATCGATACAGCGTGAAAGTGGAGCTAATACTGTTATCGTCTCTCAGCGCATCAGAGAGGAAATAGAGGAAATTCAGGCCAACCTCAGTGATGATATGAATATATCCTATGTCTATGATGAAGCTGACTTTATCATTGAAGCCATAGGCGACTTAGGTCTTAATGCTGCTTTAGGAGCCTTAATGGCTATTCTGGTTTTATATGTATTTCTTAGAAATATAAAGACGACCATAATAATAGGCCTGGCTATTCCCATATCGGTGGTAGCAACTTTTGTTCTGATGTATTTTGCAGATTTAACCTTTAATTTGATGACTTTAGGTGGAATAGCCTTAGGGATAGGGATGTTAGTTGATAATGCCATTGTTGTAATTGAAAATATTTATAGAATGCGCCAGGAAGGCTCAGGGGCAATGCTGGCTGCCACTGAAGGTAGTGGTGAAGTAGCTTCAGCCATTATTGCTTCGACCCTGACAACAGCTGCTGTTTTTTTACCAATAGTTTATATTGAGGGTATAGCCTCTGAATTATTTAGTGAACTAGCTATGACTGTTGCCTTTGCCCTATTTGCTTCTCTGCTGGTGGCCCTTTCTCTTATTCCAATGCTGGCCTCTAAATTATTAAATGGTGTCCTTGCTGAAAAAGATAAAATTAATCTACTGGCCACAACAGGAGTTAAAATCAAGAATTTATACGGCTCCCTGATTGGAGCTGCTTTAAATCATAGATTTCTAGTGGTATTTATTGTGGTAATATTTTTTAGTCTCAGTCTTTTTTTAGTTCCCTTTATTGGGGCTGAGTTTATACCTCCCATGGATGAAGGAGAGATAATTGTTGAGATTGAACTCCCGGTTGGCACAAGGCTCTCTGAAACAAATAAAATTGCTCTCGATGTTGAAGAAAAAGTCGCTGAAATTCCCGAGGTGGAAACAGTTTACTCAACAGTGGGAGCAGCGGGACAGGCTGCTCTGCTAGGTCTTGGAGGTAGTTCAAATCAGGCCAATGTAGAGGTGAGTTTAATCTCCAGCACTGATAGAGACAGGACAACCATTGATATTATCAGGGAGATACAACAGCAAACCTCTGGAATCCCCCGGGCCGATATTTCAGTTATTGATATGGCAGCAGATTTTGGGGGAATAGCTGGAGGCTCTCCTGTAGAAGTAAGAATTCAGGGTCCTGAGCTAGCTGTTCTGGAAGAATTATCAGAGCAACTGGCTGATTTAGTTGCAGGAGTATCTGGCACTATGAATGTTGAAACCAGTTTTGAAGAAAGTCGGCCTGAAGTTGTGGTTAGAGTTGATCAGGATAAAAGTTCTCAATTAGGAATTCCTACAGCGGCTATTGCCAATACTGTAAATACGGGCCTTGATGGAACGGTGGCCAGTCTGTATAGATCTGAAGGAAATGAGTATGACATCAGGGTTCGCCTGGCAGAGACTGGCCGGGAAAATATTACTGACTTAGAAAGATTGAGGATAGCAACTCCAGAAGCTGGTCTGATTGAATTACAGGAAGTGGCTGAAATTGAGATTGTTGCTGGTCCGGTACAGATCAATCGTGAAAACCAGCAGCGAACGGGTACAGTTAGCTCGGATTTAGACGGTCGTGATTTAGGGGCTGTGGCTGAAGATATTGAGGCTAAACTCTCTGGTTTCAATATTCCCGAGGGTTATCTGGTTAATATTACTGGAGAGGCTGAAGAAATGGAGGAAGCCTTTGCTGACCTAAGTTATGCCTTCATTTTAGCAGTGGTATTGATATATATGATAATGGCTGCCCAATTTGAATCTTTAATCCATCCCTTTGCCATTATGTTTTCCGTACCCCTGGCAGTAATTGGTGCCATAGGTGGACTTTTTATAACCGGACATAGATTGAGTGTTATAGCTTTCATTGGAGCGATAATGCTGGTGGGGATTGTGGTAAATAACGCCATTGTCTTTGTGGACTACGTTAATATTTTAAGAAATAATGGTCAGGAAAAAAGAGAAGCCCTGATTAATGCCGGGATGGTCAGACTTAGACCCATTGCTATGACGGCTCTGACCACCATGCTAGCCATGTTACCGATGGCTATGGGCCTGGGAGAAGGGGCTGAGGTACAGGCTCCAATGGCGGTAGTGGTAGTTGGAGGCCTTCTCAGCTCAACATTTTTAACCCTGGTATTTTTGCCAGTGGTATATTCTCTCTTAGATGGCCTGGCAGAAAGCATTAAAGGTTTAATCAGCAGATAATTATAAAGCCGCATAATGGGGGTTAGTAAAAAATGTTTTTATTTGACAGAGCCATTGAGTTAGGTTATAATTATATTAATATAATTATTAAGGAGGATATTTAACGTATGTCCATTGAGGTAGGAGAAACAGTAGAAGGTAAAGTGACGGGGATAACTAATTTTGGTGCTTTTGTTGAACTTCCCACTGGCGACACCGGTCTGGTTCATATTTCTGAGGTTGCTAATACCTATGTGAAGGATATCAGCAACTATTTAAAGGAAGATGAAACAGTAAAAGTCAAAGTAATCAACATTGATGACGATGGAAAGATTGGGCTTTCAATCAAGCAGTTGGAGGATCCTTCTGATCGTATTGATCATGCCCCTAAACGCTCTTTTGAAGATAAGATGGATGATTTTCTTAAACAAAGCAGTGAGCGTCAGCAGGATCTAAAAAATAGAGAAGCTAAGCGCGGTGGTAATGGGCGGGGATAATTTTTAAGATCCGCCTTTTTAAATAAATAGCGAAATATATGAAACTTTTTGTATTATTAAATTAAACTAGAAAACATCCCCGGCTTTGGGGGTGTTTTTAATTTATGATCTTTTTTGAAGTTTAAGAGAATTGAGGGATAAATTAATGAATAAAGAGCTTCCCTATCCCGGTCAGAGGGAAAAAACAATAATAGCTGCCCAGCTTGATTCCGCTTTAACCAATGTTTTTAAAGTTATAAAAAAATGCCCGGCAGGTTTCCCGCAGCTCCTATTGCTAAAACCCTTCACCGGGGAATTGATATCGCCAACTATTTTTTGGTTATCCTGTCCTAGAATGCGAAAAGAGATAGGTCGCTTGGAAGATCAGGGCTTATTGAAGGAGTTAACAGATAAATATCAACAAGACTTGAAGTTTGCGAAAAAACTACAGCAATCCCATAAAGAATATGCAGCTCTGCGACGACAATTATTATCTAAAGAAGATAAAAGTAAGGCCCGGGAAATTTCAGCAAATTTACTAAAAACTCTTCTGTATTCTGGCGTAGGGGGCATAAAAGATAAAGCTGGTTTAAAGTGTTTGCACACTCATTTTGCCCATTACTATGCTGATTATGATAACCCTGTAGGTGCTGAGGTTAGTAAGAGATTGATAATATCGCAAGATTGTAATCTGTGTCAAAAGTATTTATCCGGGGAGGAGAATAATAATCAATAAATTATCAGCAGCAATAGATATTGGCAGCAATTCCTGCAGATTATTAATAGCTGAGATCAAAGTAATAAAAAGCAGGGAGCCAATAGAGAGGGAGTCTCAGCAACAGATTAGCATTGAACCAATTTTTTATGATCTTAAAACCACCAGATTGGCCAGGGGATTAGAAAAAAACAAGATGTTAGAAGAAAGTTCTATTAAGAAAACTATAGCCGCTATTAAATACTTTAAGAATAAAATGATAGAATATCAGGTAAATAGTTATCGGATGGTGGGGACCAGCGCTTTAAGAGATGTTGAAAATGATAATTTACTCAGAGATAAAATTAAACAAAAAACGAATTTGAATTTAGAAATTATTTCGGGCAGAGAAGAAGCCCGCTTAGCCTATTTAGGGGCTAATATAGGTAGAAAGACTACTCCGGGAGCGGTTATTGATATTGGCGGGGGGAGTACGGAAATTATCATCAGAGAAAAAGATGAAATTCAACTCCATAGCTTGCAGGTAGGAGCAGTCCGCTTAACTGAAAGATTTATTGCTAATCCCAATAGAGAGATATCTCCAGAGGAGATTAAAGCCATAAAAGAAGAAACAATCCACCAGGCAGCCGGGCTTGACTTTGATTTATCAGCTGTTATTGGAGTGGGGGGTACTATTACGACTTTAGCTGCTATTAAAAATAAAATGACGACTTATAAAAGAGAACTAATAGAAGGAACTCAGCTTAGCTTAACGGAGGTCAATAAACAAATAGAAAGAATAGCTAAGCGGGATATTATAGCTCGCAGGGAAACTCCTGGCCTGCCAGAAAAAAGAGCTGATATTATACCGGCAGGAGCAGCTATTTTAGCTGCTTTAATGGAAAATTTTGCTGTGAGTAAGATAACTGTCAGTGACCAGGATATTCTTTATGGGCTTCTGCAAGAACAAATAAACAAATAATGGATAATAAATTCCTCCTTTAATAGGGATTTAACAATTATCGAATAAATAACAGCTCTTAAGGCAGGAGAATCAGATGAAATCTAGAATTTTATCAGTAACAATGATAAAAGAATATCAGTAGTTTATTTATTTTAATCCAGGGAGAGAAATTTTGTGAATTTATTTAATGAATTTAAATCCTACTGTCAGGAACAAAATTTTTTTTCCTCCAGCAGTGGTATTTTATTAGGAGTTTCAGGTGGGCCTGATTCATTAGCGTTACTGGATCTTTTTTATCGTTATAGTGAAGAAAAAGAGTTTGAATTAACTGTTTTTCATCTTGATCATGGTATAAGGCAAGCTTCTTCAGAGGAAGCAAAGTTTGTTCAGGCCTTCTGTCAGGAAAGAGATGTAACCTGTATAATTGAAGAGATTAATTTGCCTGAAATAGCTGAGAAAACTCAGGCGGGGACAGAGGAATTGGCCCGCAGAATTCGCCGGGCTTTTTATTATAAATATTCCCGTGAACTTGAACTGCCAATTTTAGCTCTGGGTCATCAACTAAATGACCGCATAGAGACTTTGCTTTTTAATCTTTTTCGCGGCAGTGGTATTGAGGGGTTACAGGGAATAAAACCGACTAGTTATTATCGGGAGTTAAAAATAATTAGGCCTTTATTAAAATTTAAGCGCTCAACTATTGAATATTACTGCCAGGAGAGGAATTTAGAACCCAGAAGAGATAAAAGCAATAAGTCTTTAAAATATTCCAGAAACCGCATTCGTAATGAATTGCTTCCCTATCTGGAGACCCATTTTAATCCAGAAATTATAAGTAGCCTTGCTTCTACTGCTGAAATTATTACCGGTGAAAATCAATTCATGGTTAAAATCAGCAAAAACTTATATCATAATTTAATACAAAGGGCAGAGGAACATCGTTTGGACTTTAATTGTAAGGATATTGCTTCTTTAGACCCGGTCTTGCAGAAAAGATTAATTAGATTTATAATCAAGCAGTTATTATCATCAAAGCAGGGCTTTTACCAAAAACATTACGATGAAATTGTTGCCATAATCTCTCAGGCAGCTCAAGAGGGAAAAAATAGGCCAGCCCGGGATTATCATTTCCCTAAAAATTTATTAGTAAGAGTAGAGTATGGCCAAATATCTTTTCGGGACAGTATCTGGCAGGCTCTCCAGGCTGAAAGAACCAATTATTGCAAAAAAATCGTGCCGGGAAGCAAGGTTAAGCTTTTTGACTCACAGTTTATCTCAGCTCAGATTAGAAAACTACCCTCTAACTGGAAGACTCTGGCCTTTAAAAGAAATACTGCTTTATTAGATTATGCTGAAATTGCCTTTCCAGTATTTGTCCGGAACCGAGAAGAGGGGGATTATTTTTATCCTTTAGGTTTAGGGGGAAGCCAGAAGGTTAAAGATTATTTGATAAATAATAAAATCCCTCTGGATCAACGAGATAGATTGCCGGTGTTAGTTGATAAGGATGGAAAAATTCTTTGGTTAGCTGGTGAAAGAATAGATGAACGGGTTAAGGTCACCGAAAAAACTGAAAAAGTATTACAACTTAAGTTGGTCAAAAATGACTAAAGTATATTTTATTGCTTTAGCCAAAACTATTTTACCTTTAGACAAGAAGGAAGGGGAAAAAAGATGAAATTAAAGGTACTAAATGAAGATATAGCTGAGGTTATTATCACTGAGGAAGAACTTCAACAGCGAATTAGAGAACTGGGAGAACAAATTTCACAGGATTACGATGAAGATACTGAATTGATTTTAATCTGTATACTGCGAGGTGCGGTAATGTTTATGGCAGATCTGGCCCGTAATATTAATCTTCCAGTGACCTTTGACTTTATGGATGTTTCCAGCTATGGTAGTGGCACAGAATCTTCCGGTACAGTTAGAATAATAAAAGACCTGGAAGATGATATTGGTGGCCGCCATGTATTGATTGTGGAAGATATTATTGATACTGGCTTAACATTAAAGCATGTGATTAAATTATTAGAAACTAGAGACCCTGCTTCGGTTAGAGCTGTTACCTTGCTTGATAAACCTGAAAGGCGAGAGATGAAACATGTTGAAGTTGCTTATAATGGCTTTGAAATTCCCGATAAATTTGTAGTTGGCTACGGCCTTGACTTTGCTGAGAAATATCGCAACCTGCCTTATATAGGTGTGCTTAAAGAAGAATTATATAATTAAAAATAAAAAGCAGGCTTTATTGTTGTTTTGATAAATAAAATGACATAACTATATTTACAAAGGATATTTCTTATGCTATAATGGTTTACTGTGTAATAGAGGATTTTTCCAGGACCGGTTTATAGTCTGGCCTTATTTTTTTAAAATAAAATTATTATATCTATTATAGTTAATTATTATGTAATCATATTATACTTCTTAAATTTTGTTCTATTTTAGGAGGGGAGGATTAGCAATTTGAAAAAATTTGCAAAAAATATTGGCTTTTATCTCTTGCTAATTGCCTTATCAATTTTAATTGCTCAATTTTTTATGCAACAAACTCCGCAAGAGATTGAGGAGTTCACCTATTCTGATTTTATTAGACAGATTGAAGCAGGAAATATTGATGAGGTAACTTTAATCGGTGGAGAAGAAGCTGAAGGAATTTATGATGGGCGGGAGTTTACAGTAAATATCCCACCTGATGATATGACTTATTTGTTACAACAACTTAGAACCCAAAATGTGGAAATAAATACCGAACCGGAACCATCGGCACCCTGGTGGTTGAATATCTTTGGTTATATGTTCCCAATACTGATATTGATAGTTGTTTGGGTATTTATTATGCGACGGATGCAGGGCGGCGGAAGTCAAATGATGTCCTTTGGTAAAAGCAAAGCTACCCAGATGACTGAAAGCGATAAAAATAAAACCTTTGATGATGTGGCAAATTACGAAGAAGTAAAAGAAGAGCTGCAGGAAGTAGTAGAATTTTTGAAGAATCCGCGCAAATTTGCTCGCCTTGGAGCTGAAGTCCCCAAAGGTATTTTATTAGTTGGACCTCCAGGCACAGGTAAAACTTTGATGGCCAAGGCAGTAGCTGGAGAAGCCGGAGTACCTTTCTTCTTTATATCCGGTTCGGACTTTGTGGAAATGTTTGTTGGAGTTGGAGCTTCTCGAGTTAGAGATCTCTTTGAAAAGGGAAAGAAAAACTCTCCCTGTATAATCTTTGTTGACGAACTTGATTCTGTGGGACGTCAGCGGGGCGCCGGTCTCGGAGGCGGTCATGATGAGCGGGAACAGACCTTAAATCAGCTCTTAAATGAAATGGATGGTTTTGAACCCAATGAAGGAATAATTCTTATAGCAGCCACTAACCGTCCCGATGTACTTGACCCTGCTTTGCTCCGTCCAGGAAGGTTTGATCGTCAGGTAATGGTAGATAAACCTGATCGCCGGGGACGTGAGCTTATCCTGGAAATTCATATGAAAAACAAACCCACCACTGATGATGTGGATGTAGAAACCCTGGCTAAGAGAACACCTGGATTTTCTGGGGCTGACATGGAAAACCTGGCTAATGAAGCTGCCATTCTGGCAGCCAGGCGGGGTAAAGACAGTATAAGTATGCTGGAATTTGACGATGCCATCGATAGAGTCATAGCCGGTCCTGCTAAGAAGAGCCGAGTTATCTCTGATAAGGAACGAAATTTAGTGGCCTACCATGAAACTGGCCATGCACTTTTAGGTGAATTATTGGAACATGCTGATAGAACCCATAAGGTATCTATTATCCCCAGAGGAAGAGCTGGTGGCTTCACCATACCTTTACCTGAAGATGATCGCAATTTCATGACCAAAAGAGAGCTTTTAGATAGAGTATCGGCTTTACTTGGCGGGCGAGTGGCTGAGGCTATATTTTTAGATGATATAAGTACTGGAGCCCAAAATGATTTAGAACGAGCTACCAGGATTGTCAGGGCTATGATTACAGAATATGGTATGAGTGAAAAATTAGGACCCCTGACTTTAGGGCAAAAACACGATGAACAGGTCTTTCTGGGTAGAGATATTTCTCGTCAACGAAATTACAGCGAAAGTGTGGCTGCTGAAATAGACGAAGAAGTGAGTTCGATGGTAGACCAGTGCTATCGTAAAGCAGAAACACTTTTAAAGGAACATGCTGATGCCGTGGAAAGAATAGTCAAAGCTCTTAAGGAGCATGAAACACTCAATGCCGATCAAATCAAAAAAATACTTCAGGGTGAGGAGTTGGAGTCTCCTCCAGAACAGGAAAAAACTGCTTCAGAATCAGAAGATAAAGATTTTCAGGAGCAGCAATCTGAACCAGCAACCCAGACTATTTCCTCTGATTCAAATGGAACTGCTGAGCCTGAAGCTCATCTCAATCAAAAAAATTCTTCTGTTGATTCCGCTAATTTTTCTGTAGGAGAAAGTAATAATCATGCTGATGAGGAGCCTGATGGCAAATCAGCCAATAATGATTCTGAGGAAAAAGAAGAGCAAAAGCAAAAACAGAAACCTTCTGAAGATAATAGAGAATTAGACGTTGACTTTTAATAATAATTCAGGAGAGCTAATTTTAATTAGGGTTAATAATTTTTAGCTGGAGATAAAATTTATGGCAATTCATTACTTTGCCTCTTTATATCAAAAATTAGTTATTAATATTCGAGTAAAGACTTGGGATGCAGGTTACTTAAACTGCATCCCTTTAGTGTTTTAGCAGACTAATCAACTGCCAAAAATCATTTAGTGCAGAACTTTAGCAGGGGTAGGAGGAGAAAAATGATTAAGATAAATGGGGATAATTTAACAATTCAAGAAGTGAAAAGTTGTGCCCGAGAAAGAGAAGAAGTGGAGCTGACAGCAGAGGCAGAAGAGAAAATAGTAAAATCCAGAAAGCAGGTGGAAGACTTAATAGAAAATAAGTCTGTTGTCTATGGAATTACAACGGGCTTTGGCCACTTCAGTGATACCAAAATTTCGCCCCAGGAAGTTTTGCAGCTGCAGGAAAACTTAATTCGCAGTCATTCAGCTGGAGTAGGCAAAGCGATTCCTGAAGAAGTGGTAAGGGCAATGATGTTATTAAGATTAAATGCTCTGGCTAAGGGATACTCAGGCATCCGTTTATCAACTATAAATCTGCTAAAAAATATGCTTAACTGTGGCATCCATCCCCTTATCCCTTCCCAGGGTTCTGTAGGTGCCAGTGGTGATTTAGTTCCTTTAGCCCATATGTCACTGGTCTTAATGGGAGAGGGTAAAGCAAATTTTAAAGGCGAAGAACTTGCTGGCAAGGAGGCTTTAGCAAAGTGTAACCTTAAACCAATTCAGCTGCTGGGAAAAGAGGGACTGGCCCTTATTAATGGCACTCAGATGATGTCAGCTTATGGCAGCCTGGCCCTGGCAGATGCCATAAATTTAATGCTCCATGCTGATATTTCTTTGACCTTAACTTTAGAAGCTCTAAAAGGTTTATTAGATCCCTTTAACAATCTAGTCCATGAGGTCCGGCCTCACCCGGGTCAGCAGCAGGTGGCTAAAAATGTGAGAAAATTAGTGGCCAACAGTTCTCTTGTTTTGACCAAGAGAGAGGATAGGGTCCAAGATCCTTACACTTTACGCTGTGCTCCCCAGGTTCACGGGGCTAGTTATGATAGTATTAAGCATGTTCAAGAAGTTATAATTAGAGAAATAAATTCGGCCAGTGATAATCCATTGTTATTTGCCGAGGCCGAGGAAGTTATATCTGGAGGGAATTTTCATGGCCAGCCCTTGGCCTTAAGCCTGGATTATTTAGCTCTGGCCCTGGCAGAATTAGGAAATATTTCTGAAAGACGGATAGCTCGTCTGGTTGATGGAAACTTAAATTTTGGCCTGCCGATGTTTTTAACAGAACATGGCGGATTAAATTCCGGCCACATGATTGCTCAGTATACGGCTGCCTCCCTGGTAAGTGAAAACAAATTACTGGCCAACTCAGCAAGTGTTGATTCGATAACAACATCAGCCAATCAGGAAGACCATGTCAGCATGGGCTCTATAAGTGCCCGTAAAGTTTATCAGCTGGTAAAAAATTTAACCAATATTTTGGCAATCGAGTTTTTAACAGCTGCTCAGGCTGTGGATTTGAGGACAGCAAATCCGCAATCAGATTTAGGAAGAGGGACAGCGATAGTTTACAAGGTTATTAGAGATAACATAGATTATTTAGGTCAGGATAGGGTTCTAGCTCCAGATATAGCTGCCCTGGCTGCTTTAATAGAGCAGGGTACAGTAGTAAATTCACTGGAAAAGGAAGGAATTAAATTAGAAACATGCTAAAAATAATTTTCTAAAGAAGTCAGCAAACCTCTTGTCACTATAAATTAATTGTGTTACACTTATAACAGTAAGTGGCAGAGTAAATAACTGCGCGTCTAAAAGTGCATCCGGGATGGGACGTTGCCCGATGACGAAAGCTCAAGCTGCGGTGCAGTTATTGCGTCCGCTGTCGCCAAAGAGCCTTTCTCTTTGGTGCAGGTATCTGCCATGGACCAAAGGGGAAGGAGGTGTAGTTTGCCTTGGATAGAACTCGCAAGATGGTTTATGCTGCTTTTTTAATTGCTCTAAGTATTGTTTTCACTAGAGTATTAAGCTTAAGAGTGCCCTTCATGGGAGTTGAAGGAGTTAGAATTGGTTTTGGAGGTCTGCCAATAGTCTTTGCTGGCATTGCCCTGGGCCCTGTAACTGGAGCGATTGTAGGCGGTTTAGCAGACTTGCTGGGTTATTTTATCAATCCCATGGGAGCTTATATGCCTCATTTTACCCTTAGCTCTCTTTTGACGGGTTTGCTGCCGGGACTCCTGATTTGTTATGTTTTCAAGGGCAGGAAGAGTTTTCGCAACCTGCTGTTAACCATTGGAGTTACCCAGCTCCTTACAGCGATTATTATGGTTCCTTATTTTATGGAGACTCTTTTTGGCGTACCTTATGCAGCTACAGTACCAGCAAGGGTTATCTCTCAGGCCTTTATGATTCCAATTTACGCCTATCTATGTCGAGTGCTGCTGGGATATAATTTAATCAAAAGCACAGATTACTGTGCTCCGGCTCGAAATAAATAATAATTAACAAAAATAGAGTCAAATAAATTTTATGAATTATAAAGGGAGAGCTAGCAATAGCTCTCCCTTAAGTTATTGATAAGTGATTGGTCAAGAACTTTCACCCTTTCTTATAAGATTTATAAAATCAACCCTTGACAGATGCATAATTTTACTATATCATATACTTAACAGTAAAAATTACTGATAAGGGCTAATCAATTAAAGATAAGCCCAGTAATCAACTAATTACAATAGGAGGTAATATAAATGAAAGATTACGATGATGTACAGGTTTATCTGGCTAACTTAGCGGTTTTAAATACCAAACTACACAATCTGCACTGGAATATAGAGGGCAAGCAGTTTATGCAATTACATGAATATACTGAGGAGCTCTATGATGAGTTCTTTGTTATGTTTGATGATATTGCTGAGCTCTTAAAGATGAAAGGCGAAATGCCCCTGGTCAAAATAGAAGATTATGCCGAAAAAGCCACCATTGATGAATTGCCAGCCAGAACCTTTGATTATGATGAGGTAATGGAGGCTGTAAAAGAAGATCTTAACAAAATGAAGGATTTGGCCGTTAAGATCAGAGAAGAGGCTGATGAAGTTGATGATTTTGAAATTGTAGGAGAAATGGAAGACCATGTAGCTTTTTACAGCAAAAACTTATGGTTTATAGAAAGTATGAACTCCTAACTATAAAAAAATAAAAACTATCAATTATTGCCAGAACTGACCCTTCAGGGGTCAGTTTTGTTATTAAATACCCCTTAAGAACCCTGTTTTTGAGTCTATTCTGGCTTAAAAAAATGCAATAATTTTTTAACTATGCTATACTTATCAGGGAAGTTCAAATCAAAAGGATAAATATTAGCTTACTGGAATTTTATTAAGGGAAAAATCAGGAGGAATCTTAATGGATATTGACAGGGAACAAGAGACAGTAAAGGTGGCCGTAGTTCAGGCTTCGCCAGTTATAATGAATAAAGAAAAGACTCTGCAAAAATCATTAGATCTTATCGAAAAAGCAGCGGCAAAGGGAGCAAAAATTGTGGTCTTCCCCGAAGCTTATTTTTCTGCATATCCCAGAGGTCTTAACTTTGGCTGTCGGATAGGTAGCAGAACACAAGCGGGCCGGGAAGATTATCTAAAATTTTATCGCAGTTCTGTTAAAGTTCCGGGGCCCATAACAGCCAAGCTGGCCTCTGCAGCTCAGGAAGCAAAAATTTATTTAGTCATGGGCGTCAATGAACTGGACCAGAGTCAGAATAATAGCACCATTTATTGTTCAATTCTTTATTTTAGTCCTCAGGGGGAATTAATAGCCAGGCATCAAAAGTTAAAACCCACTGGTTCTGAGAGGCTAATCTGGGGTGAAGGAGATAGTTCCACTCTGTCGACAATCTCAACCCCCTATGGCACTTTAGGAGGCTTGATCTGCTGGGAAAACTACATGCCTCTGGCTAGAGCTGCTATTTACAAGCAGGGGGTTAAATTTTATGTGGCCCCTACTGCTGATGCGAGGGATGAATGGCAATCAACGCTCCAGCATATTGCTTTAGAAGGGCGGACCTTTGTGCTGGCCAGCAATCAATTTGTTACTAAAGCTATGTATCCTGAGGACTTAAACTACATAGATGAGCTTGAGGAGCAACCTGAAGTGATGTGTAGAGGGGGAAGTGCGATTATCGATCCCCTGGGCAATTACCTGGCTGGCCCCCTTTATGGGGAGGAAGGCATTTTATTTGCCGATTTAGATCTTGATTTAATTCCTAAAAGCCGCCTGGATTTTGATGTAAATGGGCATTATTCTCGTCCTGATATCTTTCAATTGCAGATCACTTAACTGCTTGGGCTGGTTATTTTTTAGCTCAATTATTTTTTGACAATCAGCCCTAATTTTGATATAGTTAATTAGCTCAAAAAAAGTAGCAATTTAGCTAGTTAAACAAATTCAATAAAAGCACCTTTTAAACTGGTCCAGTGAGGCCAGAAAAGGGAAGATATACTCAGGGATTTTTGTATATTATTGCCTTCTTATGCCTTGCTGGCTGGAAGGCATTTTTTTATTTCAAAATAATAGGGAGGTTACTGCATGTTAAAACAGCGCAAAGATTTTCTGGGGTTATATGATGTTCCTGGGGAAGATATCAAAGAAATTTTAACCACCGCTCAATCCATGAAAGATATTTTTACCCGCTCCATCAAAAAAGTTCCTACTTTGAGAGGAAAGACAGTGGTTAATCTTTTCTTTGAACCCAGTACCAGGACTAAATCATCCTTTGATCTGGCAGCTAAGAGGTTAAGTGCCGATGTAATGAGTATTTCAAAAAAATCCAGTAGTGTGGTAAAAGGAGAAACTCTCCTTGATACTGCTCGCACTATGGAAAGAATGGGTGCGGATATTGTGGTGGTCCGCCACAGTCATCCTGGTGCTGCCCGCTATCTAGCAAATAATTTGCAGGCTGCTGTCCTTAATGCAGGAGATGGGGCCCACGCTCATCCCACCCAGGGCCTGTTAGATATTTATACGATTTGGGAAAAATTTGGTGAGATTAAGGGCAAGAAAGTTTTAATCATTGGAGATATAGCTCACTCTCGAGTAGCTCGTTCTAATATCTGGGGCTTATTAAATTTAGGAGCTGAAGTTAGAGTCTGCGGCCCCAGCACGTTAATACCCAATAGACTGGAGAAGACTGGCGTAAAAATTTACAATAACATTGATCGGGCTATCGAGGATGTTGATGCAATTAATATTTTGCGAATTCAACTTGAAAGACAGGAAAGTGGTCTTTTCCCATCCTTACGTGAGTATCGTTTTCTTTATGGAATTAATGAAGAGCGACAGAACAACTTAAAAGAGGAGGCCCTAGTGATGCATCCCGGGCCTATGAATCGAGGGGTAGAGATAGAATCTAGCGTTGCTGATGGAAGAAAAGCCGTGATCAATGAACAGGTAACCAATGGTGTTGCCATAAGAATGGCTCTTTTATACCTTTTAGCTGGAAAGGAGGTTCAACATGAGAACCTTGCTTAAAAATTGCACTCCAGTAGATCCGAAAAATGAACTTCCTGATAGAGCTGATATTTTGCTGGAAGATGGCCAGATAGCAAAGATAACAAATTCACAGACTGGAAAAAATAATAATCAGAATGATAAAACTCTGGATTTAAAGGGAGCAATGTTGCTGCCAGGCTTAATAGATATGCATGCTCATTTTAGAGAACCTGGCTTTGAAGAAAAGGAAACCATAAGAACTGGCAGTGAAGCAGCAGCTGCTGGAGGATTTACTACCGTGGTTGTTATGCCCAATACCAGGCCTGTGGCCGATAATCCAGCCACTATAGAGCTTATAAAGGCCAGAGCAGCTGAGGTTCCCGTTGATGTAAAGCCTCTGGGAAGTATTACCAAAGGCAGTGCCGGTAATGAATTAGCAGAAATAGGTTTTTTAGCTCAGTCAGGCGTTCTTGGACTAACAGATGATGGGCAGCCAGTTATGAATAGTGAAGTTATGCGGCGGGCGATGGAATATGCTTCTGATTTTAACCTGCCAATAATTAGTCACTGCGAAGATTTAAAATTGGCAGCAGAGGGGGTTATGCATGAAGGATATTACTCCTCGATTTTAGGGCTAAAGCCTATTCCAGCAGCAGCAGAAGAGATCATGATAGCCCGAGATATAGCCCTGGCAGAATTAACTGGGGCTAGCCTCCATATTGCCCATTTAAGCACCAAAAGAGGCTTAGAAATGGTTTTAGAGGCGATTAATAAAGGGATTAAAGTAACGGCTGAAGTTACACCGCACCATCTGACTCTGAACGACAAAGCTGTCCTGGGTTATGACACAGCTACAAAGGTAAATCCACCTTTGCGAAGTGAAGAGGACCGCCAGGCCTTACAGCAAGCTCTAAAGGAGGATGAGATTGCAGTAATAGCTACTGATCATGCCCCTCATACGATAGAAGAAAAGATGGGTACTTTTGACTCTGCCGCCTTTGGCATCTCTGGTCTGGAGACAGCAGTGGCTGTGCTGCATGAAGACTTAATCAGTCAGCAAAAACTCCACTGGGATAAATTGGTGGAATTGATGTATTATAATCCAGCTGAAATCCTACAATTGGAAGTTGAGGGCCTAAAAGAGGGAACCCCAGCTGACTTAACAGTCTTTAATCCTAAGAAAAAATGGCAGATAGATCCCGGCAAGTTTAAATCTCTTGGCAAACATTCTCCCTATGCAGGAAAAGATTGCACTGGCAAAATCCTCTTAACCATTAAAGAGGGCCAAATTATTTATGATGATAGAGGTGATGAGGCTGAAATTCTTTATTGATAAGTTAATTGCCGAGATTGAGAAAAAGAATAGTGTTGTTTGTGTTGGCTTAGATCCCCATTTAGACAGATTGCCAGATTTTCTCCTGGAGAAATATCAGGTCAATTCAGCCCCTGATAGAAGTGAGAAAACTGCTAGACTACGAGATGTTATTATAGAATTTAATAGTGAAATTATAGCTGCTGTGGCTAAAACTGCAGTAATAGTTAAACCGCAACTGGCTCTTTATGAGCAATTAGGCCTGGCTGGAATAGAGGCTCTAAAACAAACTATTGATATTGCTCAAAAAGAAGGTCTTTTAGTGCTGTTTGATGGTAAAAGAAATGATATTGGCAGTTCAGCCCGGGGATATGCTGATGCCTATCTCAAAACAGATTCTCTCTCTGGGCTGGGAAAAGCTGATGCCTTAACTATTAACCCCTTTTTAGGCCAGGAGGGAATAGCTCCTTTTTTGAATTATCCAGATAAGGGAGCCTTTGCTCTAGTTAGAACCTCTAACCCTGGAGCAGGAGCCCTGCAGGATCTTCTCTTAGCAGATGATACACCCTTTTATTTAAAACTGGGAAGTTTAATTGCTGAATGGGGTAGTGAATATCAGGGAGAAAGTGGTTATAGTAATTTAGGGGCAGTTGTAGGGGCGACCCGTCCAGAAGAACTGGCTCACCTGCGAGCTCAATTGGAATCTACCTTCTTTCTTATCCCTGGTTACGGAGCTCAGGGAGGAGGAGCAGCTGAAACAGCTGGTGGCTTTGATGAAAGGGGACTGGGGGGCATAGTCAATGCAGCTCGTTCCATTATTTTTGCCTGGCAGCGTCCAGAAATAGCTGAAAAATTTTCAACCGCAAATTATGCTGAGGCAGCTGAATTTGCCGCCCGGCAGATGAAAGAGGAAATCAATGAAGTGCGGGTAGGAGGTAAAAAATAAATGGCAAAGGTTATTGCTAACAGCCAGATTGGCCCTGAACTTTTTCGCCTGGAAGTAAAGGAAGAAAAGGCAGCCCGGGAGGCTCAGCCAGGGCAGTTCTGTCACTTCTCTGTGAGAAAGAAAGAAAGCTGGGATCCTCTTTTGCGTCGCCCCTTTAGCATCTATAGTGCTGATGAAGATAGGAGTATATTAACCTTTGTTTATCAGGTTAGAGGACGAGGCACAAAGATTATGACCACTTTTCGCCCCGGAGATACAATAGACTTTTTAGGCCCTTTAGGCTCTGGTTTCACCACTGATATTTCCAGGCAAAAAGTAGTTTTGCTGGGAGGCGGACTGGGAATAATCCCCCTTTATTTTTTAACCTCTCAACTGGTTAAAGAAAATGAGCTTTATCTCTTTTTAGGAGCGCAAAATAGCGAGCAAATACAGGTTTTATCGGCGGATTTTAAAAACCTCGATTTCAACTTAAAATTGGCCAGTGAAGATGGCCTAACAGGTTTTGCTGGTACAGCTGTTGAGCTTTTACAAAAATTTTTATCCTCTGAAGAAATAGATATAGATTGGTTAGTTAGTTGTGGGCCTGATCCTATGCTGGAGAAGATCCAGAAAATAATGGCTGCCCAAAATATTGCCGGGGAGTTTTCTTTAGAAGAAAGAATGGCCTGTGGCACGGGGGTCTGTCTCTCCTGTGTCTGTTCAACCTCTAAAGGGAACAAAAGGGTCTGCCATGAGGGCCCGGTCTTTTCTTCTCAGGAGGTGATCTTCTCTAATGGCTAAAATCGATTTATCCACTGCCCTTGGGGAACTAGAATTATCCAATCCAGTACTTACCGCTTCTGGTACCTGTGGTTTTGGCCAGGAGCTGGCCAGTGAATTCCAACTTTCTGAGTTAGGCGGTTTAATAGTCAAAGGCATAACGGTGGAGCCCAGCACAGGCAACCCTCCTCCTAGAATTGTTGAAACTCCAGCTGGGATAATAAATTCCATAGGTTTAGAAAATCCTGGCATAGCTAATTTCAAAAAAGAGCAACTTCCCTGGCTGGCCCGGCAAGAAACTAAAATTTTGGCCAATATTTCTGGCCACAGCATTGCTGACTTTGCTAAATTAGCTGCTGAACTTAAAGATGAGCCCGGGATAACTGGTTTAGAGATAAATGTCTCCTGTCCCAATATAGGTGAAGGAGGATTAGCCTTTGGAACTGATCCGGCTATGGTTTATGAAGTTACCAGCAAGGTCGCTAAAAATTATCCCGGCTGGATTATGGTGAAGCTAACCCCTGTGGTTAGTGATATTGAAGCAGTAGCTCAGGCTGCTAAAGAGGGAGGGGCAAAATCTTTAGCTGTTGCAAATACTTTACCGGCCCTGGATATAGATCTTAAGAGACAGAAACCTGAACTGGGTAATATCTATGGCGGTTTATCTGGCCCGGCTATTAGACCGGTTGCTTTAAAATTGGTATACCAATTGGCCGCTGCCGATATCTTGCCTATTTTAGGAGTAGGAGGAATCATGACAGGAGAAGATGCAGTTAAATTCCTCCTGGCCGGAGCTAAAGCCATTGCCGTAGGGACAGCTACCTTGTTAGACCCTCAGGCAGCCCTGAAAATCAAGGAAGGTATTGCAGATTATTTAGCCCACCATAATTATTCCTCTCTGCAAGAGATTATTGGCAAGGCGCAGCAATAGAGCTTATTAACTCATCAGCCAGGCTTTGCTACTGATATTATTGATTCTATATAAAACATTTTTAAACAACTACAGGAGGTTATATAATGACAGCTAATGAAGTACAGGATATGTTGCAAAAAAGTGAGGCTCTTTTAACTGGACATTTTGAGTTGAGTTCCGGTTTACATGCCAATAAGTATATTCAGTGTGCTAAAGTATTGCAATACCCTGCTAGGGCAGCCAGGCTGGGAGAAATAGCGGCTCAATGCTGGCAGGAAGATATTGATGTGGTTATTGGTCCAGCCACGGGAGGGATTGTTTTTTCTTATGTCACTGCTGCTGCCCTTGAGGTGAGAAGCATCTTTAGCGAAAGAAAATCGGGTCAGATGGAACTCCGCCGGGGATTTTCTTTGCAGCCTGGAGAAAGGGTGTTGGTAGTTGAGGATGTCGTTACTACCGGAGGATCTGTCAAAGAAGTTTTACGATTATTAGAACAATATAACGTAGATATTATTGGCATAACCTCTATTATTGATCGCAGTGGAGGAAAGGTCGACTTTTCTTATGATTTCAAACCCCTCCTGGAGCTAAAGGTTTCTGCGATTCCAGCAACTGATTGCAAGCAGTGCCAGGCTGGATTAGCTTTGCAGAAGCCTGGAAGCAAAGAATTACTTTAAATTTTTATCCAGATATGATAAAGTATTAAAGAATCTAAGGAATTTTAGCAGCACCATAAAATTATTTTTATATAGATAGGCGGAGGATATTTGTAATGGAAATTATTGTTCAGAAATTTGGTGGTAGCTCTCTAGCAACTGTTGATAAAATCAAAGAGGTGGCCAGACAGATAAAAGAACGCTGGAGTGAAGAAGTAGGTATTGTAGTTATAGTTTCAGCCATGGGGGACACCACAGATGAACTGCTATCCCTGGCTCATTCTGTCAGTGACGAACCTGACCCCAGAGAGCTTGATATGCTGCTCAATACCGGTGAGCAGGTTTCAATAGCTTTATTATCGATGGCCTTACAGGAGTTAGGGAAAGAGGCTGTCTCCTTTACAGGGGCTCAGTTAAATCTTACTACCACCAATAGCCATCAGAAAGCCCGGATTATAGACATTGATACCAGCCGTCTTCATCAGGAATTACAGAGGGGTAATATACCAGTGGTGGCCGGTTATCAAGGTGTAGCTGAGAATGATGAATATACCACCTTAGGCAGAGGAGGCAGTGATACTTCAGCGGTAGCCCTGGCTGCCAAGCTGGAAGCTCGCTGTGAGATATACACTGATGTCGACGGTATTTATACCTGTGACCCTGGAATTTTGCCTCGAGCTCGTAAACTTGATAGAATATCCTATGAAGAGATGTTAGAGATGGCCAGCTTGGGAGCTGAGGTAATCCATCCTCGAGCTGTAGAACTGGCCCAAAAATATGAAGTTCCCCTTTATGTTGGACGTAGTTGTTCAGGTTATCAGGGTACAGTTATAAATGGCGGGGTGGATTATTTAGAAGCCAGTATTGTAACTGGTTTAGCTGTCTCTGATGAGGATATTGAGATAACCCTGCGCAATGTCCCTGGTAATTCTAAAACTTTAGCTGCTGTCTTCTCTAACCTGGCCAGAGCAGAAATAAATGTCGATATGATATCTCAGCTAAAAGATCGACAGGGGCGGATGCATCTCAGTTTTACCATCGCTGAAGGAGATTTATCTCAGGCCAAAGAAATTATTTCTCAATCCAGACAACAGTGGGATATTGAAGAATGGTGGTACCGCCAGGATGTAAGTAAAATATCCGTAGTTGGACCAGGTATGAGATCACAACCAGGTGTAGCAGCTAGAGTTTTTGCCCTGCTGGCTGAAAAGGAGATAGATATTCTGCTGGTTACTACTTCTGAAATCAAAATAAGCTGGTTAGTGCCAGCAGCGCAGAAAGAAAAAGCGGCTGCCCTGGTGGGGGAAGATTTTGGTCTGGTTGCTGATCAGAACTAATAAAATGACGGCTTAATTGTCCTGTGAAATAACCGGGGGGATTTAATGAACTTACTTAATTTGATATTAAATGGATTAGCCGGTGCTGCTACTGGCTATATTACCAATGATATAGCAGTTAGAATGTTATTTCGCAAGATTGGTCCCTTTGGTGGAGTTTTAGAGGAGACAAGAGAAGAATTTATTTTTAATTTAAGCAACCTGGTGGAAGAAAAAATTATTAACTATAAGACCATCTCTGGTGAACTTGAAAGCCCTGAGTTTAAAAAGGAACTCTCTAAACTTTTAGATGATATAGTATCTGTCCGCATGCGAGAAGAGCTGCAGGGACTTAATTGGCAGGATATTGCTGGATTTCAGCAGTCAATTGAAGGGTTAGCTAGCTTTGGCAGCCAGAAGGATTTTGTGGCTGATATATTAACTGCCCTGGCCTCAAATAATGACCTGGCTGAGGCCATAAGTCCTGAACAGTTAGAAATCATTAGTGAAAACCTGGTGCAGCTGGGTCAGGAGTTTTTTCAGGATCCAGAAAAAGTTGCAGAATTCATTGAATTATTACTGGCTATTTTAGCTGAGTTACAGGATCAGGAGCAATTAACTGAAAATATCCAAAACTTGCTGCAAAAAGGGCAGCACGAACTGCAGGCTAGAGAGGGTAAATTAAACGAAGTTCTCTTAGATTTATTTGCTCAGTTAGAGCTGGAAGATTATTTCCAGGAAAGATTAACTGGTATTTTTCGCAAGCCACTGTCCGAGGTTTTACTTTCCACTGAGAGATTAGCGGCCAAAAATAATCTGGCTGAAGAAATCCTCTCTTTTTTAGAGACCAATACCGGCAAAAGTATTGGAGAAGATCTGCTGGAGGCCCTCTTCACCTCTCTTCAGAGCATCGATTTAACCCTGCCTGAACTTTTGGGGGAGAACTGGCAGGAGGTTCTTTTTCCTCTTTTGCAGAAAGAACTGCCTCAGGTGATTTCCCGCTTGTTAACCTGGCTGGAGAATAATCGAGATGAACTGGAGGAGAGAGTGGACAAAGCCATTGGAGAAGTGCTGGCCCAGGGGAGGGGACTACGCAATAGCATAAAACAGGTCCTCTACAAAGCCTTACAGGGAAATGTTGCCCAGCGTTATGGCATAATCGGCGGTGTGATGTCTGACCTGGCTGCAGGAGAGAATATTGACCGCCTGGCCAGTGATTTATCGCAGGAATTAACAGAAATTTTTGAAAAGAAAAGCCTGGGCTGGTTTTTTTACCGAATCTCTGAGCTAGAATTCTTCGATAAAACTGCCTGGTATGAATTTTTGCTGGCAAAATTTAAAGATTATTTCACTAAAGATTTTTCCCCTGGTGAATTTATTGTTAAACTTTCCGGGGAATTAAATGACCTCTCATTGGAAGACTTAGTCGGCGAAGAATTTGCTGGCAGATTGGCCAGGGAATTACCCTATATTTTATGCAATATAAGCAAAAAAATAATAATTTCTCCTAGAGCAGCAGAAGAGGTTAGTTATAAATTAGCAACATTGATACATAATTTTTCAGCAGAGCAAAAAGCTAACAAAGCACTGGTTGAGTTATTTTCAGCAGCAGCTCAGGATGATAACTTTGCCAGTTCTTTGAGAAAAATAATTTTACTCTTTACCACTGATAAATTAACTGATAGATCTTTAGGCTTTAAAGAATATCAATTAAATGCCTTGTTGGCTGACCGGCTCTCTGATTTTTTAGAGTTAAGTATTGAGAGTTGGTTGGCTCAATGGAAAGAAGAAAGCCCGGTTAAGATAATTGACCGGCTGGAGCTGCAGGATGATTATCAGGAGCGGATGACTGCTTTCTTTCTGGAACTTATTGAAAACAACCTTCCCGAGTTGTTACGCGATAGAGTTAGTCAGGCAGTGGCAGATAATTTATTCCAACTTTCTGTTGAGGATATGCGCAAGGTAGTGGAAAGCTTTATGGGGACAGAGTTGAAACCTCTAACTTATTTTGGTGGTTTGTTAGGTTTTATTGCTGGCCTGATGTTAGAAATTTTAGGAGGAGGTCTGCTGGCAGCAACTGCTGGACCTGGTCGGTTGCTAATAGCTATGTTAGTCTATGGTTTTGTAGGATTTCTCACTAATGTCCTGGCAATAAAAATGATTTTCAGACCCTACCAACCCAAGAAGATTGCTGGTTTACAGGTGCCCCTGACCCCGGGCTTATTTGCTCGCAATCAGGAAAGATTTGCTATAGCTGTAGGGGATTTTGTCCAGGATGACCTGTTAGAGCCTTATCGGATCAGCTCTCTGTTCCAACAGAAGCGCTCAGAAATTGAGAATTTAATCCATGCAGAAATGAGCAAAAACAATTATCGCAGAGTTAGAGCCCTAACAAGGGTCAGCAGCACTTTAATTGCAACCAAAACCGTAGATTGGCTGGCGGATTTTATTTATCAGGATAGCGAAAAAATATCAGAGGGACTTGTGGGAAATATAGAAAACTGGGAAATTACTTCAGATTTATTGCTTAAAATCAAAGAAAATATAATCGAGGTATATCAGGAGATAGAGATAGAGGAAAATATTTTAAGTGATATTATACTGAAAATAAATGACTATTTTCTAACCAAAGATCAAGCTCTAAATAACTATATTTCCTCTGACCAAAAAGATAACCTGGTGGAATTTTTGCTAGATAAATCAATAGATTACGGGCAACGACTATTTAAAGCTTCGGGAGATAAGGAAGACAAAAAGTTAGCTAATTACAAGCAAAAGAGCCTGGAACAAATTATTTCTTTAGGCCAGGGGCTTCTGGTAGAGGAGTTATCTGCAAGAAATATCAAAGAACTTATTCCAACCTCAAGCAGGAGTAGAATTACCACAGCCTCTGTGGAAGGTTTGTTAGGTAGCCTAAAGGAAGGCAGGGCAATACCGAAAGTCAGCAAGGTTTTTCAGGATTATTTACAAAGATATAAGAAGACTGAAGGTGATTGGGGAGAAAATTTGATTTTCCTGTTGGAAGAAAATTTCAACTCTATTTTAGACTTCTTTATTGTTAGGTTAGAGGATTATTTTCAAAAAAATCGAGCTGAAATCAAAGATGCTGCCAGCTATATACTAGAAGAGGAGATGAAATCTGGGGAATTTCAACAGGGCTGGATAAGCTCTGCCCTCTTTAGGGGGGCTTATTATTTAACAGATGGCAGGGGTACCTTAGATGAAATAATTGATATATTATTGGATGATGAATTGCCTGAATTTTTAAATGCCAATCGCCGGGCCTTGAAAAGTATTTTACAGCCCTTTATTATTAAAATTAGCCAGGGAACAGCGGAAGAGGTACTTAAAAGAGCTAAAAGTGAAGACTGGCAGCAGTTGATTGTTATTTTACTGGAAAAAGACGATGTTGCCAGAAACTTTCAACGTTTTTTCCGGCGCTTCTTCGAGATAGGCTGGAATTTAGAACTCAGCCTGGCTGATTTTAAATATGGGCAAAAAGGTTTTCTGGCCGGGGAAGAGATATTTGATAGACAAATATCTAGTTTTATAACAGTTTTAGATGATAAAGAAAACAAAAAACTTTCACAAATCATTGAACCTGGTTTGAAATTCCTTGTTGAAACTAGTTTATATGTTATAAGTCCCGCTAATATATGGCAGAGCTTTACAGGATTAAAACCTTCTGCTGAAAAAAATAACTCTGTCCTGACCAGAGGGGAAAAAGCTAAAATAGAGGATAAGTTATTCTCAATCTTTGCCCTGGGGCAGAATTTCCTACTGGAAAGAAAGGAATCTATCAAGCTTAAAGACATATTAGGACCTGAAGTTTTATCCCGGGATTTGCATAATTTTATACTTTCTTTATCGCAGGAGGATAAATTCCTGGAGGAGTTAAAAGACATATTAGACTGTCACATATCTCGTTCAACCAGAGATTATTCTCAGGCCATAAACCAGGAAAGCCTGGAATTTATCTTTAATCTGCTATTGACTAATTCTATAGCCGGTTTAGAAGACCATTTCCAGGCTTTGCTGCATACCCTGGAAATTAAAAAAATAGCAATTAAACAGGTAGAAAACATGGAACCAGCTGCCATAGAAGATTTATTTAACTCTTTTGCTGGCCCCTATCTCACCAAGCTCAAGCTCTATGGTTGGTCGGGCTCCCTGGTTGGACTATTGACTGAATTTATCACTGGCCTGCGAGTTTAATAATTTAACTGCTAAAGAGCCCGGGAGGATAAACCTTTTACCTCAATTGTGGAAATACTTTTAAAAATTATTGTTTTATTACTTGCGCGCTAATCACGATTATGATAAAATCATGATTAGAGATAGTGAAATTGATATCAACCCTTGATTAAGAACTCTGGGGAGGAAAAAAAGTGAATTATATGCTCATTACAAATAATCCCCTAGTTATTGAGAAACAGGCTGTATTGCTCTCCAATAACAGCTCCAATGATAAGCAGGGAGATAACTGGCAGGTTTGCCGGGAATTCAATGATATTTGGGAGTTATTTTCTGAGGTTAGGAGCTTACTTCAGCAAGACTGGAAATTATTAACTCATCCCCTTCCAGCCAATGGAGGCTTGATAGGTTCCCCCTTTAGAAGTTTGATTTTAGCCTATCAAAAAGCAGAGAATGCTGGCTATAGGACTCAGAAGCTTTTGGATGAAGCTGAAGAGAGATGGCGGAAAAAGTATCAGGCCCCCACAGAGATTAATAATGCTGATAAAGTTAAAGCCTATCAAAAACTGGATCTCTGGGCCCTGGAGAGTTCATTAAAAGAATTAAAAATTTTTGAGCAATTGGGAGGTGCATAAAATTGAAATTGGAAATTGGTGAAGTGCAAATTGAAGATATTAAATTAGGTGAGCAAACCAAAATTGAAGATGGTCTGCTTCATGTTTCCAGAGCAGAACTTAGAAAGCTATTATTAGAGGACAAAAGGCTGGCAGCAGTAGAAATGACAGTTGCTAGACCAGGTGATAAAACCAGAATAATTCCGGTGAAAGACGTTATTGAGCCGAGGGTAAGACTTGATAATGAGATTACTGGTTACCCAGGTGTGACTGATAAAATGGGCCGGGTCGGAGCTGGCAGGACTCTAGCCCTTAAAGGAGCAGCCGTGGTAACGACTGGTGATATTGTGGCCATTCAGGAGGGGCTTATCGATATGTGGGGCGAAGGAGCCAAATATACTCCCTTTTCCCAGACCTGCAACCTGGTGCTTACCTTTACCCCTAGAAGAAATCTAGAGGCCCATCAGCATGAGGAGGCTGTTCGGGAAGCAGGCTTGAAGGCTGCAGAGTATTTAGGTAAAGCTGCCGAAAATATGGAACCTGATAATATTAACACCTATGATTTACCGGCTATGAATAAAAGAGGAGAAGAAGTTGAAGGTTTACCTCGAGTGGCCTATTTGAAGATGCTCATTGCTCAGGGTTTATTACACGATAGTTATATTTATGGAATAGATGCTAAAGAGACTCTACCGACCTGGATCCATCCCAATGAAATACTTGATGGTGCTCTGGTCAGTGGTAATTGTGTGGCAGCCTGTGATAAAATAACCACCTATCAGCATCAGAATAATTCGATTATACTGGATTTATACGATCGCCACGGTAAGGACTTAAACTTTTTAGGAGTGGTTTTAACTCCAGAATTGACTACTTTTACCGGCAAAGTTCGGGCCTGTGAACATGCTACCGGTTTGATTAAAACAATGGGTGCTGATGGCGTAATAATTTCTGAAGAAGGTTATGGCAATCCTGATTCTGATTTATTACAAAACTGCAAATTATTAGAAGAGGATGGCATTAAAACTGTCTTAATAACTGATGAATGTGCCGGCAATGATGGTTTTTCCCAGTCTCTTGCCGATACCTCATCGGTGGCTAAGGCTGTTATCAGCACAGGTAATGTGAGTCATATGGTAAAATTAGACCCCGCCGAAAGAGTTATTGGCAATATAGGAAGCTTAGCCAATTTGGCTGGTGGTTCTGGAGATAGTTTCTGTGATGATGGTTCTATTGTTTGTGAATTGAATGCAATTATTGGTTCAACTTCAGAGATTGGATATCATAATTTAACTGCTCGTCAGTATTAATATGAATTCTGGGAGGTGACTGTAAATGTCAGAAAAAAAACCCCGTGTAGTCTGTTATCTAAATCAATTTTTTGGTCAGATAGGAGGAGAAGATAAAGCCGATACTCCTCCCCACATAGAGATGAAAGCTGTAGGTCCAGCCGGGGCTTTAGATACCGAACTAGGAGATGTGGCTAATGTAGTAGCCACAGTAATATGTGGAGATAATTATATCAATGAGAAGGATAAAGCTTATAGTCAGGTAGCCGATTTGATTAACTCAGCAGAACCTGATTTAGTTGTAGCTGGTCCGGCCTTTAATGCCGGCAGGTATGGCATGGCCTGCGCTAAGGCCTGTGAAGTAGCAGGAGAAGAATTAAATATACCAGCTGTCAGCGGTATGTATGAAGAAAATCCTGGTCTTGACCCGGCTAAAAGATATGCCTATATCGTGCCTACTCCAGATTCGGCAGCTGGAATGAGAAAAGCTTTACCTCAAATGGCCGGTCTTATCACTAAAATTTTAAAGAACGAAGAATTGGGGCCTCCAGAGGAAGAGGGTTATTTCCCCCGGGGACAGAGAAAAACTCTCTTTGCCGATAAAAGAGGTTCTTTAAGAGCTGTTGAAATGCTGTTGAAAAGACTGGCTGGCGAAGATATTGAGACCGAATTACCCATGCCTGTCTTTGATGAAGTAGAACCGGCTCCGGCAGTGCGAGAAATTAATAAATCAACAGTGGCTTTAGTTAGTTCTGGCGGAATTGTTCCAGCTAAAAACCCCGACAGTATTGAATCAGCCAGCGCTACCAAATATGGCCGCTATTCTCTTAAAGGCCACAATGATATGCGTCAGTTAGATTATCGCTCCATTCATGGTGGCTATGATTCTGTTTATGCTAATGAAGATGGCAATAGAGTTGTTCCTTTGGATGTGATGAGAGAATTGGAGGAAAGAGGTGAGGTTGGTAAGTTACATGATTATTACTATGTAACTACCGGAACTGGCACCTCAGTGGCAAATGCTAAAAAAATGGGCGAGGATATAGCCCAGGAGTTAAAGGATTCTGGAGTGCAGGCTGTAATCTTGACCTCAACCTGAGGCACCTGTACTCGTTGCGGTGCAACGATGGCCAAAGAAATAGATAGAATCGGAATCCCTGTTGTCCAATTATGCTCTATTACAACCATTGCTCGCTCAGTTGGTGCCAATAGAATAGTACCTGCTATTGCTATTCCCTACCCTGCAGGAGATCCTGAATTAGAGGGCAGTGAAGAAAGAGATCTAAGGAAAGAGCTTGTCAAGCGTTGTTTGACAGCCCTGGAGTCTGATGTTGAAACCGTCACAGAATTTTAATTTTCCATAAATATACCTGTATTTTTATGCTCTAGATATTTTAAGCTTACAAAAGCCCCGGTTACTCCTCCGGGGCTTTTGGCATTAGAGGAAGGAAAATTTATTTAAATCAAGAACTAAATTTATGAGAGACAAAACCTGGCCCCAGGGCCAAATATTAAAGGAGGGGTTTTTGTGGCACATCAGATTAAATGGTTGGGACATGCATCCTTTGAAATTGTCAGTAGCGAAGGTGCTAGGCTCCTGATTGATCCCTATCTGGAAGATAATCCTTCGGCTCCAGAAGAAGAGCCTGCCGAGGCTGATATTATTTTAATAACTCATGATCACTTTGATCATCTGGAAAGTGTAGAAGAAAAAGTTGCTGATGACGGAGTCATTGTTGGGCAGCCAGAAGTATTAGCTAAAATCCAGGATAATAACTCATCAAATCTCACAGAAGATAACTTTCTCAATGGTGGTCTGGGCATGAATATTGGTGGCACCGTTTCACTTAAGGGACAAGAGATTACAATGGTGCAGGCTCTTCATTCTGGTGAAGATGGTGCTCCAGCAGGTTATATCATAACTTTAAATGATGATAAAACCGTATACCATGCAGGAGATACGGGAATATTTTCATCCATGGAATTGTTTAATGAGCTCTATGATATTGATCTTGCTCTACTACCCATTGGCAGTGTATTTACTATGGATCCGCTGCAAGCAGCTAAGGCTGTTGAATTATTAAAGCCAGATATTGTGGTACCCATGCATTATGGAACTTTTCCCATCCTGGTTGCTGAAGCAGACCAATTTGTTGATTTAGTCTCCAGGCAGCAGCCCTCTACTGAAGTGGTGGTGTTAGAGCCTGGAGAATCCTGTTCCTTATAAATGATAAGATAAATTAATAAATTGCCTTGATTTATTATGAATCCCCAAAACTAGCTATTCTGAAAAAGTTAGTTTTGGGGCTTAGGTTTTGTTGGTGGAAGTCATAAAGTTTAAAGAAAATCGGGGCTTTTCAAAATTGATTGGATATTAATCATAATTATTTAGATAATTTTACAGGATTAATTGAAAAAAAATAGAATTAATAATAGAGGCATCCTATAAAATGGAAAAACTTTGTTGTTAATAATGGAGGTTATATAATGACTAGAGAGTGTGTTGACTTTCTTGAGACTGCCCAGAAGCGAAGATCGGTTTATCACTTTGATCCTGACAAACCCCTGGCTGATGAGTTATTAGAGAAAATTATAAATCAAGCAGTTTTAGCGCCATCAGCATATAACTTACAGCCCTGGAAAATCATTGCTGTAAAGAGTCAGGCTAAAAGAAAGGAAGTATATGAAAAAGCCTGTCAACAACAGAAGGTTCTAGATGCTCCGGTACTCTTAATTATTCTTGGGAATAAAAAAGGCTACAACCGAGATAATCCCATCTGGGATGAAAAAATCAGGTTAGGCAAGATAACTGAGGAAAAGGCTATAAAAGTTATCAAATCTAATGAAAAAGATAAGAAAGATCCTATTAAAGCGACAACTTTTGCCGTGAGAAATAGTTCTTTATTAGCCATGAGCATAATGCTTACAGCTGAAAGTTATGGAGTCAATACCCATCCCATGAGTGGTTTTGATGCTGAGGCGACGAAGGAGCTCTTTGGTTTAGGGGACAATTTTGTTATAACCATGATGATTTCTGCTGGTTACCATGATGATGCTAAAGAATTAAAGCCGCGCGAGACCAGATTTAAATATGATGAGATAGTGGAAGAATATTAATCATTATAGAGATAGCTTAATTTACTTACATCCATATTAGTTGGACTGGAAGGAAGAGAATTATGAACAAAAAACCAATTTTTATAATTTTAATATTAGCTCTTACAGTAATAATTACTGCAGCTACTACGTATTCTCTTCAGATGTATCGCTGGCATAATGATGAGAGTTTTCAAGAAAACCTTTTAGAAGAGGGGGCTGCTGCCACTCAACGAGCTATTAATCTCATAGAAAATAGTGAGTTTATCATGGCTCTTGAGACCTTTTTTGATTCTCCAGATACCCAGGACCGTGAGACGACTCCAAACGGGGATACAGCGATTAATACAGAGGAAAAATCGTCAGATAATCCTGAGAATCAACTGCCTTCAGAAGATCTAAATTATACTATTTCTTCAGAAGAACTGCTATTTAATGATTATCAGCTAGCAAGACCAGAGAGAGAGGCAGAGAGAGAAGTGGAGGAAAACATTTCAGAGGAAGAGGAGCAGTCTAAGGATATTGATGAGGAAAAACTAGAAGAGTCTCTTTCTGAAGAATCGATGGGAGTAAAGGCAGAACCAGAATTTGTGGAAAGGATAAGAGAACAGGTGGAAAAATATCCTGACCATTTTTTCGTCAGGAGCTTTTCCGAGACCAATAAGATAGCCTTAACCTTTGATGATGGTCCAGGCCCCTATACAGAGCAGATATTAGATATACTGGCAGCCTATGATATTGAAGCCACTTTTTTTGTAGTTGGATATCAGGTAGTAAATTTTCCAGGAGCTGTGACCAGAATAGCACAGGAAGGTCATTTGATTGGCAATCATTCTTATAGCCACCAGGATTTTTCTAGACTGGAAATGGCGGAAGTAGAAAGAGAAATAGAAAGGACCAATCAGGTGATTAAAAATGAGATCGGCTATGAACCGGAATTGATTCGTCCTCCCTATGGAAGAATAATTAATGACCAGTTGGAAACACTAATTAATGAGGGATATCGCTTTATAAACTGGTCCGTTGACTCTTTAGATTGGAATGAAGAGTTTAATGAAAAAAACCAGATGCTCACCAGAATAAAACAGACAATTCACCCGGGCGGCATTGTTCTTCTCCACGACGCTGGAGGAGATAGAACGAATACAGTAGAGTTATTACCTGCTCTTATTGAGGAGTTAAAGGATAAAGGTTATGAATTTGTCACAGTGGATGAACTATTATTTTAAAAATAATCACTATTTTCTCCCCTGATTTTTGCACCAGCTTATATTACTAAATTATTTTCTTTAAAAAGCTATTGACAATAGAGTTAATTTATGGTTAAATTAACTTAGCTTAATAGGATTTAGTCTAAATTAGGGGGTGTTAAAGTGAAAACCACTGGTATTGTTAGAAAGGTTGATGACCTGGGAAGGGTAGTCTTGCCTAAAGAGTTGAGAGATACTATGGATATTGATGTAAAAGACCCTCTGGAGTTTTATGTTGAAGGTGATAAAATTATTCTCAGTAAATATCACCCCTCTTGCTATTTTTGTGAAAGCGTGGAAAATAAAATCCTCTTTAAAGATAAATATATCTGTGAGTCCTGTATCAGTGAAATAGAAAATCTTAAGTAGAAAGTAGAGCAGCGAGAAATTTTACAAAATAATAGTTCAAATTTAGGGGGCGAAAACCCCTCTTTTTTTTGTTATATTTTTTGTGCCATTATTTCAGGGGGAGTGAAAAATGGCCTATAAACTTTATCCAGTAACTGATTTTATAGATTTAGCCCAGTTGACTGCCTTTCTTAAAAATATGAAACGGGAGCTGCCTGAAAAATTGTTGGGCTTTATCGAGGAGAGAAGGGCCAATTGTTGGCTGGTAGGGGGAACCATCAGGGATATATTACTAAATAACAGACCTAAAGATTATGATTTGCTTTTTGCCGGGATTACTGCCCGTGAACTTAAAGAAAAATTACCCGAGGTAAAAAAAGGGGGAAAATGTTTTGCTGTTTTTCTCTACAAAGGGGTGGAGATCACCCTTATCTCACAGCAGAATTTATTATTAACAGAACTGAGCAGGCGGGACTTTACAATTAATGCTCTGGCCTTGAATCTTGCCGATAAGCAATTGCGTGATCCTCAGGGGGGATTAATGGATTTACAGACTAACAAAATACAGGTTATGCCAGGCGCCTTAAAAGAAGATCCCTGCCGTCTATATAGAGGAGCCAGGATAGTGGCCGAAAAACCTGATTTTAACTTAACTAAACTGACCTGTAGTTATTTTAGCGCAGTTGAGGGCGAGAATTTGCTAAATATCGCAAAGGAAAGAGTTTATCAGGAATTACACTATGTTTTGTTAGCCCCGAGACCAGAAAAATTCTTTGCCATACTTGAGTCCCGTGGAGTTATTAATTACCATTTTCCTGGCCTGGCTGAGTATTACTCAAAGTCAGGACAAAGGGTTGCTAATTTACAAAGACTAAGTTCTCGCCTGGATTTACTCTTTGCCGCCCTGACCTGGGAGATGGCTCAGGAAAATATGGCTTATATAGCAAAATGGGATGAAAATATAACTATACCCGGGGCCTGGATAAGAGCAGTCAGATTGGCAGTAGATAATTTAAATACTCTGCGCAACTGGCAAAGAGTTGAAGCAGTTGAACTGGTGGATATGGTTGACAGGATTAAAAGAGAAAAATTTTCTTTGCAGGAGTTTATTTATTTAGCTGTGGCGGAAGACTTAAGGAAGAAAAGAACTGAC
>PWEJ01000150.1 GCA_003553485.1 Halanaerobiaceae bacterium | reverse complement strand
GGTTAACCAGCTTTGCATTTACTAGAGGACAAGGGGGTAACCACTGGCCTTCCACCATTATATCTTACTTCAGCTTCTACTCCATAGACTTCAGCTATCGTCTGACAGTTAATCACCTCTTGACCACCTTTACTGTGGATTTTACCCTGGTTTAAAATCACAAACTGATCACAATAGCGGCCAGCTAATGTTAGATCATGCATCGCTATCAATGCTGAAACATCATTGTCTGTCTGAGCTGATATTACCTCCATCACTTCCAATTGATGTTTTAAGTCAAGGCTGCTGGTAGGCTCATCAAACAAAAGAAGTTCCGGCTCTTGAGCTAAGGCTCTAGCAATCAGCACCTTCTGCTGCTGTCCACCACTCAAAGAATTAAAGTCCCTAAAGGCAATCTTCTCGAGGTTGAGTTCTTCAATAACGGCTGCCGCTTTTTCTTTATCCTTTCTACCGGGGCGATAATTAAGATGCGGTTTTCTCCCCATTAAGATTATTTCAAAGACTGAAGCAGGAAAACAGCGGCTTTCTTTTTGTGGGACATAAGCAATAATTTTAGCTAACTGGGCTGCTGACATACCGGCTAAATCTTTTCTTCCTAATTTTATCTGTCCCTTCTGGGGAGTTAAAAGTCCATTTATACACTTTATAAGGGTGCTTTTCCCAGATCCATTTGGGCCTAAAATTGCAGTTATCAAGCTTTTTTCAGCCTCTATAGTTATATTTTCTAAAATCCATTTCTTTTCATATCTAAAATATAGATTTTCAACCTTTAAGTTCATCTAAACTGCCTCCTTTTTAAGCTGATCTATTTACATATAATAAGATAAAAAGGTCAAAGTATCTTTAATAAATATATATAATTTTGATTCCTAGCTCCACATATATTCTCTACCTCGCAGTACCAGATAAAGAAATAGAGGAACTCCTAAAAAGGAAGTCAGAATTCCTACTGGAAGAATAATTGGAGCTAAAATAGTCCTGGCTGCAGTATCAGCAGCTAACAATAAAATGCTGCCTACCAGAGTTGAAAAGGGTATCAAAAATTTTTCATCAGGGCCAATTATTTTTCTTCCTATATGAGGAGCAACCAAACCAATAAAACCAATAATTCCTACAAAAGAAATAATTACTGCCGTAATCAAAGAAGCTATCAGCATTCCCAAAATTCTAACCCTATCTACGGGAACCCCCAGGCTCTTTGCTGTCTCATCACCAGAGGCCATCAACTTATAGTTCCAACTGTTTAAGGCAAAATAAATTAAAGCTGGCAGTAATAAAACTAGCATAACTGCATTATTTTGCCAGGTGGCTCGCCCTACATCACCAAAGGTCCAGAAGACAATGGCAGAAAGTTCAACATCATCGGCAATATATTGCAGTGCTGTTGTACCTGCAGTAAAAAGGGAGCCCAGAGCCACCCCTGTTAATATCATTGTTTCTGGAGAAGCACCTTTAATCTTTACCAATAAAATAATAATTCCGGTAGCTATCATAGACCAGGCAAAGGCAGATAAAGTAGTTAGATGAATTTGTTCCAGTACTATAGTGCTGTCTCCACCACTTTGAAGTGCACCTGCTCCTAAAAAAATTATAGAGAAGGCTGCTCCAAAGCCAGCCGCCTGGGAAATTCCTAAAGTAAAGGGCGATCCCAGGGGATTTTTTAAAATACTCTGCATTACCATTCCAGCTACTGCCAGCCCACCTCCTGCAATTATACTAGCCACCACCCGGGGCAAGCGAATATTCCATATGATCAATTGACTGCTGCCTGCTTCAGTTCTCATAATTGCTGAATAAAGGTCAGCTACTGGTATCTGAAGTGCTCCAGTGGCTGTAGAATAAACTATCAGTATAAACAATAATATAAAGGCTATGAGGGCCATAAATATTTTATTTCGATTTAAACTATCGTATTCATTTATTAGTGTGCTTTGCAAGTCAAAGTTATTTTCAGCCTTATTTGGCAAAATTATTCCCCTCCTAACTCTCTTAATAATCCAATCTGGTAGACTAAAAAGCTCAAAAATAGAATGCTAGGCGATATGTTTCTGCATATCTTCTTTTGCTTTCTAACTTTTTTATGATTAACTTTTATTATAAATTTCTTGATTAATAATCACTCTAGATCAAATCACTCTAAATCCAGAGAACCGAAACCACCATATTCTTCAGCCATTTCCTGATAAACTGTTTCTCCTAACATTTTTTCATAAATCTCATCAGCCTTCTCTACTGGGTCTATATCAGAAAAGGCCTCTGGATAAATAATATAACCGGTATAATAGCTATTGGCCAGCACAGAGCTAAAATTTACATGATAATTAGCATAGGGTAAAAGCCCATACATATTATTGTTTTGGTAAGCCTGTAAAAAAGAATATTCCTGATGAGCATCAAAGTCGTCCTGGACAAGGTGTAGATTGCCCAGATCAATAAAAACAATCTCAGGGTCCCAGTCCAGTAATAATTCCCTACTTAATTCAACATGGGTCATGTATTGATAATCTAAATAATCATCAGTGACATCAGAAGCATTAATAAACTCAAAGGGAGGAAAGGGATAACGGATAGAATTAAAACCATGGTG
>PWEJ01000067.1 GCA_003553485.1 Halanaerobiaceae bacterium | reverse complement strand
GGCATATTCAGAAAGAGCAGCCTCCGACCATTCAGCCCAGACAGGATCATCAAGAAAAACATCCAGGATAATATTGGAATCAACAAGAAGACCTTTCATAAATCATCTCTGGTGAGTGCCATAATTTCGTCTGTGGTCATTTTGACAGTCGCCACCCCGCGAAGTTTTTTAAACTTGCGGGTTGCCCGGGCTGTTCCTTCTCGCTTTACCAAAAAGACCCGGTCTCCCTCTTGTAAAAAATCAATCTCTGTATCCGGGGTTATCCCTAATTTTTCCCGTATATTAACTGGTATCGTAACCTGCCCTTTTGTCGTCACCCTCATTTTTCCCTCCAGTATTACGTATTACTGGTAAGAATAATACATGCTTTTTTATAAATCAAATTTTTTTTATCGAACTCCTGCCATTTTGAGAGCTTTGTTCATCCCGGGCCTTGACTGTAAAAGGGACGCCGCGCCACGAAGAACTCATAGGCGTAATAATCGCAGTAGAGGCGGTGCATCTCGGGCTCCCGGGCGAGCTGGTCCAGTATGGCCGAGACCTCATCATCTCCCGCATACTTGCTGCGCAAACTTTCAATGCGCGCCTCCATGGGTGTGTAGAAATCTTCCCACCATGCTTCATCCGGCAACGTGAAGTGCCCCACAAGATCGAATCCACAGTCCAGTATAGATGCCACATCGTCGCCCACCCACCCCATGTCTGGATAGTCCAGGTCGAAACCGGCCTTTACTTCGGCAGGCGCATTCTCCTTGCGCCAGACCGCATCGGTAAAGACAAGGTATCCCCCGGGGCTCAAAAGTCCATAACAGAGGTAAAGGGCGTGTTGAAGTCCGATGCTGTAGAGCGCGCCCTCGGACCAGATAAGATCAAAACTTCCGGGCGTTTGCTCCAGGCGGTCCATATCTTTGACCATTGCTGTGACGCGTTTCGAAAGCCCGTGCTGCGCAATAGCCGCCTGCAAATGTTCAATGCTCGGCGCATGGCTGTCAACGGCCACTATTGAACCTGACGTCAGTTCGGCAAGGTAAAGGGTCTGTCCCCCGACCCCGCACCCCAGGTCAAGGATCGCGGGAGACTTGGGCAAGTAGCGGCAAAGGGCCAGGGCCCTGACGGCACTGGCGCGGTTGCCGGGGCCCTGGCGGGGCAGGGTCTCGTAAACCTCGAAAAAAATCTCCCAGAAGCGGGGGGCTGGTTCATTCATAGCGTTCATATTTGACAATTTAGTCAAATATTTTTTTGAATATTTATGGTTTCATCCAGTTTACAAAATAAACATGCCTGCACTAATAATTATTATTAGAATAGGGTTATATAGCAGGTTTTGGACTTCCCATAGTGGAATCTAACTGAACAACGAAGCAGCCTGTACCAAAAAAACCTTCTCTGGCAAGGGAAAGATGCAGACTTCATTTTCGACTAAAATGCGCTTCGCTGTCCTTCGCAACATTAGCTGGAAAGCGGGTGCTCCGCACACACGGCTTTAAAGTATAAAGAACCTCAAAAAAGCGAGCTCTAATTTCAGCCAGAAAGCCTTGCATGGCTTCGGCCAGATGCAACTGTTAACTTTTTTCAAGATTGTTCATGTCCAGACTTTTCTACAGGCGCATATAAGCATATAAAAATGAGATTACTGGAAGGTGTTATATGAAAAGATCAGTTAAAGAAAAACAAATCAGCATTTTTCTACATGCATTGTTTGAATCCAGTGACATTGCGCCTGCTTTTAAAAAAAATCTTAACCCAATCAAGATTCTGACTCATATTTATTTATATAAAACAGGATGCGCTGACATAGCAAAAAAAATCAAATTTGATAGTTTGCCAGCTACAAAAAATAATGAAAGACACATGGTAAATAAAATATGTAACTTCTTTAAAGATTCAGACCCTCACCAAAAAAACGATGTGGCAAGCTATCTCGTTCAAAATTACCCAGACGAAGTAGACTGTCTGTGTCCTGATTTTATTTTAACAAAAATCAGAGCAATCATCAAAAAAATCAACAAGAATGACTTACATGAAGACCATGTGGAAAAACTGGTTTGGGAACATATCTGCGATAAAAAAATATATCATAAATTTTTGGACAATATCTTATTGTTCATTGAAGATAGAAGCATCGAAAACAACAATCTCGCTAAATTTTTGACCACCAAAAAAGCTGACCTGAAGGAAAACACATTTTACAAATGGATCATCAGGCAGAATTTCATTCAAAAACTGGATTATGCAGAGCTGGGACTGGCTCATTCCGCCAAAATGGCTGAATTTGTGGATCAGGACAAAATGCTTGGCACCATTTGCTTTTTAGACTTTGCCACCGAAGATTTAAAGCAAAAGTTTCACCATATGCTGGTAAAAAAATATAAAACTTCAAAGATGTCAGACATGTTTTTAGAGCTTTTTTCTGAAAGCAGACAAAAAAATGAACTATTCGGAAAAGCAGTTGTAATATTTGGATTTTTTATCATTATGTTTAAGTTTGATGATTTTGTAGATTTCTACCAGACCACCATGGTGCCTGACGATCACCGGAATGACTGGACAAATTACAGCTACAAAGACTATTGCTACAAAATCCTGGAAGGTTTTCAATC
>PWEJ01000018.1 GCA_003553485.1 Halanaerobiaceae bacterium | reverse complement strand
TAATCTCGCTTCTTTGAAATGAACCAGATATAAACCATCAAAAATAAGGCCAGTATAAAACCGGGAATGATACCGCCAATAAATAAATAACCGGTGGAGGCACCGGATATGCTGGCATATATAACCATGGGGATGCTGGGGGGGATTATCGGTCCAACTGTTGAAGAGGCAGCTGTCACCGAACAGCTGAAGGGAGCATCAAACCCAGCGTCTTCCATGGCTGTAGTTGCCATATATCCAACTCCCGAAGTATCAGCTATGGCAGAACCGGTCATTCCGGAAAAAATTAAAGAAGCAACAACATTTACATGACCAAGCCCTCCCTTCAGCGGGCCCACAAGGCTGTTAGCAAAACCGAATATTTTTGGAGTAATATCACCTTCATTCATTACTTTGCCGGCAAAAATAAAAAGAGGGACAGCCAGCAAAACAAACTGCGTTTGAAAATGAATTGCCATCCTATCTACAATAACAGCAGGATCAATTCCTTCCAGAATAATGTAGAGCATTGAGCTTACTGATATTGCAAATGCTACAGGGTAACCAAAAATAAACATTAAGAAAAAAAGTCCAATCCAGATTTGTAAAGCCACTTCAATCATCCCCCGTGATCAGCTTATGGTAGTTCCTCTGCTTTATTGGCTGCCTTGTTTGTTCTTTATTAGATATATTATATCTTTAACAACAAATTCTATATTATGAATAATAATCAGGGCAAAAAAAGCAATAAACGGAAAGAAGGCTAGGGTCCAGTTCAAATTTAGAGCATAGGTTCTCAATCTTCTCAGAAACCAGATATAATCCCAGACAGGCCAGAATAATCTAGCCAGTATGGCTATGACAATTATATTAAAAGTAATATCAATAATTTTTTGCCATCTGACAGGAAACTTCTCATATATAATATCAAGCCTGATGTGTTTCTTTTTGCGCCTGGCATATGATGCTCCTAAATACAAAAGCCAGAGATAGCCATATAGCGAAAGTTCATAGGTTGTTGTTAATGAAATCCTGAAAAAATATCTCATAAAAACTTGAATGACAAGAGCAATTATTATGGTCAAAACAAGCAGCGCTGGGATCATTTCTTCTATAACAAAAAGGACAAAATTATATGATCTCTTCAATGCCTCAACCATTAAGCCCAACCTCCTTAATTACCTGGCGCCGGTAGGATAGAAGTAATATATTTATCCTCTACAAAAAAATTAACAGATTGTAATGCCCCCACTACAGTTAAGGAGTGGGGGCAAACTAACAAAAAGATTAGGGGCGATACATATCGGTGCCTACTTCTTGGATTTCCAGATAATTTTCAAACCAGTCTTCCGGCTTGTTTTCTTGATAGTAATCAGTAGCATGGGCCATAAAGGCATCTTTATCGGGATATATAACTTCCATGCCATAATCAGCAGCAAACATTCCCAGGAGAGTTGCCTCCTCTTCTAACACGATACGATTCATATAATATCTGGCAACTTTTACAGCTGCTAATATGGCCTGCTTGTAATCATCAGGCAGTTCTTCCCAGCGGTCAGCATTGATAGTGGGATTAATGACACTTAAATAGTGATCAGTCATAACTATATAATGGGTTACTTCATGAAAATTTTGGGCATAATTTGTGGGAAGAGGATTATCCTGACCTTCAACTGTTCCTGTATCAAGAGCAGTATATAACTCTCCAAAATCCACGGGAGTTGGTGAAGCCCCGATAGCTCTTCCTACATCCATCCAGGCTGCGGTATCGGGCATTCTCAATCTTACACCGGCCAGATCTTCAGGAGTTCTAATTTCTCCTGCCCCTTCTGTCATGTTAAGCTGTCTGGCTCCTAAATACCAGGTGTCCAGGACAACCATGTTACCTCTTTCCTTGACCTCATCCCAGTAGCTCTTACCAACCGGGCCATTCATAACCTGATAGAGATGATCTAAATCTCTATAGGCATAGGCTGAACCCAGCACGGCAATTTCTTCAAAAGGAATTAAATCAGCAAACCATTCAGGACCAGCTGGACATATATCAATTTCTCCCCGCATTACCCCCAGTATCTGCCCGGTCTGATCTGCCAGAGTACCAGAATGATGAATGTCAATTACAACTGCGCCATCCGTTAAAGTTTCTACAACTTCTGCAAATTTCTCTGCCGCTCTAATCTGAGGCTGGCCCGGGGAAGCAACATCAGAATAAATCAAAGTATACTCGGGTTCATTTTCAGCCAGACTTACTCCAGAAAAACCTATCACAAAAACCATAATCAGCGCCATAACACCCAATTTTTTTAGCATTTTAATCCTCCTTGTTTTTTTTGCCCTGCAGCTAATTTGACAAAGAGTACAGCTGCAGAAAAATTTCTTCTCCGACCCTCAGGTAATATGCTGGTTTTATTCTGGTTTCAACTTGTTTTTTAACCACCTCCTGTTTTAAATAACATACTGCCAAGTATAATATACTTACATATATGAGCAAATGCAGGTCAAATAAAGCAGCAAATCAGTCACTTTTCTAGAGATTCTGTTATTTCCATTACTAATTGAATTAAATCTTCTGCTATTTTCTCATGATATTTATCAAACTTTAGAATAGGTTTGCGAACTCT
>PWEJ01000025.1 GCA_003553485.1 Halanaerobiaceae bacterium | reverse complement strand
TGCAGCTACGATTTCGACGACGGCGCGCTTGGCTCGACCAATGACGCATCAAACCCTCCGAATTCGCTATTCGCGCAACCGAGCTTCTACCCAGTTGCTTCGGCAGTTTTGTGACCGACGTGCCTGATATTGGCGATTGCCCTCGCTTGGGCCCGTTGTTCACTGCGTAACCAGACACAAGCCACATGGATAGTTATCAATGAGAAAGCGATTCTCGGCCATCGACCTTTATAGCGGAATCGGCGGCTGGACGATTGGTCTTGAGCTAGCTGGTGTCGAAGTCAAGCGGTGTTATGAATGGTGGGAACGTGCTGTAGAGACCTATAACCAGAATCTCGACAAGGTCGCTAAGGTGCAAGATATCCGCAAGCTTTCTAGGTCCGGGATCGATCTGGATACGGTAGACATCGTGGTAGGTAGTCCGCCCTGTACGCAGTTCTCATTCTCGAACCGTGGCGGCAAAGGTGATATCGCCGATGGGCTAAAGGATATCGCGAAATTCTTGGAGCTTGTCAAAGCTCTAAAGCCAACTTTCTGGGCCATGGAAAACGTGCCTCGCGTTTCGAAGATTCTTGCGCGGGAGTTGGAGCCGGGTGGTCAGTTGACCCAATATGCCGACCTCGTAAAGGTTAACTTAGTCGTGGACGCGTCGGAGTTCGGCTTACCGCAGCGGCGAAAGCGCATGGTTGCTGGGGATTTCCCGGTCGAGCTTTTTCTTAGCTACCGGACCGATACGCCGGAACTAACGCTCGGGGACGTCGTCAAGGCATTGCACGTTGAAAAGCGCGACCCAATTTACTCCAACGCGCCTGGGCCTTATACAGAGATGGAAACAGAAGAGCCTCTGAGCCGGCAGGAGACTCGCTTGAACCGGGACGCTAAGCGCTTTCATCCTGTGTATAATCGAATGCCGTTTCCCGACCCGCTGGACAAGCCAGCTCGAACAGTCACGGCATTGTGCACCCGTGTATCTCGTGAGAGCATTGTAGTAGCCGATTCCAAAAACCACGGGAACTTCCGCCGACCAAGTATCCGCGAACGTGCTTCACTCCAAGGCTTCCCCGCAACATACCAGATATTTGGTAGCTCGTATACGGAAAAGCTGAAGATGGTTGGGAATGCAATTCCGCCGGTCCTTACGTATTTTATCGCTAACGCGATGCTACGCCGAAAGCGGAACGAGGTTAGGCCGCTATCCACACTTTCGCCACCCAATCGCACGCCAACAGAACAACCACCCAAAACATCCCCAGCTACTCAGGGTAGATCGTTCCCCGAGAGCCGGAGGTTCCGGTCCGCTATCCCTTCTCTTAGATTTGGGAGTGGAATGCGCTTCGAGCTCGTAAATGATGTGTCGGACGCAGCTCTAGGTTGGAAGGTGGATTTCTACTTCGGCCCGTCGAGAGCATTTGAGCGTATCCGGGCGGATCAATCGACGTTGACCGCCTTAAGGCACATGGATGCCTGGACCGCTATATCCACGGAGTTCGCTCATGGCGTAGACGACGTGTCGGGTGTTCTCCGCAACTGCGACGCCGCTTCGCTTCAGCGGGCTTGGAATGGACGTGGCCAGGGCTTAGGCCCGTTCGATGTGTGTGACGCCCTAGGAGAATGGGCTGCACGGATGACGCCACCGCTTGCCATGTTAGACGAAACTCAACTTTCGGAAATGCTGTTTCGGATTGTGGCGGATCCAGGCAATGGTAGCCGGCGCAAACTCATCAAGAATGCCGCTTCGATAATCTCAGGTTTCGCTGTCGCATCATGGTTCAACACCAACCCAGTTGTGACGCTAAGTAACACACGGGACGGAATGCTAGCCATTTTCTAGCGCTTCATGAAGAACGGATGCGTTTGCTCGTATCTGAGCGCCATTTGGGTGCTCTACTACATCCATGTGGGAACTGGTACGAGAGGGAATCCGAGGTCGAGGCGATAGAAGCTAGCGGCGGTCGCTAGATGACCGGTGGAACGCGGAGGCTCCCGGAGGGCAGGATTCCCACCTATTCTCTCATAGACAGCTGCATTGGCTCCGCGAGAGTGTGACGGAACTCCCTTTGCGATCAGGAAGAATGGGTCGACGTGTTTGCTCCGCACTGCTTGAGGAGATAGGACTCGGGTGGGGTAGAGGGTATTTCGTATGGTCTTGCGGGAGAATGAGGGCGAGGTCTTCTGCCGGGAACGGGCGTTAAGGCACCGCAATCGAAGCTTGGTTCGCTGTCGCCGTTGAAAGAAGCGGGCAACGCTTGTTGCAACCGGAACTGGGTCTCGGTAGGCGCTTGGTAGCCTCGCTGCTGCGTTGGGGGAACTAAGGGTTGGACAACCTTTGACAATCTGTCGTCATCAGCCATTGTTCGGGTCGGCATCGTCGACGGGTCTTCGTTTAGTTGTGCGGAACATAATGTTCGGAACGGAAGAATTCCTCGGGTAGGCCTCGGCCATTTTTCTCTCCTGCCTCTTGTGTTGGGCGCTTATCTGCGTGTCTCCCAAAAAATCCGTGTCAATAAACGACGTCACCCGGACTCTGTAAAGAAAACCCATTGTGCCGGCTTAGTGCCCGCGGCCGGCAAAACTAAACGTGAGGGGTCATTGTAAACATGCTTA
>PWEJ01000121.1 GCA_003553485.1 Halanaerobiaceae bacterium | reverse complement strand
GATTATCGAGGTTTGGTGGAAGTGGAGAAAATTTTAAGGTTTTTTAGTTTTAATAGACGAGCAGCTTATCGCACCTTTGTAGAAGGGGATATTGATATGTTTTGGCTGACGGCTGTTACAGATTTTTAGGAGTTTTTACAGATTTTTAGTGATATTTGTGATATTTGAGATTTTAGTGATAGTGAGATTTGAGATTTTAGTTAAATTAACGCTTGAGATTCGACACTCTCCCGGTTAGACTCGAAATTTGTCGAACTAAAAAAGTATCAATAAGTGTAAATGTTAAGAATGAAAGAGTTGAAGGTAATCGAATTGAAGGTAATCGAGAGCTAACTAAAATAATTTAATAACTTTGAACTTTGAAAAGCTCTCAATGGCTTGTAAATAACCTTCCAATGTTTCAAAGTTACAATGTTTTATCACTTTAACCGGGTTAAGCTCGAATTATGTCGTTTTAACTTTATTGGCTAAAATCTCTGCAACCAACGCAATCATCAAGGTTAACTCAATTTGCGACAAATATCGAGCCTAACCCGGTAACAATTGAGTTATGACGATACCTTTGCACTTTTGCTAACTATAGTGGTATAATATAGTAATGAGAGCGACATATAGTAATGAGAGCGACATAAGACATAATCAGAGCAACACAGAAAACTCCCAGGAGTTCTTTTAGTAATGAGAGCAACATAAGGGAGAGCAACATAAGGTATCATAATAACGCCAGATAAAAAATAAAAAGGTTATTTAAAGGTTATTTAAAAGTGTCTTCTATATTAAAAAGGTTATTTAAAAGTGTCTTCTATATTAAAAAGGTTATTTAAAAGTGTCTTCTATATTTAAAAGTGTCTTCTAAATAATATTGGAAGGTGACTTGGAGGTGGTTTGCATGGAGGAAAACTCCCAGGAGTTCTTTTTAAAGCTATCAAATAAATTGTCAAATTGTTTCTGTCGCTTTCCGGAAATTAGAGTGGCTTACCTTTTTGGCTCTCAGGCCTCAGGAGAAGCTGGCAGAATGAGTGACCTGGATATCGCAGTTCTTTTACCAGACCACCTGACTTATAATCACCTAACAAAAGATTCTCAAGTTATAACAGATAATTCTCAAGCTATGGCAGATAATTCTAAAGCTATGGCAAATGATTCTCAAGCTATGGCAAATAATTCTCAAGCTATGGCAAATGATTCTTATACTAAATCTGCTAAATCTGAAAATTGTCAGGCTGATAGTACTTATCCTAAATCTGAAATTAGTCAGGATTATACTGAATCGCTTGCTAAATTATCTCATAAATTACCTGAGCTAAAACTTGAAATCTTAGGTGACCTGATAGAGCTTGGTTACGATAATGTTGATCTAGCTATTTTGAATAACATGTCAATTCTGGGTCAATATGAAGTGGTTAAGCATAATAAAATAATCTATCAGAGGGAAGACTTTGATCCTCACAGTTATTTTTCCTTAATAATACGCAAATACCTAGATTTTAAACCTTATCTAAAGGTACAGAGAAAATATTTAAAGAAGAGAATCCTCAATGGTTAATATTAAGGAGAGAATCCTCAATGGTAAATATTGAAGTATTACAAAAGAGAGCGGAAAAGGCCCAGGAATACCTTGAATTTCTAAAAGAAATTGGCGAAGAATATAGCTTTACGGAGTTCAAAAGTGATAAAATGATTTATGGCAGCTCTGAACGTTTTCTTCATCTTGCCATTGAAACCCTTTTAGATATAGGAAATCATATTATCAGTTCTGAAAACCTTGGCAGTGTTGATCAATATCGAGATATACCTCAAATTCTTTTTGAGAATGGTTATCTTGATGAACAGGAAAAAAAAGAGTTTATTAAAATAGTCGGCATGAGAAATATTTTAGTCCATGACTATCTGGAAGTGGAAAAGGAAATAGTTTACAAAGTCCTGACCTGTAACCTTTCTGATCTCGAAGATATTTTAAAGAGTTACTTGAAGCTAATTTAAAATTTAGAAATCTTCGAGCAAATAAACACGATCGGATAGATAGATAAATAGATATATAGCAGATATATAGCTAAAAAAATTAAAAGGTAACCGGCATCTGCATCTGAAATTCAAGGCGAAATTTTATAATTTGATGAGGTGTATTTTTAATCTAATCCACAACAACACCTGAAGAATATACTTTAATTCCCGTTTCTAGAACTTCTTCTGCAAAACCGCTTTTGTCATTTCCTTCCACTATTAAAACAGGTTCAATTCTCAAATCAAGCTCCCTTCTTAATTTAAATAATTTTGCCTGTGCCTCCAATATATTTTGATCTATATTATCAACTATATCTGCAATATCTATATCAGAATACTCATGAGCCCTATTATTAGCATAAGAACCATATAAAATAATTTCTTTCACTACAAAATGTTCGATAACTATATTAGCATAATCTTTTGCCAGCTCTAAAGCTTCTTGTTTATCCATGTTATCAACTCTTCTGTTTTACTTATTAATTCTTCACAGTTTTCTTCGCTTAGATATTCAAGCATTTTTTCTTTGTCAGATGGATACCTGGCTTCAATATTCATAGGACCTAAAATATCAAATAAATCTTTCTCTTCTTCTTTTAATGAGTCATAAACCTCAATTTT
>PWEJ01000128.1 GCA_003553485.1 Halanaerobiaceae bacterium | reverse complement strand
GTACCAGCCCGGCAGGATACACCGCGACTGGGTCCAGGAGAACACCCACGGGATCGCCCGAAGGTCCTCGACGGTTCGTTCGCCGCTCCGAGAGGCCGGCCGCGATCCGAGATCGAGATCCTCGATGACGGTGATCGGCGTCGCCTGTTCGAAGTACTGGACGAAGCCCTCGCTTTCGAGGAGGTCGCGATACTCCTGGCGGGCGGCGTCGGCCATCGTTTCCATTGCGTCGACCCATTCTTCGGGAATCTCCTCTTCGGGCTGGTCCATCGCGTACAGCCGCGCCCGAAGTTGAGCGTTGAGCATCTGTTCGATGTTTCGCTCGGCGATCCGGGGGTTGGCGTACTTCTCGGCGATCGCTTCGCCCTGTTCGGTGAACTTGACCTGTCCGGTGACGGTCGAATTCGGCAAGGCGAGCAGCGCCTCGTTCATCGGGCCACCGCCACGCGAGATCGAGCCACCACGGCCGTGGAACAGCCGCATTTTTACGTCGTGGTCGGCACAGATCTCGCCGAGTCGACGCTGGTTCTTGTACAGCGACCAGTTGGCAGCGAGGAAGCCGTTCTCTTTGTTCGAGTCGGAGTATCCCAGCATGATCTCCTGGGTCCGGCCACGGGCTTCGAGGGCCTGTGAGTACGCCTCGTTCTCGTAAAGCGTGCCCATGATCCGGCGTGCTCCCGAGAGTGCGTACTCGGTTTCGAGCAGCGGAACGATATCGATACCACAGTGTTCGGGCAGCGAGACGACGTCCGCCTGATCGGCGAGGAACAACACTTCGAGGACGTGACTTGGCTCGTCGTTCATCGAGATTGCGTAGGTGTCGATCGCCTCGACGCCGTACTCTGCTTGCCAGTCTGCGAGGCGCTCGAACAGGGTCAACACGCGCGTCGATTCGTCGGAGAGGTCTGCAGTGTCCGTCAGATCGATGACCGGCTCGTCTTGTAAGACGGCATCGGTCAGGAACTCGACGCGTTCGTCTTCGGAGAGCGATCGGTAATCGATTCCCTCCCGTTCGAGGGCTTCGTCGATCGCCTGCGTGTGTTTTTCCTGGTGTTCACGAAGATCGAGACTGGCGAGCGAAAAGCCAAAGGTCGCGATCTGTCGTCGGATCGGATCGACGTGTGCGTCGACGACTGTCTCGGCGCCGTTGTTCCGGAGACTCTCCGCCATGAATTTGAGATCGTCGAGCAGTTCATCAACGTCCTCGTAGCCGCCGGGTCGAACGTCGCCGACACGGGCGAGACGCTCGCGCATCAGCTTGAGCTTCTGTCGGTAGGGTTCGCCGGGATAGCGCTCCTGGGCGGTCTTGGCGCTTCCAGGCAGCCGATCGAGGTCCTCTTCAAGTGATGCCTGGAATTCCGAGCCAGCGTCGATTCGGCTCCCGTCCTGGCTCAAGACGCCAGAGAGCCGTTTGAGCTGTGTACGGTACTTTTCGAGGACGACTTCGCGCTGTTTTTCGAGCGTGTTCGCCGTCACCTCCGGCGTCACGTAGGGGTTGCCATCGCGGTCGCTGCCGGCCCACGAGCGGAACTCGAACAGTTTCGGGATTTCGAGATCGGTCTCGACTTCCTCGTCGATCGCATCGGCGAGTTCGTCGTAGACCTCACCGACGGTGTCAAACAGCGTGTTTTCGAGATACCACTGCACGTTCCGGGCTTCGTCTTCTGGCTCCGGCTGGCGGCGGCGAACCTGTGGTGTCTGCCAGAGACTCGTGACTTCGGCGTCGATATCGCGCCAGATCTGGCCTGCCTCCTTGTCGGTAAGGAGCCGTTCGTCTAAGGTCTCGAGTTCCGTCGACACCGCCCGGAGTTTCGACTTGACGGTCTTGCGGCGGGCCTCCGTCGGATGGGCGGTGAACGTCGGCTCGATCAGAACGTCGTCGAGTACCTGTTTGGTCGTCTGGATGTCGGCGTCGCCGAGTTCTTCGGCGACCGTCTCCAGACTGTCCGAGAGCGTCTCCTCCTGAGATTCGGTTCGCAACGATCGGACCCGCTCCCGTTCTTCGGCCAGGTTGATTAGCTCGAAGTAGGTGGTAAACGCTCGCGCGACGATTCGCTGCTCGTGTGGTGACAGTCCCTCGAGTTCCGTAATGAGTGGGTCCCGACTCTCCAGTTCGTCGGCGCGGTAATCGATCGCCGCGCGCCGGCACGATTCGACGGTCTCGAACGAGCGCCGCGACGTCTGGTCTTCGAGAACTTCCCCGAGCAGTGCACCCAGTTCACGGACGTCCTGACGAACGTCCCTGTTATGTAATGTCATATCCGCTCCGTACGTGGCCGACATTAAAAATCCCCGTGTCACGGGATTTCAGATTTGCTACTGTCTTTAATGATAGTTACTACCGGTGTTTTCTCGGTAATATTGTCCTCGAAGTCCGATTTCGATTCAGGAACGATTTCAGTTGAGGAGTTGCCGTTTGTTTGTCTCGGCGCTGATACTCACGACAAGGTGAACTACTCGGAGAATCGGTGCGTCGGTCGCGACCGGCGGTCGGATCGCCGATAATCACTTTCGATAATAATTGTGGGAGTTCGAAGGCAGCGATCAGCAGTCAGGAGCGGTCAAATTCCAGCAGTCCCGGAGTCCGAACAGTCGCGCGCGCTGGCTGGCAGGTGTCGGGGATGTGTCCGCGTTGGCCCCAGTACGTGTCGATTCACC
>PWEJ01000091.1 GCA_003553485.1 Halanaerobiaceae bacterium | reverse complement strand
TTGCAAATTTGCCCAAAGGGGGAAGAGTTTAATGGGAGCAGTTTTAAAGGTGGATAATGTCTTAAAAAGTTACGATGATCTGGTGGCTGTTAATAATATCTCCTTTGAAGTACATCCGGGAGAGGTTATGGGGATTTTGGGCCCTAATGGGGCAGGTAAGACCAGTCTTATTAGAATGATCATGGATATTTATGCTCCAGATGAAGGGGAGGTTAATTTCAGCCTACCTGCTGCCAATTGGCAGAGTAGAGTAGGCTATCTTCCTGAAGAGCGTGGGCTATACAAAGAAGCCAAAGTAAAAGATATTTTAATGTTTCTTGGCAGTTTAAAGGGAATGGACAAAAATGAGGCTCTGGTAGCAGGAGAAAAATGGTTAGCCAAATTTGATTTAACTGATAACTTAGAGGATAAAGTCAAGGAATTATCCAAAGGGATGGCACAAAAAGTCCAGTTTGCTGCCTGTGTCCTCCATGACCCTGAACTACTGATATTGGATGAGCCTTTTTCTGGGTTAGATCCCTTAAGCCAGGACCTAATGAAAGAAGAAATTAAAAATTTAGCTCAACAGAATGTAGCTATCATGCTTTCCAGCCATCAAATGAACCTGGTAGAGGAAGTCTGTGATAGAATATTTTTATTAGATAAAGGTCAAAAAGTCCTTTATGACACTTTAGAAAACATTAAAAATCAATATGGAAATTACAGGGTGAACCTGCAGATTAATGACAACGGAGTTCTGGATAACTGGCTTACTGATAATGAACTAATATTAAACTATAACAGTTATCGGCAGAAGTATAATATAATATTAAATGATAAAGTAGGGCCCAATGATTTTATAGCAGCTTTACCAGATGATATAGCCTTGATCGAATTAGAGATAAAAAGGATTTCTCTCCATAACATTTTCACCAAGGTAGCTCGAGGGGGTTTGCTCAATGCTAAAGAAAATATTTAAGATTACCAATTGGGAAGTCATGAGAAACTTAAGGAATAAGCAATTTATAATAGGAGTATTTTTAACCCCGGTTTTAATTTTGCTATTTGGTGGGCTGCCAACACTGCTAGAGAGGTTTGATTCTCCGGCGGAGAGAACTTTTTATTATCAGAACCAATCTCAAATAGAACTGAACCTGGCTGAAGAAAAATTAGAAAATATTACTTTGAATAATTACGACAATGGCGATGAGGATATAGCTTCTCGAGCAGAGAATACAGGGGCAGATGGCTATTTTATTATCGATGAAGAGTTTTGGGAGACTGGCCAGCTGGAATTAAAGGTTTTTTCTCTTTCTACGGCTAATTATGCCGGTTTGCAGGAATTATTAACAGAAGCCTGGCAAAATCATCGTCTTACTGAATTTGATTTATCAGCAGAGGTCGTGGCTGAAGTTAGTCGGCCAGTGGGCCTGGAAGTTATCAATCTGCAGGAAGAAGAAACAGATATTGGCCAACGAATAATTACCGCTTTAATATTTGGCGGTGGCCTATTCTTTTTATTGATAACATCAGGCAGTATGTTATTGCAGAGTGCTCTCATAGAAAAAAAAGAAAAGATGTCGGAGATTATTCTCTCCTCTATTTCTGCCGAAGAATTGATGGCCGGTAAAATTATAGGTCATTTTATTTTGGGCATGATCCAGATTGGGGTCTGGTTTGGAGTGGGCATCCCCTTAGCGGATTACTTTTTTGATTTACCTCTATTAGAAGCCTTTTTAAATCCAGCTCTGCCCATAATAGCTGTATTTGCTCTGCTGGGATATTTAGTCTTTGCAGCTTTATATGTCGGTATAGGAGCAACAATGGAAGATTTAGAGAGCGCCACAAATATTCAAAGCATGGTCTTTGTCCTCCCGGTTTTGCCAATTTTAATAATCGGTCCAGTCTTTAATAATCCCGGGGGAATGCTGGCCAGAATAGGCACCTATTTTCCTTTAACATCGCCGATTATTTCCATTGTAAGAATAGCAATTGGTGAGATAGCTACAGGTGAAATTATTATAGCCTTAGCTATATTAGTGGTAACTGCTGCTTTCTTTGTTCTGGCAGCTGCAAAAATATTTAGGGTCGGCATGTTGATGTATGGAAAATCAGCCAGCTGGCAGGAAATTATTCGCTGGTTGAGGTATTAAAGCTAAGGCAGAACTTGCTTGCAAGAGGTTGAAGGTTGTGATAGAATTATTATATTAATAATTTAATAATAAAATAGATTTTACACCTTCTGAATGCTGTTTATTTTTTATAAAACCTCTTTTTAGAAGAGGTTTTTTTATTTAATATAGAAATTTTTATGAATATTATGCATACCTTAATAATAATTGTTGAAGACTCAAAAATAACCGGCAGCAATAATATGGGGGGATAAAAATGTTATTTAAGAGTGATAAGGTAGAGACTGAGGGTTTAAGCTTTTCTTCTAAATTAATTGCTATATTTTTATTAATTAGTCTTATCCCGCTGGCAGTAGTGGCTTTTTTAACTTTGAACAGTGCTACTGACGGTTTAGAAGAAGCAGCCTTTAATCAGTTAGAAGCGGTGCAGGAAATCAAAGCTGTGGAAATTGCAGGTTTTTTTGAAGAAAGAATGGCCGATGTTGAAGTTCTGTCAGCCTCTACTAATGCCCGGCAGAGTATTCGAAATTTAATACCTATGTTTGAAGAAGAGGGCCTTGAGGGAGAAGACTATCAGA
>PWEJ01000158.1 GCA_003553485.1 Halanaerobiaceae bacterium | reverse complement strand
ATTTTATATCGGCCTGGCCGGGATAATCGGCGGAGTAGTCCTGCTCGCCTATACCCTTTCCCTTATTCACGGGCTCTATGCTACATGGCGCTCCCAGGAGCACATGGAAAGAGGAAATTACAAGCAGGCCATGACTGAGATGCAAAGTGCTATGCGCACTGATCCTTACCGGACAGACAATTACCATAACCTGAATGTGCTGCTAGAAGACCGGGCCCGCAGGACCCAGTCGCCAGCGGAAATAGATGATATGCTGGAACTGGCCGAAAGAGCTTATGAACTTGAGCCATTCAATCCCCGCTATGTATCCCGGTACGGCAACCTGCTCATGCAGTATGTTGATGTTGAAGAAGGGCTAAAATACCTGGATTACTTGATGGAGCTGCGTCCGTTCGTAGAAAGCAGCTACCGGGAGCCGGCCATTTCCAGGTTACAGCTGGCTGAATTCTTGATCCAGGAGGGAGAACATAACCAGGCCGAGCGCTACCTTAATGAAATTCTTGAACTTGAAACGAAAGTGAAAGAAAACTACGGTAATATTAAACCCCTGGCTTTTGCCCTTGGCCGCGCCCACTACCTGCTTGGAGATTATAACAAGGCGTTTGAGTACTATCTTCAGGTTGATGAAGAAGACGGTTACTATGATGCAGCGCAAAATGAACTGGAGGAGCTCCAGGGTGAATAAAATACTAACTATTTGCTTATTGTGTTTAGCCCTTGTAATTATGGCCGGATGTATGGGAAATTCCCAGGAGGCTCATGATGACACTGAAGAAAGCGAGCTTCTGGATCATGATGATAGAAAGGAAACCAATGATATGGAACAGGAAAAGGCTTTTTTAAATGAATCAAAACCGCCGCTGGATCTCCAGGTTCCCCCTAATCTGGAGACGGCAACTTTAGGCCTGGGCTGATTTTGGGGTCCCGATGCCCGGTTCGGGCAGTTAGAAGGCGTATACAGGACCCGTGTAGGTTATGCAGGCGGCACCCTCGATAACCCCACCTACCATCGCCTTGGCGATCACACAGAAGTTTTTCAAATTGATTACGATCCTGACAAACTCACCTATGAAGATATCCTGGAAATATTCTGGGCTAACCACAACCCTGCTTCCAGGAGCTGGTCCAGGCAGTACATGGCCATAATACTTTTTCACGATGAAGGCCAGGAATCAGCGGCAAGGCAGAGTAAAGAAATTATGGAGCAGCAGCTGGGGACAAAAATCCACACTGAGATTCAACCCCTGGATAAATTCTACCTGGCTGAAGATTACCACCAGAAATACTACTTTCAGAACGTAGAAGAGCTGGCGATCGAAATAAAGGCCTATTACCCCGGTATCGAAGGCCTGACCGATTCAACCGTTGCTGCCAGGCTGAATGGTATTGCCGGTGGCTACGGTGACCCTGAGCTGGTAGGAAAAGAGCTGGACAGCTATGGTCTTTCTCAACGGGGAAAGGATATAGTGCAGGATGTGGTTTATTAATATATAGTCCGCTCAGTGCTGGTAAGAACCATTTCTATGGATAACCTTGAACCCGGTGCAGAAGCAGTTCCCGACTGGTGTGAGTTGTTCTAAGGTTTAGTTAAGTAAGGCAGTATAAGTGACATAAATAAAAGGGTGGTTCCATTTGTATTGGGTAACCGCCCTTTTTGTTTTGCCCTGTTTTTTTATCAATACAGCCCGGGTATTAAAGGGTATCGCGCCATACTTTTTAAAGTTCATCAGTAATCACAACATCAGTAACCCTGTCATATAAGAAAACTCTGTCAGAAGTAGCCCCTGTCGTTGACTAAAATATAGAAAATTGCTATAATTTATGTAAATAGATCATGCTCCAATTATTTTAAGTAACCTCTGGTACTCCATAAATGAGATAGTTGCTGCCGCTACCAGAACGATTGTCCGGGTTATAAACCGGAAAGGAGGATAAAAATGCGCTTTATTCTCATCGGAACCTGGGATCCCCAGCAGCAGGATGAGGTTGTAAACAAAAGGTTGGAGAATGGCAGGCTTGTCCCCAAAGGGATAACAATTTTAAACGAATGGCTGGATGCATCGGGTGGGAGGAGTATCTGGTTGATAGAAGCTGATTCAGCCAGGGAATGCTTTAAGTGGTCACTGCACTGGAGCAACCTGTGCCGGTTTGAGATGTTTCCGGTGGTTGAAGTAGAAGATGATAAAGCAACGCAAATTACCTGATTAAGGATCTGAAAATATTACTATTGAACAGTAGTGATTTTAGTATAAACCGCCCCCTGGAGAAGGCTTTTCGTTAAAGCAACAATGGAGGCAGAAGATGATCCCTACGTCGAAAGATTTTCAGGAACAATTAGACAAGGTCCTTACGCTGGCATCCAGGCAGGGCAGGCCTCACATTGATATTACTGCCGGTGCATTGCACCGGCTGGTATGGGGAGCTTATGAAAGAAGACACCGGCTTCCCCAGTGTTGTTATGTAATGAAAAAAACAATGCGAGAAGGGGACATAATACTAAGGGAAGCGGAAGAGGGAAAAGAGTCTGAATTGAAGATCCGGTACAGGTTGCCCAGGTAATGGATATAAGGTGAGGTTTCGTTTTCCTACAAATGCTTGAGGCGAGCTGCTTAATATCTTATAGTTTTCAGCCCTAAAAAAGGTATGCTATAATGCCCTTAGTAGCATTAGGGAATAAGGGATGAACAAAAGACCATACGGGGACGTAGCTCAGGGGGAGAGCGCTTGATTCACATT
>PWEJ01000164.1 GCA_003553485.1 Halanaerobiaceae bacterium | reverse complement strand
TTGAAGGCTTACCAGTGGTTGAAGAAAATACGGTCGGAAGGAACTTACCCAGCTATATCCCCTATGTATCCACTAAACAACCTAAAATAGATACTGGAGATAGTAATAGGCAAAGATATGTGTGGTCCAATATCAGACTTAAAGAGCCTTACGATCAGTACAACAGACCTAAGAACATAGTAGAGGAAGAGCCAGAGGACCAGAAAGATAACAACCAAAGCAACCTCACAATAATAGAAGAGGACCAGAGCTTTAAAGCTAATTTAAGGGATTTCTTAAAAGCCGGACCAAAAAAATGTGATGATATCGTTGAAAGGTTTACCCCTCGTTATGAGGAAGATCAGATAATTTACAAAATTGTAGATCTGAAAATGGAAGGTTTTTTGATAGATTTAAAGGAAAGGGGGTATAAATTAAATGAAAATTGAGCCAGTGATTAACCCAAAACTGAAAAAAATTGTATGTTATAATATCCAATTCCCTAACCTATCGGACCTTCCAGATATCAGTTTAACGGTTAAAGAATTGGACAAAATAGAAAGGATTGGGAAGAGGTTGAAGGACCTAGAAGCTGATCAATCAGGGGTGATATAAATGCCACTGGATAACACAATTAAAAGGGATAATTATCTTAAAAACCTCTTCGAAGTAGAACATATTGACGATATACCAAACCCTAAGGAAGTGGTTGAAGAGGTCCTAGACGATAACTTGAAGGGTTTGAAGGAAGGGGGAAAGGCTGATTATTGTTTTAGGTGTGGATCGGAAGAGAACTTGATTATAACCCTTCCTAAAGTCAAAAAGGAACGAAATAGACATTTTGAAACTTTTAAGGGGGTTTTATACAAAATATGCCTAGATCAATATGGTGATCCAGTACAACCTAAAGATTTACAAAAATTCGATAAATACATACTTAGGAACTGGGGGGATATCGTTAAAGTCTTTGAAAAGGAACTGGAAGCCTTCAAGGATAGATATAGATCCCCTGAAGAGTTTATTACGGTTTGTGAAAAGTGTAATACAATAATCAATAACTACAACCTATACCTATGTTCGAGCTGTGAAGAGGAACTACACCCAGCTAAATATGATAAATGCTGGGACTGTACCAAGAAGGAAGAGGGGTTAAAATTGTGTCCGAGCTGTAATAAAAAATACTACAATCCTAGCAAAAATGATAGTTGTAGGATCTGCAACAGGGATTATTAAACCGGTGATCGTAGACACCGGTTTATTTTCTTTTTATAAAAAAAAAGGTACAGTATACTGTACCTTTTTTTTTGTTTACTTTTCTTTTTGTTAGATCACTTTTACAGGTATTTTTATTTATCTCCCTATGGTCCTATCCAGATTATTATATGGATGTCTATACTTTAATGAATATAGGTGTTTAGTATAGGGGTAAGAGCTTATATTCAATATTATATAGTGTGTTATATCTATTACTGGAGTGGTTATTTTTCCTTTCCTCTTCAATAATGCAGATATCCCTAAATTCGACTAAATTATTAACTTACAATTTAATGATTAAATAGTAAGTTGTTATCTCTTCCTTTATATACTAGACCTCTTAGATCTAGGAGATATTCACCACTTTTCTTACTGTTTGTACATATGTTTCCGTAAGTGTTAATTATACCTACTTATCATATTGTAAACTGGTAAAATGGTAAGGAAAGAAAAAAAGGTTTGGTTGGATAAGGAACAGATCAAGGACCTTGAGAATAGCTGTAATAGGTTAAAGGACCGGTGTATTATCAAGCTAGGGAGTTGGTCAGGGTTAAGAGCCAATGAGATAGCCAAAGCCAAAGTAAAGGACTTGAGGGAGTATAATGTAAAAGGAAAGCTGGAACACTTCTTACAGATCGAAGGAAAGAGGACCAAACAAAGAAAGGATCAGGGGTTAAAAAAGGGAAGAGAAGCTTATCTTCCTGAAAGGGTTTACACTGATCTAAGGATGTTGATCAATCAAAATAAAGGGAAAGCTGAAGATCCATTAATACCTAACAAATTTGGAGATCATTATACACCTGACGGTATAAGAGAAAGAGTTTATAAGGTCAGTAAATTAGCCTATGAAAGCTGTAAAGATCCGGACTTTCAACATACTTCAAGCCACGATCTACGCCGGTTTTTTGCACACTACAACTTAGAAGAGTTGGGTAAAAATCCAAGAGTGGTTATGAGTGTGGGAGGTTGGGAGAACTGGGAAAGTATAGAGCCATACCTATCAAAGCCTTCAAGGACCACTATTGTTAAGGAACTTGGAGATTAGATGTTTTTAAAATCGCGATATCGGACCGATCAAGTTGTAAAATTTTCAATTCTAAGGCAAATTAAGAGGTATAGAGTGAAAAGTCTTCTAAGGTCCTAGTTGTGTAAGAGCTGTTAAAACCCCCGATAGATAGGGGGGTAAGGAAGGGTATATGTCCTCTAAGGGAGTTATGCTCTCTATCAGCGTTTATAGCCGTTTGAGAGGAAGGGGTTGTTTTAAGGATATCTAATAAGTTTTAGACTTCTTAAAGATATTTTACCGATCTTAAAGATATTTTTACATTTTACACCGATCAAGGAAAGAAAAACAATTTTTTGATATCTAGATCTAGAATTTAGCGGCAGGATTAATTTTATAAATCGTGGAAGAATAAAAAAAGAAAATAGGTTAAAACCGGATTTTACTTTTATAAGATTAAGGATATAACTAGGATAACTAAGTTATTGAAAATTAATATAGGATT
>PWEJ01000139.1 GCA_003553485.1 Halanaerobiaceae bacterium | reverse complement strand
CTTTTAGTTACATTGTTTGCTTTGCCTGTTTTTATGATTTCCTCTAAATGATTCCTTAAAGCTGCTAACGAATTATAAATTGCTTGTTTATCTTTTTTCATTTTCTTCATAAGCCTCCTTCTGGGCTATAAGTTTTAGTCTTTCACTTTCAGGGCAGCCCTCTTCAGGTGTGGAATCACATACATAATTGCCTAATATCTCTTTTGCCAGGTAACACTTATAACATCCTCTGCTTATTTCAGTTTTCATAAAGCGACACCATCTGATCTGTTGCAACCTGATAATATTCTGGATCTTTAAAATCACGAAGAATTGTTAGAAAATCATCCATTTCATTATTGATGTGATCACTTATTAGGTCTCTGCCTATTATAAAGGACCAATGCAGTTTATAGTCTAACCTTTTCAGGTTCTTAATAACATCAATCAGGTTAGCAGCAGCAGTCTTGATCTTTTCTTCATCTTCAATAAAGATATGATCTCTAACGATCTTTTTGCTTTCATAACCTAATTTCAAATTCTCTTCAATCTTTTTTATAATCTTTTCATTTTTCATTTTAGAATCCCCCTATTTTTTTTATGATTATACCAATTCCTGATATTATAAGCCATATCCATAAAACAGTTAAGAAAATATCAATCATAGTTTTCACACTCTTTATTGCTGCAGGATATAATTGAGATTTCCCGGCCTGTCCTGAATCCACCCCAGGCAGTTTCTGATCCATCGGTAGTTTTTTTCCTGATGATCTTTGATCCACACTTGCTGCATACTTCTGAATAGGTTCCATCGTTATTTGAGATCCACTTTATCATATACACCACTCCTTGTTAAAAGATCCGGCCAGGCCTGGACCTGGCCGGTTATATTTTACATCATATCTAATTCAACGAATAACTCTATCTGGTTTTCAGCCTCTACCTTTTCACCCCACTCTAATACCATTGTCGGTTCTATTTGAAGAAAATTAAGAAGATCCATCTTGTCTAATGCTTTATCCCAGGTATATCCTGATTGTTCTTCTATTAGATCCTTCCAGTTATCCTTTAAGATTTCTAAAATTTCCTGGTCTGTGAAGTTATCAATATAAGCACCGACATATTTATTTTCGTCTAGATCCCAAAAACTCCATACATACTTGCTACAATCATCTTCCTCACTTTCCCACTCACTAATATATCCTTCCCCTAAATTAACCATTATTGATTCATCTATTCCTCTAATATACTGTTCTTTCACTTCTTCAGGTATATAATCATTTTCTACTATAGCAAATATACTTATATCACCTTGCCAATAGTCCAAATAAACATTAATTCCTTCTGGTAGTCCTAATTCTTTTAGTCTCTCTTCTAAAACTTCATCAGTCGCTTTAAATAATTGCCTCTCTACAAAATAAATATAATCATAATAATTTTCTTTGTATTCTTCTTCATCCACTTCAATATTAAATTTCTGCAGCAATTCCTTCTGCATATAGGTTCCTGCCCGGTCCGGCACTATAATATCTACGGTATGGTAAAAATTATCATCCACTTTATAGAGATCATTACCTGATTCCAAAACCCCTTTAACTTCCCTGGAGATATAACTAAAATTAAAAGTGTCTTTTACTTTTTCCTTTAGATCTTCGTGTTCCCAAACAAATAGATCATTAATATTTTTCATCTTATCTCACTCCTTTAAATTGATTGATTTCTGCCAGCCAATCATTAAAGATCTCTACAAACTCAATAATACAAAACTCTCTTAATTCTGTCGGATAAGTGTGTTCGATTACTTGTAACGAAAATGAATCGGTATTTGTGAGTAAATGAAGTTTATCAAAACCAGCAACAATCTTTTCCATAGCCTCTCTTACTTCTTTTCTTTTCAGTCTTAATATTGTTGCCCTGGTATTAGCAGCTAGATCCTCAACACTTTCCGGCAAGCCCCAATTTCCTTCTAATGTAATTTCAATTGATGGATTTTTCTCTGTTATTTCTTCGATTCTGTTCAGGTCTAACTGAATCCTGGTTAATAGATCAACAACATTTTTTAAGTCTTTATTCATTTTATTCACTCCCTTTAGTTTTTTTAGATCTAAAATTCTAATAAACCCCTTAATATTTCTTCATATTCTTCACCAAAAATTGAAGTTAAATTGTCTATCGTAACATCATAGATCTCACTAGCTCCGTTAATGAACTCTTCGCTGAACTGCCCGCAACATTCACACTCTATCCTTTTATATAACCTGATATTATATATTTCCCCTCTAATATATTGATCATAGATTCTAACCTGTGATTTCAACTCTTTTTTAGCCTGTTTCCTTTTCTCAAAATAGTTACCTGTAAAATTCTTTTCAACTTCATCCTCAACCATAAAGATCCAACCAACCTGGCCCGAATCCCACCTACTATGAAAGCCAGTAGTATTCATAGTAAGTCCTGAATGATCATATAAATATAAAGGTAAATAAACTGTTCGATCTTCTGTCAATTTCTCAATTTCTTCTTCTGTTAATTCTTCTATGCTTTTTTCTAGATCGTAAGCCTCTATTAAAGCATTTACTAGTATATCGTGCCAGTTATTTGATTCTTTTTTGTTACCCTGGACATCCCCTAAATCATAACTGCCGTGACTGCATACCATCACAGAATTATCTACCCATTCCCTTGGAGATTCTGCGTTATAATCTAGATCTAATTCTGCCCGGTGATTCTTTGTTTTTACTTCATTAATAACATCATACATTTTATTCACTCCCTTTATT
>PWEJ01000140.1 GCA_003553485.1 Halanaerobiaceae bacterium | reverse complement strand
CCAGCGTTCGTCCTGAGCCAGGATCAAACTCTCCTTCAATATCTCAAAATCTCTCGCTAACGCTTAAATTATATTCCGCCTGCTTTTCTCTCTTCATACTATCCACTTTTCAAAGTTCTCTGATTTAAACTTCCACCTCAAAATAGAGCAAAAACATGCCGCTGCCTGAGGTGGGGCCGTTTAGCAGCGACATTAAATATACTATCATCTATCTTAATATCTGTCAAGGATTAATTTAGATTTTTTCTTCCTCTTCTTCCATAATCACCGATGCTAATGAAACAACCTCATCTCCTTGATTTAAAGAGATGATTTTTACTCCCTGGGTATTCCTGCCAAAACAGGAGATCTCATCAACTTCTAATCTAATCATAATACCCTCTCTAGTAATAACAAAGAGCTCCTGTAGGGAATCTGATTTAACTATTTTCATGGAGGTTAAATAACCATTTTTTTCGGTAATTTTTGCGGTGATAAGGCCCTTTCCTCCCCGGGATTGAGTCCGGTATTCAGATAAACTAGTTCTCTTACCATAGCCCTTCTCTGTAATAACAAAGAGATCTTCTCCTGCCGTAGTTAGGCCCATGCCGATGACCTCATCGTTCTCAGCCAGATCAATGGCCTTTACCCCCATAGAATTGCGCGAGGTGGCTCTAACTTCTCGGGAGTTAAATCTAATGGCCTGACCTTCTCTAGTCACTATTATAATATTACCTTTTTCTCCCTTATCTCCTGCTGATTTTTCTTCCTTATTTTTAAATAAGCGAACGGCCACTAGTTCATCCTCTTCCCGTAGTTTAATCCCCCTTAAACCAGTATAATTGGTATTATACTCTTTAAGGCTGGTCTTTTTTATCAAACCCTCTTTAGTGACCATAATGAGATTGTCACCATTTTCGAAATCCTCTACAGGTATTACAGTGGTAATCCGCTCATCCTCTTCCAGCTTTAAAAGATTAACAATTGCCGTACCTCTGGCCTGGCGGCCAGCTTCGGGAATTTGATAACCCTTTAAGCGGTATACTTGCCCCTGATTAGTGAAGAAGAGAAAGGTCTGATGGGTGGTGCTGGCCAAAATATTTTCTACAAAATCATTCTCTCTTGTACTCATGCCAATAATTCCTTTACCACCACGATGCTGGCTGCGATAGAGATCTAAAGACATTCTTTTTATATAGCCATGGCGGGTAAAGGCCACCACAATATTTTCCTCTTCGATTAAATCTTCCATCTCTAAACTAATTTCCTGATTTAAAATAGTGGTACGTCTTTCGTCAGCAAACTTTTCTTTAATCTCAATTAGTTCCTCTTTAATAACCTCCATCAATTTCTCTTTACTTGCTAATATGCTGCGAAGGTAAGCAATTTTATCCTGTAGTTCTCTATATTCTTCATCTATCTTATCTCTTTCTAAAGCAGTTAGCCTCTTTAACTGCATACTTAAAATAGCATTGGCCTGTTTTTCAGAAAGCCCGTAGCTACTAATTAGCTTTTTACTGGCTGTATCACTATCAGGTGATTTTTTAATAATCTCCACCACATCATCAATGGCATCTAAGGCAATTCTATAACCAGCCAGAATGTGAGCTCTAGCTTCCGCTTTTTGGAGATCATAAGCAGTCCGACGACGGATAACATTTTTTTGATGCTCAAGATAGTGATGTAATATCTCCTTTAAAGAAAGAACTCTAGGCTCTCCATCCACCAGGGCCAGCATGATTACACTATAAGTTATTAAAAGCTGGGTGTTCTTATAAAGCTTATTGAGGAGAATATCGGGATTAACCCCTCTTTTGCATTCAATTACAATCCGCATCCCTTCCCGGTCCGATTCATCTCTTAAATCTCTGATCCCAGCTATTTTTTCATCTTTGACAAGATCAGCTATCTTTTCAATTAACTTAGCTTTATTTACTTTGTAGGGCAGTTCTTCTACAATAATTGTCGGGGTTTTATTGTTGTTATCTTCATCCTCTTCAATCCTGCTTCTAGCTCTTAATCTGATCTTACCTCTACCGGTATGATAAGCTTTTATAACCTCATCTCGATTCATTATAAAGCCACCGGTGGGAAAATCGGGACCCGAGATACATTCAATAAGGTCATCGACACCGACATTTGTCTCCTCAATCATTTTAATCAAAGCATCAACAACTTCTCCTAGGTTATGAGGAGGGATGCTGGTGGCCATTCCCACTGCTATACCTGAACTGCCATTAACCAGCAGATTGGGAACTCTAGCTGGCAATACTTCTGGTTCCTCTAGAGTATCATCAAAGTTGGGCCGAAAATCGACGGTATCTTTATCGATATCCCGGAGCATTTCATCGGCTATTTTTGCCATCCTGGCCTCAGTATAACGCATGGCAGCAGCTGAGTCACCATCAATGGAACCAAAATTACCATGGCCATCCACAAGGGGATAGCGGTAACTAAAATCCTGAGCCATACGGACTAAGGTATCATAAACAGCTGTATCGCCATGGGGGTGATATTTACCCAGCACTTCTCCGACAATACGAGCTGATTTTTTATGGGAAGAACTAGAGGTAATGCCAAGATCATTTAAAGCATAGAGTATTCTTTTATGGACTGGTTTTAAACCATCTCTTACATCAGGAAGAGCACGACCTACTATAACGCTCATAGCATAATCAAGGTAAGCATCTTTCATTTCATCATCTATAGCTACTTTTTTAATTTTTTCTGCCTCTACCATTTGCAACCCACCTTACTTAAACATCTAAGTTTTCAACTTCTTTAGCATTTTGTTGAATAAATTCTCTTCTAGGGGAGACTTTATCTCCCATTAGAGTAGTAAAAGTTTCATCAGCTAAAATAGCATCTTCGATCTCCACTTCTAATAAGACTCTATTCTCTGGATTCATGGTTGTATCCCAGAGCTGGCCTGGATTCATTTCTCCCAGTCCCTTGTAACGTTGAATGCTTGTTCGCTTAGTATTATTTTCCTGCAATATTTCATTTAAAGCCCTGTCATTATAGGCATATTCTTCTTTACGACCAATATTAACTTTATATAAAGGAGGTTGAGCAATATATATGCGAGCCTCTTCTATCAAAGGCCGCATATAACGATAGAAAAATGTCAGCAATAATGTTCTAATATGGGCGCCATCGACATCAGCATCAGTCATAATAATAATCTTGCCATATCTTAAGTTATCGATATCAAATTCTTCACCCACTCCAGTGCCGATAGCGGTTATTAAAGCTCTTATCTCTTTATTGTTTAATATTTTATTTAAACGGGCTTTCTCCACATTGAGAATTTTACCTCTCAGGGGCAGAATAGCCTGATAACCTCTATCTCGACCCTGTTTGGCTGAACCGCCAGCAGAATCACCCTCCACAATATAAAGTTCTGATTCTTCTCTCTCCCGGGAAGAACAGTCCGCCAATTTACCTGGCAGAGCAGTGGAAGTTAAAGCATTTTTCCTTCTGGTTAAGTCCCTGGCCTTGGCAGCTGCTTTTCTGGCCTGGGCAGCCTTTAAAGCCTTATCAACAATCTGTTTTGCTACTTTAGGATTTTCCTCTAAAAATATTTTAAGGTTACTGGAGACTGCTGAATCAACAAAACCCCTAATCTCACTATTACCTAGCTTGGTCTTTGTCTGCCCTTCAAACTGGGGATCTTCTAGTTTAACGCTGACAATCGCCATTAACCCTTCTCTAATATCTTCTCCCTTAAGGTTATCATCACTATCTTTTAAAATATTTTTGCTGCGGGCATAATCATTTACAGTTCTTGTTAGAGCACTTTTAAAGCCACTTAAGTGAGTGCCCCCTTCTCTGGTATTAATATTATTAGCAAAGGTAAAGATATTATCATTAAAGCCCTGATTATATTGAATGGCTATCTCCGCTTCATAACTCTCTCCTAACTCTTCAATATAGATGGGATCGGGAAATAGGGGATCTTTATTGCGATTAAGATCCTTAACAAAGGATATTATTCCCCCTTCAAAGCAGTACTCATTTTCAATTATTTTCTCTCCTCTTTCATCTATAAATTTAATCTTAATACCGCGATTTAGATAGGCCAACTCTTTAAATCTCTGGGCAAGTATTTTATATTTAAAATTTAAATTATCAAATATCAAGGCATCAGGTTTAAATCTTATAATGGTACCTGTACATTCATCGGTTTTCTTACCAATAACTTCTAAGTCAGTACTGGGCACCCCTCTTTTATAGACCTGGCGATACATCTTGCCATCTTTCCAGGCTATCTTTACCTCCAGCCACTCCGCTAGAGCATTGACCACCGAGACACCTACTCCATGGAGACCACCGGAAACCTTATATCCTTCACCACCAAATTTTCCTCCTGCATGTAAAGTCGTCATAACCACTTCCACTGCCGGACGATTGACCTTTGGATGGCTATCAATAGGTATACCGCGACCATTATCCTTTACTTTGACTATATTGCCAGGTTCAAGTTTTATTTCTATCTGGTCACAATAACCGCTCATGGCTTCATCAATACTATTATCAACTACCTCATAGACTAGATGATGCAGGCCATCACTGGCTGTTGAACCTATATACATTCCTGGTCTTTTACGAACAGCCTCTAATCCTTCTAAAACCTGGATATCCTTGGCTTCATACTTACTTCTATCTTCAAAATCCATAATCTCATCATTCTCCTTCATTCAACTTTAAAGGACATTTTTTTTATTAATAGCCCTTCTCAAACGGTCTTTTAAGGTCTTAGAATTAATCATAGAATAATAAATAGTTTCTCCCGTTAAGATAAATGACCTTATCTTATTATCACTGCCAGATTTATCAACGATAAAGCCTTCTTCAGAAGATATATTGAAAAATTCTCGCGAAATTTCCGAATCTGTCACTTTATCTAAATCTCCAATGAGGACTATTTCTTCTTGAGGTATCATATATCCATCCCCAATATGTAAGAACATTATTTCACCATCCTTTACTTACCTGCCCTGATACTACTTTAAAGTAAGAACTTTCCTGGGGAGCAATATCAGCCACCAAACTTTTATCTGTAGTGGTAATAAAGGTTTGAATCCTATTGCCTATTAGTTTAATTATTGCTTCTCGCCGCCTGCTATCTAATTCTGAGAATACATCATCTAATAACAATATGGGATATTCTCCCTTTTCCGATTTCATAAATTCCAATTCAGAAATTTTTAAAGCTAAAGCAACTGTACGCTGTTGCCCCTGAGAACCATATTTTCGCACTGAAAAATCATTTAATTTAAGAATTAAATCATCCCTATGGGGCCCGGAGACAGTATAACCTCGCTCTCTTTCCTGCTGAAAGTTGCTCATTAGCTCCTCCTGAAAAATTTCTTCAATCATTTTTATTTCTGCTTCTGAAAAATCAGAGCTGCTCTCTGTTATTTTATCAGCCCTTTTTTCGCTAAAACTGATATCATATTTTAGTTGTAAGTTTTCTTGATTGGCAGTTAAGCGGCGCTGCTGTAAGCGAGCCAAAATTTTAAGTTTTTCTATTACCTCCAGCCTCTTAGCTATTATTCTGCTGCCAACTTTCGCTAATTTATCGGTAAATACAGCTAGTAATTCGTCTTTTTTGCGCTTTTTAGCTCTGATATCTTTAAGGATATTATTGCGCTGCCGGAGAATTTTTTTATAGCTTTGCAGCTGGCGAAAATAATTGGGGCTAACCTGGGATACCTCGGTATCAATAAAATCCCTCCGCTCACTGGGACTTCCCTTGACCAATTTTAAATCTTCAGGGGAAAATATAACTGCATTTAACCTTCCCTGAAAATCAGCCAGTTTTTCTTTCTTTTCATCATTTATTTTATAAACTTTCTCTTGAGAAGAGACAGAGACAGCTAACTTTTCCTTGATTTTATCTTTCTTTTTAATTCGGGCCTGAATAGCAAATTTATCCTCTTCAGTTTTTTGATTTATTAAATCCCGGTCTCTATTGCTGCGATGAGATTTACCGGTGCTGAGATAATACAAAGCTTCTAAAATATTTGTTTTTCCCTGACCATTAGCCCCTAATATTATATTTAAATCAGGGTTTAAATCCAGCAAAACCGCTGCTAAATTACGAAAATTTTTTAGATATAGTCTCTCCACTAACAAATTTAATCCCCACTAACCTGATTAACCTGGTATTTTAAATCATCCTGGGCCATAGTTATTAGATCACCGGAATAAATTTTTCTACCTCTATTATATTCTACTTCTCCATTAACCGATACTTTTCCTTCTTGAATCAGATTTTTGGCCTGGCCACCGGAAGAAACCAGATTAGACCATTTTAAAAATTGATCAAGTTGAATAGATTCAGTTTTTATAGGAATTTTTTTTATTGTCACTGATATCACTCCAGAAAATTAAATTAATTGCTGCCAGGTCTAATCGGCATAATCAAATAAGTATAATCCTCAGTCTCAATCTTTTCCACAGCCATGGGATTTAAGGGACCTATTAATTTCAATTTAACTTCATCCTCTGTTAACACCTTCAATACATCCTGTATATAGGAGGCGTCAACATTTATATTCTGACTCTCACCTTCCATGGAGATAGCCAATTTCTCTTTAGCATGACCAATTTCTGAATCTGCTGATTGTAATATTAATTCATCTGCATCAGAGACAAAATCCAATTTTATTACATCAGCCATTAAAGAAACTCTTTTAACGGCCTGTTGTAATCCTTTGCGGTCAACAATCACTTCACTATTGAATTCTGCCGGCATAACCTGATTATAATTGGGAAATTTACCTTCTATTAAACGAGAAGTAAGTAAAATATCATTTAAAATAAAATAGCAGTGACTGGCATCCATTTTGATCTTAACCTTACCCTTTTCTAATTCCGGCTGGGAATCATTACTTTCTGTCTCTTCCTCTTCTTCAGAATTACCATCTTTTTCTATAACCTCTGGCAGCAATCTACTTAATTCCTGCAGAGTTTTAGCAGGTAAAATTGCTCGATATTCCTCAGTTATTGCAGTTTGATTGGGCTTTTCTTTATAAGCCATGCGATAGGTATTGGTGGAAACCATTATTAATTTGTCGGGATTGATGGTTAATAGGGAGCCTGTTAAACCAGGTCGAGACTCTTTTTTAGAACAGGCAAATTTTACGCAGTCAATCATTTCTTTTAATTCAGCAGCAGCTAAATTCATAGATATCATCTCGTCAACTTCAGGTAAAGAGGGGAATTCTTCAGGATCTAAACATTTAAGAGAAAAGTTAGAATTAGAGGTTTCTATTTTTGCTGAAAAATTTTCTTCATTTATTTCCACTTCAATGGGTTCAGCTGGTAGTTCTCTGATTATGTTACTGAGTTCCTTGGCTGGTAATACCATTTCACCCTCTTTAATGACATTAGCTGATAAATTGTGGCTGATTCCGATCTCCAAATCGGTGGCTGTCAATTTTAGACTATTATCTGAACTTGCCTGAAGCAGGATTCCTGACAAAATAGGCAGGGTGCCTTTAGTGGAGACAGCCCGGTTGACTTTTTGTAGAGCTTTGTGGAAAACTTTTTGCTCTATGATAAATTTCATTTTGTCACCTCCATAATTATCTATTATATCTTAATATAGTAGTATTAGTAGTAATAGCTGTTGAAATGTATAAAAGTAACTTGATAGTTGATATCAAAGGGATAATAGCTGTTGAAAAGATGTGAGGAGTTATTAAAAGATATCCACATATAAAGAATTTTTAAGAAGCCCAGAATTATCCACAAAAGTATCCACAACTTGTTAAAAAGATATTAACAGGGTTATCCGCAGATTATAAAAAATCATCCTGAAATTTCCTTTTGTAATTTACTAATGGTTTTACGGAACTCTTGATTTTCTTCAATCTTCTCAGTTATTTTATTATGAGCATGCATTACGGTGGTGTGGTCTCTGCCTCCAAAGGCTTCTCCGATGACAGGTAAAGAAGAATCAGTCATCTCTCGTGATAAATACATGGCTATCTGTCTCGGTAAGACTATATTCTGGGTTCTTTTTTTGGAATCTATTTTGGTTAAATTAAGATTGTAATGTTCGGCAACTATCTTTTTTATATTTTGGATATTAACTTCTTTGCTAGAGGTCTCCTCAGCATCGATTAAATCCTTTAGCGCTTCTTGAGCTAATTCTAAGTCAATATCTCGGTCTACCAACTCAGCATAGGCAATAACCTTTATTAAAGCTCCTTCTAATTCTCTAATATTAGATTGAATCTTGTTAGCTATATCTATGATAACTTCATTTGGAATTTTTAAATTTTCTATATCTGCTTTTTTGCGTAAAATTGCTATCCTTGTTTCTAAATCAGGTTTTTGAATATCAGTAATTAGACCCCATTCAAAACGGGAACGGAGCCTTTCTTCTAAAGTGGGAATTTTTTTAGGAGGTCTGTCACTGGAGATGATTAACTGTCGATTAGCTTCATGGAGAGCATTAAAGGTATGAAAAAATTCTTCCTGGGTTCTTTCTTTACCTTCTAAAAATTGGATATCATCGACTAATAAAATATCGATATTGCGATACTTATTGCGGAATTTAACGGTTTTATCATCTTTAATGGCATTGATTAATTCATTGGTAAAGGTTTCTGAAGAGACATAGACCACTTTATGATCAGGATTATGTTCTAAAATAAAATGAGCAATAGCCTGCATTAGATGAGTCTTTCCTAACCCCACGTCACCATAAAGAAATAGGGGGTTATAAGCTTTAGCCGGTGCTTCTGCTACAGCTAGAGAGGCGGCATGGGCAAAACGATTGCTGCTACCCACCACAAAGGTTTCAAAGGTGTATTTAGGATTTAAACTCCCCTTAACTTTATCGTTATTAACGGGTTTAATATCGTTTGTGCTTTTATCTTCTTCTTTTTCCTTATTATCTTCCTCTTCCTTTTTTAGTTCCTCTGGAGTGTAGAGTTCTAATTCGACCTCGGTATCAGTCAAGTCTAAAATAATCTTAGAAATTAACTCTATATAACGAGATTCTATCCAGTCTTTGATAAAATCATTGGGTACTTTTAACTTTAAAATACCCTGCGATGTTAATTCTATCGGCTTAGTATCAGAGAACCAGGTTTTAAAACTGGGATTGCTTAATTGTTCCTTAATTATATTTAAGGTTTTTTCCCAGATCTTATCTAATTCTTTTGTGTTGAACATTAACATACCTCCTGGAATGAGCTTTCCACAAATTGTGGATAAAATGAAGAGTTTTACACAACCTTTTAACAGCAGTGGAAGTTTAAATAATTGGTGTTATGTTATAAAATAGCTCTAATTATAAAATTACTATCCACAGGGGTGTTAATTTATTGCTGACTTATCCACAGAACAGGACCCTATCTACAGACTTATTAACATTATGTGGATAAATAGCTGTTGATTCTGTGGATAAAACTGTTTTTTTGTCAAATTAGGCTTTTTTGTGGATAAGTTTTTATTCACATAAAATTTCCTGCGGATAATCGTTGATAAAAATTATCCACAGGGAATTAATAATATAATAACAGATTATTTACAGTTTATCAACAGAAATTATCCTGTGGATAACTGCAAATTCCTTGACTACTTTTTTTAAATAACATATAATTTATATTGTATGGTTTATTTGTAAGGTAGGAGGGCTTAGATAAGTGGAGACATTGAAAAAAAATAATCAGTTTCAAAGAGTATATTCTCAAGGAGCAACAAAAGTCAACTCCTATTTAGTTATTTATTGGCTTGAGAATAACAGACAAATCAATAGATATGGATTTTCTGTTAGCAAAAAAGTTGGTAAGGCGGTGGTAAGAAATAAGATTAAGCGACAATTAAAAGAGATTATTAGAAGATGGTTAGATCCCTGCTTAAAGCAGGGTTTCGATATTGTTATAATTGCTCGCCCTTATTTGAGGGATTTAGATTTTGCCAGGATGAAAAAAAAATTGACTGAATTGTTTAGAGAAGCCGATTTTTTTTAGTTTAGCATTGGACTTGTATCCTATAATATTATATAATTATATATTGCAGATATTAAAGTGATTGATCTTAGAGCTTTCTTTACAAGCTCCTTTAAAAACTTAACTGATTTTGAGTTGTTTTAGGTGGTGCAATAATGTTAAAAAAATTTTTATTACTTTTAATAACTTTTTATCAAAGGGTGATATCTCCTTACCTACCTAAATCCTGTCGTTATTATCCCACCTGTTCAACTTATACTAAAGAAGCAATACAAAAATATGGACCTATCAAAGGTGTTTGGTATGGCTTTAGGAGAATTATTCGCTGCCATCCCCTGCATCCAGGAGGTTTTGATCCTTTGGAATAGGAGGAATTAATTAATGTTTGACTGGTTTATTAATTTAATAGAAGTTTCAATCGAATTTCTAAATGGTATAGTTGGTAGCTATGGATTGGCAATTGTTATTTTCACAGTTATTATAAAAATGATGTTATTACCCCTGACTTTAAAACAGACGAAATCGATGAAGGCCATGAAGGAACTGCAACCTGAAATGGAAAAAATAAAGAATCAATATGAGGATAACAAAGAAAAGCAGCAGGAAGCTATGATGGAGTTATACCAGGAACACAATGTTAACCCCATAGCCGGTTGTCTGCCGATGATATTGCAAATGTTTATAATAATCCCTTTATATAGAACAATTTTAGCTATGAGTGATGCCTTTGGCGATGAAGTCTTCCTCTGGATAGGCAGAATTACGGAGGGTTCTTTAGCAGAACCTGATATTGCTTTAGTTTTGCTAAATGGTGTAGTGATGGTATTACAGACCAAGTTTACTTCAGGGATGTCAGGTGGAGGCAAAGGAAGTATGATGATGTGGATTATGCCAGTAATGGTTGTCTTTATAGGTTTTTCACTACCAGCGGGAATTATGATTTACTGGCTTACCTCTACCATAATTATCGTTACCCAGCATTTCTTTATTCATAGACAGGACGAGGAACCGGAAACTGCTGTTAAGGAGGCATAAAATATGGAGAGTTGCAGGCAGGAAGGTAAGACAGTTGAAGAAGCTATCGAAAAGGCGTTGTCCTCTTTAGATATAACTCGAGAAGAAGCTGAAATTGAAATTATTGAGGAAGGCAGTAGCGGCCTTTTTGGCATGATTGGGGGAAGTAATGCAGTAGTTGAGGTTAGCAAAGTTATTAAACCTAAAGAAATAGGGAAGAATTTTATAGAAGAAGTATTAAAAGTAAGTAATTTAGAGGCTGAAGTGGCCATTGATCAAGACAAGACAAAAGAACAACAACTTGCTTATAATATAACTTCGGCTGAAGAATTAGGTTTGATAATTGGTCACCGAGGAGAGACCTTGGATGCTTTACAATATTTAACCTCATTAGCAGTCAATAGAGAAACCGATGATTATTACAGAATCATCATAGATGCTGAGGGTTATCGAGAGCGACGGGAAGAAACTTTAAAAAGATTAGCTGCTAAGATGAAAAAAAGAGCTATAGAGACCGGGCGGAAAGTAATGCTGGATCCGATGCCTCCTCATGAAAGAAGAATAATACATTTAGAGATCAAGGAAGATAGCAGAGTTAAATCTTACAGTGAAGGGGAAGAACCCTTCCGCAAGGTCATGATTGAGACAACAGAGCTGCAAGATGATGAAGCTGCTTCTCCAGCAGAGAGTAAAAAAAGTACTACTCAGGAATAAAGACTGAGCAATAATTTTAGAAATACAGGAAGATATACCCCCAGCAGGAGATGGCCTGCTGGGTTTTTTACTAGTTCCAACAAATTGCCAACTGTCTTCAGTTCAATCAGTCAAAAGTTTGAGGTGATTTAAAGTGGCTTTAGAACAATTAAAATCAGATAATGACGTAATAGCAGCTATAGCTACCCCTCCAGGCACTTCAGGGATTGGTAAAGTTAGATTAAGTGGAGCAGAGGCGCTAGAGATAGCTGACAAAATTTTTGTCTCGCCTAAAGAGATTAATTTAACTGAGGTTGTCAGTCATACTATCAATTATGGTTTTATTCAAAACCTAAAGGGTAAAAAAATAGATGAAGTACTGGCCCTGGTGATGCGAGCTCCTAAAAGCTTTACTCGAGAAAATACCGTGGAATTTGATTGTCATGGAGGGATGTTGCCCCTAAAGGGCGTTTTACAGGCAGCTTTAGCTGCCGGGGCCAGGATGGCTGAACCTGGAGAGTTTACCAGGAGGGCTTTTTTAAATGGCAGAATTGATTTAATTCAAGCCGAAGGTATTATTGATCTTATCAACTCCAAATCTAGCAAAAGTAGAGAGATAGCTCTACAACAATTACAGGGAAGATTATCAGAACACATTAATAAGATTCGCCAACAGTTATTGGATATTTCAACGGCAGTAGAAGCAAGTATTGACTTTCCTGAGGATGAGATCCCTGATTTTACCTTCAGCGAGTTAGAGCATAAATTAATGTCAATCAAGGAAGAATTAGAGGAACTTATTGCCAGCAGCAAAACAGGCCGGTTTTATCAAGAGGGAATAGATACTGTAATTGTGGGCAAACCCAATGTAGGTAAATCCAGTCTATTAAATTATTTTTTAGATGAAGAGCGAGCTATAGTAACACAGGTTCCAGGAACTACCCGGGATGTTATATCAGAATTAATCACTATCTCGGGGTTACCCCTGCGGATTATTGATACTGCAGGCATAAGAAAGACAGATGATCAAGTGGAGAAAATTGGTGTTAAAAAAAGTCAGGACTCTTTGAAGACGGCTGATCTGGTCTTATTTATGCTCGATGTTAGCCAGGGCATTACCGAGGAAGATAAAGAGATTTATAATCTTGTTAAGGATAAACCCCTGATAATATTGATAAACAAAACTGATTTGTCTGTAGATTTAGCTGCTGAAGATATAAAAAGACAATTTTCTGAAGATCAGCTGGTATTTATATCTGTTAAAGAAGAAAGGGGTTTAAAGCAGCTAAAGGAAAAAATCTACTCTTTAATTATGGATGGCAAAACAGCAGCTGATTATGAATATTTAATAACCAGAATGCGACATCTTAAGGCTTTACAAAATAGCCAGGAAAGTCTGGAGAGGGCTATTTCAGCCTGGCAGGCAGGAATTTCTACTGATTTATTTGCTATTGACCTGAGGGAAGCTTTGATAGCTTTAGGAGAAATAACAGGAGAAACAGTGACAGAGGATATAATAGATAAAATTTTTGCTGAATTTTGTATTGGCAAATAGCTGATTAAAAATTTCCCGGGAAATATTTTCGAGGAGTGTAATTATGAGCAGATATAATTATAAAGATGAATATCCTAAAAAGTATGATATTATTGTGGTAGGAGCAGGCCATGCAGGTTGTGAAGCATCTCTGGCAGCAGCCAGAATGGGCTGTCAGACCTTGACCTTAACTGTCAATCTTGATCATGTGGCCTTTATGCCCTGCAACCCCTCCCTGGGAGGACCTGGTAAATCGCATATAGTGAGGGAGATCGATGCCCTGGGAGGAGAGATGGCCTTAAATATTGATGCTACCATGACTCAGATTCGCATGCTCAACACCAGCAAGGGGCCTGCAGTACATGGGCTTAGAGCCCAGGCAGATAAAGAAAGATATCATGAAAAGATGAAGCAGACTTTAGAAGAGCAGGCCAATCTGGATTTAAAACAGGATGTAGTGGAAGAGCTTGTAGTGGAAGAGGGGCGGGTAAAGGGAGTAATAACTAAAACTGGTTTATTTTTTAGAGGCCAAAAAGTTATTTTGACCACCGGAACATTTTTAAAGGCCCAGGTCATAATTGGAGAGGCAACTTATAATTCTGGACCCAATCAACAATACCCGGCCAATGAGCTTTCTAAATCTCTAAAAAGATTGGGTTTTGAACTTTTGCGCTTTAAGACCGGCACTCCACCACGTATTAATGGTAACTCCATTGATTTTTCAGCTTTAAAAGAACAGCAGGGAGAGAGCGGGCTTTCTTTTTCCTTTCTTTCTTCGCCTCTGGAAGAAGAGCAGGATAGTTGCTGGCTGACCTACTCCAATCCTAAAACTCATCAGATAATAAAGGAAAATGAAGATCGCACTCCTCTTTTCAGCGGTGAAATTGAAGGAGTGGGGCCTCGTTATTGCCCTTCCATTGAAGATAAAGTAAAAAGGTTTCCAGAAAAAGAACGCCATCAGTTCTTTTTAGAACCAGAGGGAAAAAACACCAGGGAATATTACCTCTCTGGATTTTCTACCAGTCTGCCCCTTGATATCCAGATTAAAATATTGAGAACTTTGACCGGGATGGAAGAGGCTGAAATTATGAGGCCAGGTTATGCAATTGAGTATGATTGTGTTGCCAGTGGCCAGTTTGATTCTACCTTAGAGACAAAACAGGTAGCTGGCCTTTATACAGCTGGCCAAATCAATGGCACTTCCGGTTATGAAGAAGCAGCTGGCCAGGGATTGCTTGCCGGCATAAATGCTGCCTTGACTTTAAAAGATAAAGAGCCTTTAATTTTAAAGCGTTCGGAAGCTTATATTGGGGTTTTAATTGATGAACTGGTGACCAAAGAGCCCAAGGAGCCCTATCGGATGATGACCTCCAGGGCAGAATATCGGCTGTTATTGCGTCAGGATAATGCTGATCTTCGCCTCACCCCGAAGGGTCGGGAAGTGGGCTTAGTAAAGGATAAGCGCTGGAATCATTTTCAGAATAAGAGGCAGGAGTTGGAAGAGGCCAAAAAGTTTTTGCAGAATAATAGGGTTACTCCCACCAAAGAAGTGCGGCAGCAATTGCAGCAGTATGATAGCGGAAGTTTAAACCAGCCGGCAACTTTAGAAGAACTATTGCGCAGGCCAGAAATTTCCTACCAGGACCTGGCCGCCTTTAGCGCCGAATTACCGGATTGCTCTGGTGAGGTAGCTCGACAATTGGAAATAGCTACTAAATATAAAGGCTATATAGATCGGCAATTACAGCAGGTTAAAAAATTTAAAAATATGGAGAATAAAACCCTGCCTAAATATTTAGACTATCAAAATATGGATAATTTGCGCCAGGAAGCCAGGGAGAAGTTAAGCAAAATTCAACCTCATTCTGTGGGACAGGCTTCGCGAATACCAGGAGTCTCTCCAGCTGATATTCAGGTCTTATTAATCTATCTAGAGAAAAAGAGAAGATCTAAGGAGGGCCAGGATGACTGAACAAAAGGATCAATCCTTCCAGCATTATCTCACTGCCAGGCTGAATAAATTTGCTGAACTCTGGCAGCAGGAGCTAAGAGATTTTTCTCAGCAGACAGAACAGCAAAAAAGAGCAGCAAAAAAACTAAAGGCTCGACTAAAAGAGCCGGAAATAGTCGAGCAAATTCAAAAATATATTTTTCTTTTAGATGGCGAGAATCAAAAGCATAATTTGATAGGCCCGGCTACAAAGAAAGAGATTGTGACCAGGCATATTCTGGATTCTTTGGCCCCCCTTATTTATACTGCTCAATTACAGGATTTAACTGATAAAATTGCCATTGATATCGGCACCGGAGCTGGTCTGCCAGGTTTATTATGGAGCCTTTTTTTGCCTGAGAGCCGCTTTTATCTCCTGGATTCTAGAAAAAAGAGAGTAATTTTTCTTAATAAAGCAGTTGAGACCCTAAAGCTCAGTTCTACCTTTCCCTTAAGAGAGAGGGCAGAGGTATTAGGTCAAAATAAGGATTGGCGGGCAAAATTTGATTATAGCCTGGCCAGAGCAGTAGCTCCATTAAATGTTTTATTGGAGTATGCCCTCCCTTTGTTGCAGGTTAAGGGAAGAGCTCTCTTTTTTAAAGGGCCTGCCTACCAGGAGGAGTTACCGGCTGCCAGGGCTGCCTGTGATACTTTAGAGGCAGAATTAGAGCAGGTGTTCACCCTAAAAATACCTGAATTAAAGGGAGAACGTTATTTATTAAGCTTCGTCAAGAGAGGATCTACTCCAGAAAAATATCCCCGCAGAGTGGGAATTCCCAAAAAACGTCCCCTAACAGGCAGGAGTTAGTAAGTTTCTGCCGAAATAAATAAGTGTTAACCTTTAAGTCTAGGAGGTATTTTTGGTGAAAATACCATTTTTTTTTAACGATGAAGAGAAAGACAGGGAACAGAAAAATTCTCTGAAATTAATAGCAATTGATAAAATTTCCCCTAATCCTTATCAGCCCAGGTCTAGCTTTGCTCAGGAGGAGTTAGAGGAATTGGCTGATTCTATAGCTAAACATGGAGTTATTCAACCTCTAACTATTCGCCCCATCGATGATAATAACTACCAATTAATTGCCGGCGAGAGGAGGTTAAGGGCTGCTAAGATTTTAGAAAAAGACAAGGTGCCAGCGGTAGTCAGAGAATTTTCCGACCAGGAAATGGCTGAGGTTGCTTTAATTGAAAATTTACAGCGCAAGGACTTATCTTTTTTTGAAGAAGCAACTGCTTATCAAGTTCTATTAGAGAAGTTTTCTCTGACTCAATCGGAGTTAGCAGAAGCTGTCGGCAAGTCTCAATCCACTATAGCCAATAAAGTCAGGCTTTTACAGCTCCCCCTTAAGATTAGAGAAAAAATTGCAGCCAACGATTTATCTGAACGTCAGGCCAGGGCTCTGTTAAAATTAAAAAAACAGGATGATAGAGAAAGAGCCATAGACATTATAGTCGAGAAAGAACTGACAGTGAGAGAGACTGATAAATTAGTCAATGATATCCTTGCTGCTCCAGAAAAAAAGAAGAGAAAAGGCTCAGGCCAATTAAAGGCGGCCTGTAATGACGTAAGATTATACATAAACTCTTTGGAGCAAACCCTTGATAAGATAAAAAAGTCTGGGGCTGATTTAGCAGTGGACAAAAATGAAAGTGATGAAGAGATAGAATACGTAATTAGATTTAGCAAAAAGCAGTCTCCCCACAAGGAGGAACCTAAGAATGACTAATAAAATAGCCATAGTAAATCAAAAAGGAGGAGTTGGCAAGAGCACCACGGCAATAAATTTAGGGGCTGCCTTAGCTCAATATGATAAAAATATTTTAATTGTAGATATTGATCCCCAGGGCAATGCCACCAGTGGCCTGGGAATTGAAAAAGCTGAGCTCCAATACAGTGTTTATGATTTATTGCTGGGCAATGCCTCCTTTTCTGAGGTGCTGATTCCCAGTGGAGTAGCTAGATTAAAAATAATACCAGCTAATATTGATCTAGCAGGAGCTGAGATAGAATTAGTCTCTGAAATTTCCCGGGAGAAAAAATTATCTCAGGCCCTTGTAGCTCAACAGGATAACTTTGATTATATATTGATTGACTGTCCTCCCTCTCTGGGAATATTAACCCTTAATGCCCTATGTGCTGCTGAGGAGGTTTTGGTGCCAATCCAATGCGAGTATTATGCCCTGGAGGGATTGGGACAGCTTTTGGATACCATTGAAAGAGTTAAAGATAATGTCAATCCGGATTTAAGCTTAGCTGGAGTTTTGTTAACCATGTATGATGGGCGGACTAACCTGTCGGAGCAGGTGGCCGAGGAAGTAAAAAAATATTTTGCCCAGCGGATTTTTAAAACCATCATTCCAAGAAATGTTAGATTGAGTGAAGCCCCGAGTTTTGGAGAGCCCATCACAGAGTATGATCCTCGTTCTTCCGGGGCGAAGGCCTACAAAAATCTTGCTCGAGAGGTGTTGAAAAATGAGCAATAGGAAAAAGAGATTAGGAAAAGGATTAGATGCTTTTTTTGATAACGAGCCAGAAATCAAAACTGATGAGGGAGAAGCCGTCACTGAGGCCGAAGGGATTGAAAATATTGCCCTTGAAGAGATAGAGCCTAACCCCTATCAACCGCGAGAAGATTTCAATGAAGAGAGCTTAAAGGAATTAGCTGCTTCCATTGCGGAAAAGGGAGTCCTACAACCTCTAATCATTGCTCCTAAAGAAGAAACAGGCTATTATATTGTAGCCGGGGAAAGGCGCTGGAGAGCTTCCCAAATAGCCGAACAGGATACCGTTCCGGCTTTGGTTAAGGATCTTAAGCGAGAAGAGATGATTGAAATAGCTCTCATTGAAAATATCCACCGTGATGATCTTAACCCCCTGGAGGAAGCCAAGGCCTATAAAAATCTATTAGCAGAAATGAAATTAACTCAACAGGAACTGGCGGAAAGAATTGGTAAAAGCCGCTCGACTATCAGCAATAGTCTGAGATTATTAAAACTTCCGGAAGAATTGCAGGAAAAGATTGCTGCCGGCCAGCTTTATGCCGGGCAGGCCAGGGCATTAGCAGGTTTAGAGGAAAAGTCAGAGCAGCTGGAAATAGCTGAAGAAGTTATTTCCCGGGAAATGTCAGTACGAGAAACTGAAAGATATATTGCTGGCCTTAAAGAAACGGAAGAAGAAAGAGAAAAATCCTCTCCGGTTATGACAGAGGAACAGGACTCTGAAGAGGAAGAGAGAGAGATTAGCTCTGCTGTTTCCACTCAGGAACAGGATGATAAAGCTAAAGCAGAGAAGGATGTCCTAAGCTCTGAAGCGACTGAAGAACTTGCGGTTGAGGCCGAGGAAGATGATATTTTGGCTGGCCTGCAAAAATTATTAGGTGAGCCAGAGAGAGATCCTGACAATCTAGAGGAGCTAGAGGATGATATTGCTGAGCTGGAGGAGATTAATAAATGGCAGGTTTACTGTCAAGAAATTGAGGAGATAACCGGCCTTCCTGTGACTATCAATAAAACAGAAGAAGAGACAAAGGTAGTTTTTAGCTGCCAGAAGCCTCAGGATTTAAAGGCTTTACTTGCTAAGTTAAAGTAAGATTTGTTTTTAAAATTTTTGTTTTAAAGTGCCAGGAAACTTTGCCTGGACTTTTCAATGTTTCACGTGGAACATTTTTAGATAAAATAAACCTGGAGGGCTATAATTGAAGATAATTATTGTGGGTGGCGGAAAAGTTGGCAGATACTTACTAACTAATATGATGGAAAAAAATCATGATATCGTCTTAATAGAGCAAAATGAAGCTAAATGTCAGCGGATTAAGGATAATCACAATATAGAAGTAGTCTGTGGTGACGGGTCTCGCGGGGAAATTTTAGAACAGGCAGGCATCGAAGAGGCCGATGTTCTTCTGGCAGTGACTAAGGACGACCAGGACAATCTGGTTATCTGTCAGCTAGCCGAGAGGAAATTTAATGTGCCCAGAACTTTAACCACTGTAAATACTCCTGGTAATGAGAGGCTATTTGACTGGTTAGGGGTTAATGTGGCAGTAAGTAGTCCGGCTATTTTATCGGCTTTAGTGGAGCAGGAGGTTAAAAAGGCTGACTTAGATCTGCTCTTTTCCCCCAAACATGATGACCTAAAACTGATAAGAATAAATGTCAGCGATGAAGCTGAGGTTATCGGCAGCAAGTTAAAGGATATTGAATTGCCTCAGGAGGCAGTATTAGTTTCGATTTTAAGAGGTGATACTCCTATTGTTCCCCGGGGCAATACTAAAATATTGGCTGAAGATTTTATTATTGCTTTGATTCGAAGGGGTTATCAGGAGGAATTAACTAAAATATTTTCTCATTAGATTTAATAACAAAAAAATTACAATTTAAGAAGGACTTTTGGCTTTTTCTGAGAATATTAATAATAGAGGAGTAAAATATTCAAAATTTGATAGTAACTTTAAAAATGCAACTTAAAAAATAATATCTAATCCGGTTGAAATTCAGGAGAGAGCTCTTAAATATCAAATATTATAAGAGCGCCGAAGGGGCAAGGTTCAAAAGAACTGAAACTCTCAGGCTTAAGAATTCTGAAGGGACGGAACTCTGGACTTTTGAACAGAGGAGGCTGGCTTGCCCGGTCTCCTCTGTTTATAGTTGAGGGGCTATTTTAATCTCTTTTACTCTTAATCAGGGTAAATCCTCAGGAAAGGAGGTGAGAAAATGGCAGTAACGCCTTTAAATGCTCAGCATAAAGAGCTAGGAGCAAAAATGACTGATTTTGGTGGTTGGGAAATGCCAGTGGAATATACTGGTATAATATCTGAACACCAGGCCGTTAGAGAAAGAGCAGGACTCTTTGATGTCAGCCATATGGGAGAGTTTCTGGTAAAGGGAGAAGACGCTGGAGAGTTTTTGGATTATCTTTTGACCAATAAAATATCTGACCTGGCTTCAGGAAAAGCAGTCTATTCACCGATGTGCTATCCTGACGGAGGAATAGTTGATGATCTTCTGATCTATAAATTGGCTAAAGATAAATATTTTTTAGTGGTCAATGCTGCTAATACAAAAAAGGATTTTGACTGGATAACAGAGCAGGGGCAGGACTTTTCAGGCCAGGTAGTCATCGAAGATCATTCTCAAAATTATGCTCTTCTGGCTCTGCAGGGTCCACGAGCTGAGAAGATTTTATCCCAGTTAACGGACTATAACTTAAAGAAGATGAGCGCCTTTAGCTGTACTGAGATGGAAATCGCTTCAATTGAGGCCTTAGTTTCGAGAACTGGCTATACAGGTGAAGATGGTTTTGAAATATACCTAAAGCCCGATAAAAGTGTAGAGCTCTGGCAGAAGTTGTTGACAGCAGGGGAAGCAGAAGGTTTAAAGCCTGCTGGACTAGGGGCCCGTGACACCTTAAGGCTGGAAAAATGTCTCTGCCTCTATGGAAATGAAATAAGTAAAGACACCAATCCCCTGGAAGCAGGACTGGGCTGGACAGTAAAATTTGCCAAGGAAGACTTTATCGGGAAAGAAAGTTTGCAGGAAATCAAAGAAGCCGGCCTGAAGCGCAGGCTGGTGGGTTTTATTGTTAAGGGCAGAGGTATTGCTCGTCATGATTATCCAATTTTGAATGAGGCCGAAGAGGAAATTGGTTTTGTCACCTCAGGCAGTTACTCTCCCAGTCTAGAGGAGAATATTGGTCTGGGATACCTTAAAGAAGGATACTGGCAGCCAGGCCAAAAGATTAATATTAAAGTGAGAAGCAGGATAATCGCCGCTGAAGTGGTGGAGATTCCATTTATCTAAAAAATTAGGAGGGATTTGAGATGGAAGTACCTGAAGGACTTTGTTTTACTGAAGATCATGAGTGGTTAAAGGTAGAAGACGGGGTAGGAACTATTGGTATTACAAATTTTGCCCAGGAAGAATTAGGAGATATTGTCTTTGTGGAACTGCCTGAACTGGAAGAGGAATTTGCTCAGCATGACAATTTTGGTGTTATTGAATCGGTTAAAGCGGTTTCTGATTTATACCTTCCAGTAAGTGGTGAAATATGCGCTATCAATGAAGATTTACTTGATAGTCCAGAATTGGTCAATGAAGATCCCTACGGTGAGGGCTGGATTGTGAAGGTTAAGTTAAGTGATGAAGCGGAATTAGAGGAGCTTATGAATACTGAGGAATATCGGGAGTTTTTAAAGGAGGAAGCATAATGAGATATATTTCTAACACACCACCTGAAAAGGAGGAAATGCTCCAGGCAATAGGTGTGGAAGAAGTGACTGACCTTTTCCAGGCTATTCCCGAAGAGGTGAAGTTTGAGCGCCCCTTTGATATCCCGGCGGGTTTATCAGAATTAGAATTGAAAAACTTAGTTACCGATAAAGCAGAACAGAACTTAGATTTAAGCAATTTTTCCAGTTATTTAGGTGCCGGCTCCTATGATCATTACATTCCGGCGATTATAGATCATATGATAGTGAGGTCAGAATTTTACACTGCCTATACTCCCTATCAGGCTGAGCTCAGCCAGGGAACACTGCAGGCCATGTATGAATATCAGAGCATGATCTGTGAACTTACAGGTATGGGTATCTCCAATGCCTCTCTTTTGGATGGGGCCTCAGCTTTAGGGGAAGCTGTAATCATGGCCAGAAGACATACCCGGAAGGAAAAAGTCTTACTGCCAGAGACTCTCCATCCCTCTTACAGGGAGGTTGCTAAAACCTATGGTGAGCCCCATGGAATCGATTTTAAAGCTATAGAGCAAGAAGGTACGGTGACTGATTATGCTTCTTTGGCAGAGGAGATTGATGATGACACAGCAGCTGTAGTAATACAGTATCCCAACTTTTATGGTTCAATTGAAGATATGAAAAAAATAGCTGCTGAGATTGACAGGGCAGCCAAAGCTCTTTTAATTGTAGTGGCTAATCCCATTGCTCTAGGTCTTTTAACTCCTCCTGGTGAATTTGGAGCTGATATAGTGGTTGGAGAAGGCCAACCTCTAGGTAATGCTACCAATTATGGGGGCCCCAACCTTGGCTATATGGCCATCAAAGATGACAGAAGACTATTGAGACAGTTGCCTGGACGGCTGGTCGGCAAGACAGAGGATGTTGAAGGCAATACCGGCTATGTTATGACCATGCAGACCAGGGAACAGCATATTAGAAGAGAAAAAGCTACTTCCAATATCTGTACCAATGAGGCCTTAAATGCCCTGATGGCTGCCATTTATATGGCCACCATGGGCAAGGAAGGTATAGGAGAAGTAGCCAATCTATGTTATCAGAAAACAGCCTATTTAGCAGAAAAGCTGCAGAACCTGGCAGGTGTTAAAGTAATGAATGGCGATAATTACTTCAATGAAATCTGGCTGCAGATAGAAAAGGAAAATCTAACTGCGGAAGAGGTTCAAACTCAGATGTGTGAAAGGGATATTTTAGCTGGAGTTAATCTGGCCCGGCTAACTGACAACAAGGGTCTTTTAGTCTGTGTCACAGAAAAGAAAACTCGCCAGGAGTTAGATGATTATGTCAGCAACCTGGAGGTGGTTTTAGATGGCTAAGCCTTTAATTAAAGAATATGGCAGTCCAGGAAGAAAGGGTTATTCTCTGCCAGAGGTTGATGTGCCAGAGAAGGATCCTGAGGAAGCTCTACCAGAGGGGACAATTCGCCAGGAGAAGCCTGACCTGCCTGAAGCCAGTGAGGTAGATGTGGTCAGGCACTATACCAGTCTTTCCAATATGAATTATGGAGTCGATTCCGGCATCTATCCCCTGGGTTCCTGCACTATGAAATATAATCCTAAGATCAATGAAGATGTAGCCAGAATGCCCAACTTAGCGAATATTCATCCCTATCAGCCCGAGGAACAGGTGCAGGGGAGCCTTGAACTTTTATACGAACTAAAGGAATATTTAGCAGAAATAAGTGGTATGGATGAGGTTTCTTTACAGCCTGCCTCAGGAGCTCATGGTGAATACGTGGGTTTAATGATAATCAGGAAGTATTTTGAGAAAAAGGGCGAAGAGCGCAGCAAAGTTATTGTCCCTGACTCTGCCCATGGCACCAATCCTGCCAGTGCCACCATGGCTGGTCTGGATGTGGTAGAGATTGAGTCTAATGAGCGGGGCATGGTCGACATTGAATCATTAAAAGAAGCGGTGGATGATGATGTGGCAGCCCTTATGCTGACCAACCCCAATACCCTGGGGATTTTTGAAAAAGATATCTGTCAGATTCAGCAGATAATCCATGATGCTGGAGGATTACTATATTACGATGGTGCTAACATGAATGCTGTTTTAGGTTATGCCAGACCAGGTGATATGGAGTTTGACGTAATCCATTATAACCTCCATAAGACCTTCTCCACTCCCCATGGTGGCGGTGGACCTGGTTCAGGACCAGTGGCTGTGAAGAGCAAACTGGCTCCCTTCTTACCGGCTCCGGTTTTAAAGAAAGAAGAAGAGAAATACTGCTGGGACTTTGATAGACCGGATTCTCTAGGTAAAATCCATGCCTTTTATGGCAATTATGGAGTAATGTTAAGGGCCTACTCCTATATTAGAACGGCTGGAGCAGAAGGTTTAAAGGAAATTACAGAAAATGCGGTTCTTAATGCTAATTATATGAAGGAAAAATTAAAGGATACCTATGAGTTACCCTTTGCTTCCGATAGCCTGCATGAGTTTGTCTTATCTGGCTCCCGGCAGAAAAAAGAGGGTATCTCAACTGTAAATATAGCCAAGCGACTTCTGGATTACGAACAGTATGCTCCTACCATCTATTTCCCATTGATAGTTAAAGAGGCTCTGATGGTAGAGCCCACAGAGACCGAGAACTTAGCTTCACTTGATAGATTTATTGAGACCATGAAAAAAATTGCCCGGGAAATAGAAGAAACTCCAGAAGTAGTAGAAAATGCTCCCCATAATACTGTGGTGAGAAAGCTGGATGAAGCTCAGGCAGCCAGAAACCCTGATCTGCGCTGGTAAAGCTGTAATGAATTGTTTTAAAAGCTTGTTTTAGCTTTAATATCTGGGCATCATTATTTGAGCATCCCCGGTAAAGGTCTGGGGATGCTTTTTTTTATTTAATTTCTGTGTTATAATTTAAGATGATAAATTTATTATATTTTTTATAGTTATAAAGTGAATTAGCAAGGATGATTTATATGTTAGAGAAGGAATACTTAAATTCAGCTTCCCAACTCATAGCTGATAAATATGAAGAGGCCAGCCTGAAACTAGATCAGGGGAAATTTAATAAGGCAGAAAAGATGCTGGAAAAGATTTTAGAGATGGATAGTGAATTTGTTCCAGCTTATAACAAGCTAGCAGTAATATATCTAAATAGAGATGAAATTGAGGAAGCAAGAAAAAATCTGGCTACAGCTTTAAATATAGATAGCCAATATCCCCCGGCCTTAACCAATTATGGAAGCCTAGAGAAGTTAGCAGGTAATTTTGCCGAAGCCAAGGAATATTACCAGGCGGCCATTGATAGAAATTCAGAATATGGCCCGGCCTATAATAACATGGCTGTAATTTTACGGGAAGAGGGTAAATATAAAGATTCAGTCAGTTACTTAAAGAAAGCAAGAAAGCATGGAACTTTAAGTTTTGATGTTGACAAAAAGAAATCTCTTTTACAGGAGCCAGGCTGTTTAATTCCTATCATCATTAGCGGAGTGATGATTTTTCTTCTTCTCTATTGGTTTTTGATAAGCATTAACTAAAGATGCTTTTACTATTTGGTGAATAAAGGAGGTCTGTTAAAGTGGGTAGAGCTGAAGAGAAGTTAGCCAAAGGTGATTTTATAAAGATGAAAAAGCCCCATCCCTGCGGAGAAAATAAATGGGAGATAATTAGATTAGGCATGGATGTTAAGCTCAAATGTCAGGGCTGCGGTAGACTGGTGACTTTGCCGCGGAAAAAATTTACTAAAAATATGACGGAGCTCTGCTCTGAAGGGGAGAATAATTAATGGAGATTGGTCTGATTGGACTGCCAAATGTAGGGAAGTCTACCTTATTTACAGCCCTAACGGAAAAAGAGGTAGAAGCAAAAAACTATCCCTTTACCACAGTGGAATCAAATGTAGGAGTTATAAAGATTAAGGATGATAGATTAACTGAACTATGTCAATTTTATCAACCAGAAAAATGCCGGGCGGCTTTCGTCAAATTCGTTGATATTGCTGGATTAGTGGAGGGGGCAAGTCAGGGAGAGGGTTTGGGAAATCAATTTTTAGCTAATATCAGAGAAGTAGATGCCCTAGCCCATGTGGTGCGCCTATTTGCAGATGAGAATATTGCCCATGTAGCTGGTGACATTTCACCTCTTCGAGATATAAAGATAATTGAAAGGGAGTTGATTGCTGCTGATCTTCAGACAATAGAGAAGAGATTGGAAAAAACAATTAATATGCAGAAAACAGGGGACAAAAAGTATTTTGCCGAGGAAGAGGCCTTAAAGAATATAGAGGAAAAGCTTGCTGATGATATACCCATCAGAAGACAAAACTTATCCCAGCTACAGGAGAGGCTGGTAGCTGAATTATTTTTGCTGACGGCAAAACCTCTTTTATATCTCGGTAATATTAATAAACAAAAGGAGAATAGCAAAGAAGAATTTAGAGCACATCTTGAAAACCACCAGGAGCAATACCTGTTTTTGGATGTTTTATTTGAAGAAGAGCTAATGCAGCTATCCCCGGAAGAAAGGGCGTTATTTAGAGAAGACCGGGAAGGAGATAACATTGATAGTCTAATAAAGGCCAGCAAAGATTTGTTAGATCTCATCACTTTTTTTACGGTGGCTGGAGGAAAGGAAGTTCGGGCCACCAATGTTCCACGTGGAACATTGGCTCCAGCGGCGGCAGGAAAGATCCATAGTCAAATGGAAGAGGGTTTTATTAAAGCCGAAGTTATTAATTATGCCCAGTGGGCGCAATTTTCTGATTTAGAAGAGGCTAAAAGAGCAGGAGAAGTTGAGGTTGTGGGAAGGGACTATAAAATTAAAGATGGAGATATATGTTATTTCCACTTTTCGGATTGAGTTTTTGCCTGAAATAATTTACTGTTAATAGAGGGCTATTAAATCGGCATTTATTATTGCAATCAAGAAATAATAATGCTATAATGATGAAAGGTATGAATTCAAACTCTACCATGCTTCAGTTTTGGACTGAGGCCGTTAAGACCAGATGGAGGAGGTGAAAAGATGGAAGAGTTAACTAATTATGAAACCACCTTTATTCTCTCCAGTGAGCAGTCGGAAGAGGATAGAGAGGCAAGCATTACCCGCGTTAAGTCTACTATTGAAAATAATGGTGGCGAAATTTTAGAAGTTGATGAGTGGGGAGAAAGAAGACTTGCCTATCCCATTAATGATGAGCGTAGTGGTTATTATCTAGTAATAGAGTTTGCTGGCAATTCTGAAGTTGTTGATGAGCTGGAGAGAAACTTTAAACTAATTGGCGATTTAATGCGTTACTTGATCGTTAAAAATGAAGATTAGATTTAGCTGTTAACTTAAATTTGCTGTAGAGTTATTAAACAGGATGGTGAAAAAATGTTAAATAAAATTATATTGATCGGCAGGCTAGTTAGAGACCCGGAATTAAGGTATACAGGTAGTGGGACACCTGTCTGCAATTTTACCCTGGCTGTAGAAAGAAATTATACAAATAGGGATGGAGAAAGAGATGTTGATTTCATTAACATCGTAACCTGGCGCAAGCTGGCAGAAACCTGTGCAGAACATTTAGGAAAAGGCAGGATGGTTGCTGTTGATGGTCGATTGCAGATTAGAAAGAGTGAAAAGGAAAATAGAACTTACATTAACCCAGAGGTAGTTGCCGAAGAGGTTAGATTTTTGGACTGGCCTAAAAGCAGTCAGGGAAGGGCAGCTAATGGTAATGCGCCCCGAAAGGAAAGCGCCAGACCCACAACCGATCAATTTAATAATTCTCCGGATACTGATAATACAGAGGACTTCGATGATGAAGATTTTGAAGGGCCCTTTTAATTTCCCGGGAAATATTAATTGTTTAAACCAGATTGCACCAAGTTAACTGCTAAATTTTATTAGGAGGGTAGAAAATGCCTAGAGGTAGAAATAAATCATGTTTTTTTTGTGGAAATGACAAAGAGATTAACTATAAAGATATCAGGACTTTAAAGAAACATATTACTGATAGAGGAAAGATCATTCCCAGAAGAATCACTGGGACCTGTGCTAAACATCAAAGAGACATTACCAGAGCAATAAAAAGAGCAAGGCTTGTGGCCTTGCTACCTTTTGTAAAGGATTAAGGCTAAATTCAGTAATAAAGGCTGGGGCGGCATCTATCGCCCCAGAATTATTCTTTTTAGAGCGGATTTTGGGAGGTGTTCCCATTAGAGCAGCAAAATAATAGAGAAAATAACAATAATAACCAGGAAAATGATAATAAATTGTTTGCCTTATCTTTAGGAGTAATTGTCTTGCTTTCTGTTCTAGGAATTATATTTCCCTTTCTTAGTTTTGCTGCGGCTTTGATCTGGCCTGTACCCATTGTTTATTTAGCGTTAAAGCAGGGAATGAGAAGAGCGGCCCTGTTGATTGTTATTGCAGCGATAATAAATGGAATATTTATTACGCCTACTTTAGCCATGATAACAGTTGCTGGCTTTGGCTTTGTAGGTTTTGTTATGGCAGGCTCTTTGCTGGAGGATTTTTCTGCTTTTAAAGTTTTATTATTTACTATACTGGCGGCTATTACTTCTAACTTTATTTTGATGGCTGGTGTCTCGCTGGGGATGGGCTATTCTTTCCCGGCAGGGATAAGAGATGCTTTAATAGATAATGTTTTAACTTTACTCAATAATGGTGAGCTCTCTGTTCTGGTAGAAATGCAGATAGAGCTAATTATTAATATGCTTCCTGGTTTGATAGCTATATCAGGTATCTTAACAGGGATATTAAATTATTATATAGTCCACTGGTTCTTACGGGCTAAAAAAATGCAGGTGACCATATTTCCCTCGGTGGAAAAATGGCGCTTTCCAGCAAAAATAATCTCCATTGCTATTGTTATCTCTATCTTATTTAGAGATCAAATAGTTATGCTCAATATTGCTGCAGTTGCTTTCTTTTTAGTTTTTATTCAGGGTTTTGGAGTAGGGTTATATTATATTGCTAAAAAAACTCAGTCCTATTTTTGGAAATGGATATATGTTTTTTTGCTAATAGTTATCCCGGTATTACCACCAGTAATATTGATATTGGGTTTGGTAGACCTGTGGTTTGATATAAGAAAAATTGAATTTAACTGAGTAAGATCATTCTTTTATTTCGAGTTAACTGGAAAATAGTTGAAGGAGGTACAGCAAAATGGAAGTTATTTTAAAAGAAGATGTTGAAAAATTAGGCGAAATGGGAGATATTGTTGATGTAGCCGATGGTTATGCGCGAAATTATCTGTTGCCCATGGGAATGGCGGTGGAAGCTACCGAGGGTAGAGTGCAGCAGGTTGAGCAATTGAAAAAGAAAAGACAGAAAAGAATTGCTGAAAGCAGAAAGCAGGCTGAGAAGAAGGCCCAGGCTTTAGAAGCTGAAAGCTTTGAGATAGCTGTTAAAGCAGGTGAGCAAGGCCGTTTATTTGGTTCAGTAACAACCCAGGATATTGCTGAAGAAGTTGAGAAAAAAGGTTTTGAAATAGATAGGAAAAAGATTCAGTTGGAGGATAACATTAAGGATTTAGGCGAGTATAAAGTTGAATTAAAGCTTTTTGAGGATATAACCGCTCAGTTGTCGCTGACAGTCGTGGCAAAAGAAGGCGAAGAAGAATAAAGTTAATATTAGAAAAATATTTAAAAAATGATAGGCAAAACCTGGCTTAAAGTCTGGTTTTGCCTATTTTTACTATATTATTATTTTGTCAGGCTCTAAAGCTTTATTTTAAAGGAGTTTTAATAAAGAGCTTTAATTCATTTCCAGCTCTTCTTTTCCCCAGTTTTCGTATACCTTACCAACTAAATCTTTACCTGGCTTCAATGTTTTTTGGCCTGGTTCCCAACCAGCAGGAGTAGCTTCTTCTTCGTTTTCTCTTATATGCTGGAAGGCTTCGACCTGACGCACTAATTCATCCATGTTTCTACCCACTGGCTCATTCAATATTTCCACAGCTTGCAATACACCATCAGGATCTATTAAAAATCTGCCTCTAATATTCATTTTCAAATCATCATCATAAACAGCATAGGCTTTACCAATGGAGCCGTCAGGATCTGCTAACAGGGGATAGGGCACCCCTCCCTCTACCATCTGGGAAAGCTCCTGTTCTTGCCATACTTTGTGAGTGAAATGGCTATCTGTGCTAATGGCAAGGATTTCAGTATTAAGTTCCTGTAACTTATCATATTTAACGGCAACTGCCGTTAACTCTGTAGGTCAGACGAAGGTGAAATCTCCTGGATAAAACAGGACTATTTTCCATTGATCGTCGTAATCTGACAGGCTGATGTCTTTAAAATCTCCTTCATGAAAAGCTTTGGTAGTGAAATTTGGGGCTTTTTCTCCAACTTTGATCATGCTAATGACCTCCTTTAAATGTTTTCTGCTTAAATAATAACAATTATCAATTAGAAAGTCAAGGGCGAAAGAAAAGAATAAATATATAAAATAATCTAAATATTATACCCAAAAAACTCCTTCCCTGCCTCTGGATGATCTTTAAAAAGCTAAAAGGCAGGCAAGGAATTAAACAAAAGGGTTTATTTTGCTGTCTCTACCTTTTAATGACCTGATTGCGCTCCGGCCCGGTGCTCAATAGGCTTATTTCTAGGGCTATCTCCTCTTCAATAAAATTTACATAGTCCTGAGCTATTGGAGGGAGTTCTTTAAAGGAGGTTATCCCTGTAATGTCTTCTTCCCAGCCAGGTAGAGTTTTATAGATAGGTTGAGCTTCTTTTAATTGCCAGCTATCAGGAAATTTAGCGGTTTTTTCACCGGCAATATCATAGGCGGTGCAGACCTTAATCTCCTCTAATCCGCTTAATACATCGAGTTTGGTTAGGGCAATCTCAGTGGTGCTGTTTATCAGAGCGGCATAGCGAAGAGCTGGCAGGTCAAGCCAGCCACAGCGACGGGGTCTACCTGTGGTTACGCCAAACTCATTTCCCCTTTCTTGCAGCCAGTGGCCAACTTCATCTGTCAATTCAGTGGGGAAAGGCCCCTTGCCGACCCGGGTGAGATAGGCCTTTGCAACTCCGATTATATCCTCTAAAGAGGCAGGCCCCATACCAGTACCGCTGGACACCCCTCCGGCAGCGGGATTTGAAGAAGTTACATAGGGATATGTACCGTGATCAAGGTCTAACATAGTTCCCTGGGCTCCTTCGAAAAAAATTGCTTTCCCCTGCTGATCTAGGTCAGCTAACAAATAGGGGATATTAGTTATATGGGGTTTGATTTTATCCGCCAGAGCTAAGACTTTATCTTTAACTTCACTATGTTCAAGGGGTTTAGCAGAGTAGATTTTCTCAATGATTTGATTATGATAATTTAAGGCTTTTTCTAATTTGCGGGAAAAGTCAAGGGGTTTTAGGAGATCGCCTACCCTGAGACCGCGACGAGAGGCCTTATCTGCATAGGCGGGGCCGATTCCTCGGCCAGTAGTACCGATCTTATCGCCTTCCTTGCGATTTTCTTCTAGATTATCAATTAACTGATGGTAGGGTAGAACTAAATGAGCCTGAGAGCTGATAAAAAGGCGGTCCAATTTAAGCCCTCTCTCCTCTAACCCCTCCATCTCTTCAATTAGGCTAAAGGGATCAATCACCATTCCATTGCCTAAAAGACAGTATTTCTCTGGATATAATATGCCTGCAGGGATTAAATGGAGTTCAAACTTTTCCTCTTCCACTATAACAGTATGTCCAGCGTTATTACCACCAGCGAAGCGAACTACTACATCGGCTTTTTCAGCTAAAAGATCGGTGATTTTTCCTTTTCCTTCATCGCCCCATTGTAGGCCAGTTAAAACTTTATGTCCCATAAGTTAAGACTCCTTCCAGAATAATTAGTCATAAGTTAACATTGATAAATATTGTAATATTATGCTAAAGTAATAATACCATAAAATGAGCCAAAGTAAAACAGGCTGCGGGGCTGTTTTGGCGTTGCTTTTTATTATTACAAAAAAACTTTTTTGATGAAGGTATTTTTCAGTTTAGGGAGAATTATAAGAATACATATTTATATATATCTAAAATCACAGCAAAATATAAAGCCAACTGGATAAAAAGAGGGGAGTTGGAGAAGATTAATTCTAAAAAGAGTTTTATCTTAATTATTATTTTGTTTTTTCTGCTGGTTGGGGGAAGGGCAGTTCAAGGGCAAAATGATTTTGCTGATTTTTCGCTGGAAGATTTTAGTGCTCCGACAGAATTGGCTGATTTGATCAATAAATTTAGCCAGTTAGATTATCGAATTACCTTATCTTCAGAAGGAGAGGAGATGCAGGATACTTTCATTTCTTATAACTTTGCCGGCCTGGAAGAGGTGCAGGGAGTTGAGACAGAGCTTATTGTCTTTGAAATTTCTGGCGAGGAAGACCATTTCTCTTCTATTAAAATCTGGCTAGCAGGCGAGGATGTTAAGCAGATGGAAATAGATGGTGAAGTGATTCCAGCCTTTATGGCTGGGGTGATGAAAGATACAGTGTTGATGTCGGTGATGTTTCCCTTCTATAATTTTGCTGATTTTGCCATAGAAGAATTTGAAGAGATAGGAGAGGTCAGTATCAGACAGGAATATTTGGCCGGTCAAGAAGTAGATATTATTAGAATAGAAGTAGAACAAATTCCTGAATTTGAACTGGAAAGAGGAATTACAGAGATTGCTAAATTTGATGATTTCATGGTTCTTTTTAGCTATGACTATTCTTCCGCTGAGGAAGATTTAGAAGTTAAATTTTCCATTGAAGGCCTTGAGTTTAGATAGTAGCAAAGTGAGAACTGTTATTTGGAGCCCGGGCTGTCTTTAAAAGGAGTAGAAGTTAAAGGTCATTAGGAGGTGGCAGGGATGAATTTGCCTGAAGAAATACCCTATATTGACTGGTATCAGGCGATTGAAGAGAGAAGTTCCCGGCGAAAATATTTTTCCTGGGCCCTTAGTCCAGAAAAGATTGCTTCTCTTTTGGAAACCATAAGACCTATAGAGGAGGAACTTGAATCTGCCCGGTTAATCATAAGTCCCACCGGTTTCTCTGAGGTAATTTGGACGGTGGTGGGTTCCTATGGTCTGGTCACCGGGGCAGAAAGTTATGCTGTTATCATTAAAGATAAAAGCAAGGGTGAACTGCAAGCTGAAGTAGAAGCTGGATTGTTAGGGGAGACTTTAATACTGGAAGCAACGGCTCAGGATATCGATACCTGCTGGGTGGGAGGGATGTTTGAAAAGGAAAAAGTGCTCTCCCGCCATGAATTACAGGGGGATGAGGAGATAGCTGCTATAACTCCTCTGGGTGAAGCCAAAAAAGATTTGACCTTTACTGAGAAGATGGCTAAAAAAATTGTAGGCAGTCAGCATCGCAAGCCTCTGAGAGAGCTCTGTCTTAATGATTATACCGAGGAAGATTTGCATGAAGTTCCAGAATGGATTTCCTGGGCTTTAAAGTCAGCTCGCCAGGCTCCCTCAGCAGTAAATAGACAACCCTGGCGTTTTGAGCTCTTAATGGAGGATAATAACGATAATAATATAAATAAGATCAAACTAAATTCTGCCAAACTAGAAAGAACCCACGGGGTTTCTCCTTACCTGGATTGTGGTATTGCCCTTCTTCATCTCCTGGTAGGTGCTAAAGCGGCCTTAGAAAAGGAGGAAAAGACAAAAGAGGTTAACTATAGTCTTTTGACACCTCCAGAAGTAGCTGAGGTATATCTCAGTTGTTGAAGAGAGAGGCCCCAGCAGAAATAAAAATATATGTTTGCCATAAGAGCGAACATATGTTAAAATAAAGGCACCTATTTTTTGAGGGGGGATAACTGTGGAACCTCCAGTGCCATATAGTGAGCTGCCTCAGGGAGATGTGCTCTGTGTTGATATGAAATCCTTTTATGCCAGCGTGGAAGCTGTAGAGAGAGGGTTAGATCCCTTTAAAGTCTCTCTGGCAGTGGTGGGTAATCAGGAGCAAGCAGGATCAGTAATTTTAGCTGCCACCCCACTAATGAAAAGAAAGTACGATATCAAGACCGGGAGTCGTCTCTTTGAGGTGCCAAAGAATGATGATATTATTCTGGTGGAACCGAGAATGTCGCTCTACTTAAAAAAGTCTCTGGAGATAATTGAACTTTTCAGCAGCTATGTACCACGAAAGGATATCTTTGTTTATTCGGTGGATGAATGCTGGCTAGACCTTAACGGAAGCAAGCAAAAATTTGCTGGCGCCTGGCAGTTGACTTCCAAGCTGCGCAACCATATCTATAATAAATATGGCTTGAGTTGTAGCACGGGTATTGCTCCTAATATGTTTCTTTCTAAGGTGGCTATGGATATAGAAGGAAAGGAAAAAGGCATAGCTTGCTGGCGATATGAGGATATTCCGGAGAAGTTATGGCCCTTGCCAGTGGAAAAAGTGTGGGGGATTGGCAGTCGAACAGCGGAAAAATTTAATCGCTGGCAGATTTATACAATGGAAGATGTAGCCCGGAAAGGGGCTGATTTTTTTCGCCGCAGACTGGGAGTGGTTGGAGAAGAGATCTACTATCAGGCCTGGGGGGTTGATGAAAGTCTGCCCCGTGGTTATTATGATGACGAGCGGAAAAGCATCGGCAGAGGGGCTACTCTTTATCGTGATTATGTTAGTTTAAAGGATATTAAGACTGTGATTTTTAACTTAAGTGAGGATATTGGTTATCGGGCTCGGTGTTTGGGGCTGGCAGGTAAGACCATCAGTCTTTCTTTAAAGTACAGCCGCCATTACAACAGGAGCGGCTTTCAGGCTCAAAGGACTCTCCCGGTGGCTACTAATTTGGAGCATGAGATTTTGCAGGTAGCCCGGGAACTTTTGCAGGAAAAACACCACTCTGGTGCTCCTGTGCGACGGATCAGTGTTTCTTTGACCTCCCTGGTTTTAGAGGAAAAGATCCAGCTTAATCTTTTCTCCAATAAAGAGAGATTAATTCGGCTGGCCAAAACCCGGGATAAAATCCGGGATAAGTTTGGGGCGGGCAAGTTAGATTATGGTTTAAGTCGGGCTCAAGGCAGCATCCGAGGCCGGCTCAACAGCAATATTGGCGGCCATAAAGAGTGAGAAAAGCCTTAAAAAACTCACTGAAGACTGCTAAAATAACAATAGGAGGTGGTGATTATTTATAAGCTTAATGGACTTGCTTTAGAAATAGTACAGGGCAATATTGTAAAACAGCCTGATCTGGAGGCCGTGGTCAATGCAGCCAATGCAGAATTAAAGATAGGCGGTGGAGTTGCCGGAGCAATCCATAAAGCTGCCGGGCCTAAACTGCGCCAGGAGACAAAGAAGTTAGCTCCAATAAAACCTGGTGAAGCAGTGCTAACAGGAGGTTATAATCTGCCCAATGAATTTATAATCCACACTCTGGGACCGGTATATGGAAAGGATAAGCCAGAGGAAAAATTATTAAGGGCTTGCTACCAAAATAGCCTTAAGCTGGCCGAAGAGAATGAAATAAAATCCATCGGTTTCCCTGCTATCTCAACAGGCGCCTTTGGTTACCCCTTAGAGCTGGCGGCGGAGGTCTCTTTAGCAGCAGTAAAAAGTTTTTCCCGGGAGGCAGAGCTATTGAACCGGATAAGATTTGTGCTTTTCAGCCAGTCAGATTATGAAAGCTATCAAGAAATAGCTAAAAAATATTTAAGGACTAAAAAATCAGAAAGGAATTAATTATATATGACAGCTGGTGTTATTAAGAGAGAGAGCAAGAGGAAAATCAGTAAATTCATAAAAAAGGCTATAGAAAAAGAAGTTTTTCCTGGGGCGGTATTGGGAATTAAAAAACAGGATGAGGTTCTTTGGCAAAGCTCCTTTGGGTATTTAAGCAAAAAAGCAGAGACTGAGGTTGAACTGGATACCGTTTATGACCTGGCTTCCTTGACTAAAGTATTAGTTACCACCACAGCTATTATGCAGTTGGTGGAGGAAGGGATTATAAATCTGGCCGACCAGGTTGAACGGTACTTCCCTGATGCTGCGCCAGAATTTTCCCGGATAACCCTCTGGCATCTATTAACCCATACTTCCGGGCTGCCGGCCATTGTTGAACTCTGGGAGGAATTAGAGAGCAAAGAGGAAGCAAAATCCTATCTTTTAAATTTAGAACCCTTTGCCAAAATAGAAAAGGAGGTGCGCTATAGCGATCCTAATTTTCTACTCCTGGGGTTTATAGTAGAAAAGGTCAGCGGGCTAAAATTAGACCGTTATGCTAGAGAATATATATTTAAACCCCTTAATCTAAAGAGGACAGGTTTTAATCCTAAAGAGCAGCCCTTGAATTTACCTCAGGCTGAGATAGCCCCCACTGAATACTGTGACTACCGAGGTTATTTACCCCAGGGGGAAGTCCATGATAAAAACTGTTATTTTCTAGGAGGGGCCAGCGGCCAGGCCGGCCTCTTTTCCTGCCTGCCTGATCTAATAAAACTGATAACTTCGCTGTTAAGAGGCAGCAAAATACTTAAAAGAATCACCTTTGTTAAAACTACAGCTGACTGCACCCCTCCTCAGTTAAGATCCCGGGGGATTGGCTGGGATAAAGGAGGAGACTTTAATTCTTCGGCCGGTTTTTATTTTGGCCCTAAATCTTTTGGCCACACAGGCTTTACCGGCACCTCCCTGTGGTCTGACCCTGAGCTGGACTTGACGGTAATTTTCTTGAGTAATCGAGTGAATTATGGTCGAGAAAATAAAAAGCATATCGCCTTTAGACCCCGTCTCCATAATTTGATCGTTAGTGAAGTCTTAGCTTCAAGTTGAAGATTGACAAAAATAAATAAGCCAGAAAATAGGCTCCCTATGTCCGGGGAGCTTATTTTTAATGATTTTTTGGGCATTTTTTGTTCTGTCCGATAAACACTAAAAAAGTTTTACAAAAAATCTAAATTTAATGAAGGAATTTTCATAAGCATCCCGAAATATAATAATAAGAATATTTTACCGTAAACAGATAAAACATAAAATTATTTTAGCAAAATACATCAGTCAGTTAAACTACTGGAGGTATGGCAATGAAGCGAAATGAGCAAGGACTGGAGGAAAAGACTGTAGCAAAAAATGATCATCAAGAAAGGGGGGAAGAGATTACTGAAGACCGCAATCCCGATAGTGAGGATTTAGACTGTCTTTCGGCCCGAGAGATCGTTGAGTTGATGAATCAAGAAGATAAGAAAGTTGCTGAGGCAGTGGCTGAAGTAAAGAGTGAGCTGGCAGAGCTTATTACGGAAATAACTGCTAAAATGGAAGAGGGAGGCAGGCTTTTTTATGTGGGGGCAGGTACCAGTGGTCGTTTAGGGGTGATTGATGCGGTGGAATGCGGACCTACCTTTAGCATTGAACCCAATAAAGTTATCGGTATTTTAGCTGGAGGTGAAGAGGCTTTTTTTCAAGCCCGGGAAGGCTTAGAAGATGATTTTGAAAGTGGAGCGGCAAGATTAAAAGAAGAAAATCTGCAGCCCCAGGATGTGGTGGTGGGCATTGCTGCCAGTGGCAGGACCCCCTATGTGCTGGGAGCGTTAACAGCAGCCAGAGAAGAAGGTGCGCTGACTGCTGCTCTGGTCTGCACCTTAAATTCAAAGCTGGCCCAGATAGCGGATTATCAGCTGGAGGTGATTGTGGGGCCAGAGGTATTGACAGGCTCTACCCGCTTGAAGGCTGGAACAGCTCAAAAAATGGTTCTAAATATGATCTCCACCACGGTGATGGTCAAACTGGGCAAGGCTTATTCTAATTTGATGGTGGATCTCAAAGCCACCAATAATAAATTAAAGGAACGAGCCCTTAAGATTTTCCAGGAGATTTCTGCTATTAGCACTGAAAGGGCTGAGAAGCTATTAAAAAAAGCCGATTACAACCTCAAAGAAGCAGTGGTGATGTTTGAAAGGGAATGTGACTTTCAGCAAGCTCAAAAACTGCTGCAGCAAAAGGATAATAATTTGAGAGAAATTATTGGCTGAATTTAAATTCAGCCCGGTGTAGTTTTAAGTTTGGGCAAAAAAATACTTTTTAAAGGGGACTATTTAAAATGAAAAAAATTATTGTTCTTTCCCTGGTCTTATTTCTGGTGATGAGTTTTGGCCTGGCTGAAAACTTACAGGCTGAGAATATTTTAGAAGTAGCCAAGCATTTAGAAGCTGAAGGTTTTGACCCTCATACTGTGCCTGCTCACTCTTCCATTCAGATTTACATGCAGGTTTATGAAGGGTTATTAACTACCAGCCCTGAAGGCGAGATTGAGCCGCAGCTGGCAGAGTCCTGGGAGATCCTTGATGATACCACCTATCAGTTTAATCTTCGCCAGGGGGTCAAGTTTCATAATGGCCAGGAGATGACGGCAGAAGATGTTAAGTTTAGCTATGAAAGGATTTTAGACCCCGAGACAGCCTCCATTGCCAAATCAAACTTTGAAATGGTCGATAATATCGAAGCTCCAGATGATTATACGGTAATTGTTAATTTAGAGGATTCCTATGCTGATTTTTTAATTAATGTTGCCCATGTCTACTCGGCTATTGTACCTAAAGAGGTAGTGGAAGAGCACGGTGATTTAATGAATGAAATGGTGGGTACTGGTCCCTTCCAATTAGAAGAATGGGAGCCTGATAATTATACCCTCTTAACTAGAAACGAAGATTATTATCTAGAAGATGAGCCTGTGGTCGATGGGGTTCGCTATTCGATTATGGAGGATGAATCGGCCAGAATTGCGGCCTTAAGAGCTGGCAACACCCATCTGACGAGTATTTCTTCAGAGGCTGTTACTATTTTAGATAACACCCCGGGTTTGGATATCATTGAATATCCTGACTTTGATTATACCTACTGGGGATTTAATGTTATGGAAGAGCCCTTTGATGAAGCCAAAGTTCGTCTGGCCATGAGTTATGCCATTGACCGTGAGCTTTTAGCAGAGGTAGTATTTGACGGAGCAGCGGAGGTTAGTGGTCCTGTACCTCCCTCCCAGGAGATTTGGGCAGCAGAGTTAGAAGAGTTTTCCTCTTATCAATATGATCCGGAAAAGGCGAAAGAGTTACTGGCAGAAGCTGGTTATGAGGATGGGCTTTCCTTCACCATAACTACTTCCAGTGCCTATGATTATATGGTTGATACAGCTGTCATAATCCAGGAGCTTTTACAGGAGGTCAACGTGGAGGCAGAGATACAGTTAGTTGAATGGGGGACCTATATTGATAAGTGGTCTAATACTGATCACCAAAGTCTCATAGGCCTCAATGGGGGAGGGACAACCCCTGATAGAGCTCTTTATTTCTTCTTCCACACCGGTGGAGCGGCCAATGTCTGGGGCTTTAGCGATGAAGATTTTGATTCTTTAGTTGAACAGGCTCGAGTGGAAATAGACCAGGAAGCCCGTTTTGACTTATATCATGAAGCGCAGCTTATGCTTGTTGATGAACATGCTCCTAACCTTTTCTTAAACAACCCCTATGAATTTTATGCTGTGCAGGATAGTGTAGAGAACTTCGACCCCACTGCCTACCAGTCAGAGGGGCAATTTTCTCAAATATCCTTAAGTGAATAGAGCTGAGCTAAAGTTAAAAAGATAAAGGAGATTAATGGAGGAGATTGCAGCTGAAACTTTAATAGACTCCAGCTGCAATCTCTTCAATATGGGATTAAATTTTGTTTTACTTGATTATAGTGTTTTGGTGGGGTGATATAAATTAGAACTTATATAATTAAAAGACTGTTAGGACTGATACCCTTAGTTTTAGGGATTACTTTTTTGGTGTTCATAGCGATAAATTTTATTCCAGGTGACCCTGCCAGAATAATGCTGGGAGTTGAAGGCACTGAAGCTATGGCTGAACAGGTGAGACAGGAGATGGGTCTTGACCAACCGCTTTTAATCCGATATTTCAACTGGTTGAGCCAGGCAGTGCGAGGTGATTTAGGGTATTCGCTGTTAACAAGAAGATCCGTATCCTATGAATTAGCTCGCAGATTTCCCGTTACTTTCCAGTTGACGCTCTTAGGGGTGTTATTTTCAGTAATTATAGCCCTGCCGCTGGGGATAATATCGGCTATCAATAGGGATAATATCCTGGATTTTTTTATCAGGGTCTTTTCTTTAATCGGTATTTCACTACCTAACTTTGCTATTGGTATCCTGTTAATTTTGTTTTTTTCCCGAAGTTTTAACTGGACTCCCCCAGCTGGTTTTGTAAATATCTGGGCCCAACCCACTAGAGCCTTATTAATATTGGTATTACCGGTCTTATCCTTAGGGGCCAGTTTAGCGGCCTCGGTGAGCAGGATGACAAGATCCTCTATGCTGGAGGTTTTAAAAAAGGACTTTATTAGAACGGCTCGCTCTAAGGGCTTAAAAGAAAGGGTAGTTTTATTCAACCATGCCCTAAAAAATGCCCTGATTCCTGTTTTAACTCTAATTGGTTTGCAGATAGGTTATTTATTAGGGGGAACAGTGATTATTGAAGAGGTCTTCTCATTACCTGGAATTGGCAGATTATTGTTAACAGGTATTCACAATAGAGATTATCCAGTGGTAATGGGTTGTATTTTGGTAATAGCAATATCTTTTGCAATTATAAATACTATGGTAGATATAACCTATTCCTTTATTGACCCCCGGATTAAATATGACTGATTAATTTGACTATGATTAAATAAAGATTACAAGATTGGTGGTATCTATGGTAAATTTATTGCGTCTGGCTCGCAAAAACTGGATAGGAGCAGTGGGAGGCTTAATAGTTTTAATCCTGATAATTATTGCCATAATTGCTCCAATTTTAACTCCCTATAGTCCTACGGAGATGAATGTAATTGATCGCAATTCTCCACCCAGTAGAGATTATATTTTTGGCACAGACCGCTTTGGCAGAGATCAATTCACAAGAATAGTATATGGAGCTAGAGTTTCTCTGCAGGTGGGAATGATTTCAGTGGGAATAGGAGTTTTAAGCGGCCTTTTGCTTGGTCTTCTGGCTGGATATTACAGGGGGATACTTGATTCTATTATCATGAGATTTATGGACTTATTGTTATCCTTTCCAGCTATCCTGCTGGCTTTAGTGGTTATTACTGTTCTGGGACCAGATCTTACCAATACCATGATTGCTATTGGGATAACATATATCCCGGTTTTTACCAGGATAGCCAGGGGTTCGGTGTTATCGGTGAGGGAAGATGAGTTTATTCTGGCTGGAAGGGCTATTGGTTTAAATGATTGGCGTTTAATCACCAGACATATCATGCCTAATATTCTAGCACCGATTATTGTCCAGGCCTCTTTAGCTTTAGCCGGGGCTATCCTCACAGAGGCGGCTTTAAGTTTTTTAGGTCTGGGGATCCAACCGCCGGCTCCTTCCTGGGGAGCAATGCTAAATGAAAGTCGGAGATATATGGAAATAGCACCCTGGACAGTTATATTCCCTTCCCTGGCTATCATGCTAACAGTCATCAGCTTTAACCTTTTTGGTGACGGGTTGCGCGATGTGCTGGATCCTAAACTACAAAATTCTGGTTAATTGCCCTGGAGGAGGAGATAATAAATGCCGACACCTTATGAAATTAGAGGGGAAGGCAGAGAGCTGGCGCTTGGAATCATGTCAGGAACCTCTTTAGATGGGATTGATGTTTTTATAGGGGAAATAGCCTGGCAGCCGGAAAGTACTGGAGAAGCAAAAACAGCAGCTAAATTCTTTGATTTTCAACTGACTTTAGATAAGATTTATTCTGCCAGCTACCCCTATGGAGATGCTATAAGACAGTCATTAGAAAAACTAACAGCCAGTTCAGAAGTCAGTCTGGCTGAGCTTGTGACCCTGGATAAGAGGCTGGGCGAGGCTTATGCTGCAGCGGTTAATAAGACCCTGGCAGCAGCCAATATTGCCAGTTCAGAGATAGCCTTTTTAGGCTGTCATGGACAGACAGTCTTTCATAGAGCTGGAGCAGGGTTAAAAAAAAGATTACAAGAAAATGAGAAAGGCACAGCGCATAAAAACAACCTGGATAAAAGTAAAGGTGAGACCCTTTCATTACAGCTGGGTTCGGCGGCTCTTCTGGCTGAAAAGACTAATATTATCTCGGTAACTAATTTTCGTCAGAGAGACATAGCTGCCGGAGGTGAAGGAGCTCCGCTGGTGCCGATTTTTGATTATCTCTTTTATTCCTCACCAGCTCAGCATAGAATTTTAATTAATATCGGCGGTATTGCCAACTATACTATCCTTCCTGCCCGGGGTAGTTATCAGGAGATCCGTGGTAGCGATACGGGACCAGGCAATATGATGCTAGATGCTGCCGTGAAAATTATTACTGATGGAGAAAAAAGCTATGATATTGATGGTAAGATGGCAGCTCAGGGCCGAGCAAAAGAAGCGGGCCTTGATTTTCTCTGGCAGAACTCCTTTTTCAACCGGGATTTGCCTCGTTCCACCGGTAGAGATGATTTTGGACTGTCCTTTGTCAGGTCTTACTTAGAATTTTGTCAGAAAAATAATTTTGCTGCTAGAGATATCATTGCTACTCTCACTGAGTTTACCGTTCAGGCTATTGCCCGGACTTTGCTCTTAGATATTGAGAACCTGAAAGCAACTACCGGTTATTTTGATGATTCTAAAGAAGTTGAAATTTTAGTCAGTGGCGGAGGAAGCCTCAACCAGGAAATGATGACCAGGCTCAGCCGTACTTTAAAAAAGAAACTTAACACTAGAGAAGAATTTGAAGAGGTTAAGACCAGACCTTTAAACTCAAAAACAACCCTTGACCTTAAGCTGCCCAAAATCTCAGCCCAGGAAAAAGAAGCAGCTGCCTTTGCCCTCCTGGCCTGGCTTACTTTAAACAATAAACCAGGCAATATACCTCAAATAACAGGGGCCAGCAGACCGGTAGTTTTAGGTGAAATAACTTATTAGGACTGCTAGAAT
>PWEJ01000043.1 GCA_003553485.1 Halanaerobiaceae bacterium | reverse complement strand
TTAGAATAAATCAAATTCCTATTTTTCTTAATTGCTCCATGAGCATGAACTGGCGAAAAAGCACCTTTTTCTTTACCAAAAAAGTTTTCAATGGGAGCATAACATGTTAAAAATCCAACTAGTTTACTGCCCTCTAAGGCCACTATACCAGGATTGTGATCAATCATATCACTTAAAAGATTATATACTACTTCTCTATAATCATTTTGCGGCAAATCCTTAACAACACTGCATTCCTCATTATATTCAGTCAAAGCAATACTGACAGCTTCTTCCAAAAACCTTTTCTCCAGCACTTCAAATTTTAGCATTGAATTCTCCTCTTCTTCTCGCTTTTTCCCCTTTTTACCCTCTTTTTAGCAAGATTTCCTTAAGGGGAATATCAGAGAAAAAATATCAGAATAAAAATTACTAAGTTTATTATACCATAACTGCAAGGGGATTATCACTGGAGGAAGACTGTTTTCCTGACGGGGGTTCCCGGGGAATAACAACGGCCTCCTGAGGATGATTTTCAGGAGGCCAGTCTGTAGCGGTTACTAATAATTTTGCCAGAGTTGCCCTTATCTCCTTATCTACAGGAAATTATCCTGCCTGTTTTTTTACAGAGCTGCTCCGATCAATATTTCTGACTCGAGAGAATGGAGATGACCATCTACTACCAGCAGCCTGGGATGCTCGGCAAAAATATCTATAATATACTCCTGGGCATTTATTATCCAGACATTTAAATGCTGCTCTGCCAGGGCAGCTGTCTTGAGATGCAGGCTGCCTCTGCCATGCTCATCAATGGTAAATCTATGGGCATGCTGCTCTTCTCCCTCCTCATAACGAAACTCTAAAACTTCTCCGGCCATGTTTTCAGGCGGGCCGGTGGCTTCTATCTGGATATAGAGTTCATCGTTATCCAGATAATGAATAAGGGCAAAGCCCACCAGGGGGCAGTCCAGAACCGAGATCAGATCAACTGCCACCGTTCTCGTTACCATTGCTCCTTCAGCCAGAACTGTTCCACTCATTAATCCCAGAATAATAATTACAGCAAACAACAGAAAAATAATTTTATTCAATTTATTCACCTCGATTTCTTGTTAATTTTGCTAACCAGGTTGCTGATAGACTCCCCACTGTTCACCTCCCCAGGTGATTTTTCTGAACTGGTTTTTCCGAGATGGTTTATCTGGCATGGCTTAACCTATCTGGTTTTCTCGATCTGGGTTTCCCGACCTGTGTTTCCCGATAAATTACTGTCAGAGTAACTCATCAGCAATTACAGGCTGGCGGGATTAACCTTAACCCGGAAAGACCAGGAATCTAAGAGAAAATCACAAAAATTATTAGCTTAGATAACTGAATATGTCTATGCTTTAGAATTTTGCAAATTTTATAGAAATAGATAACTGCACCAGGGACTGCTGGCCAAAATGTGATTCCCCCCTTTTCTATCACCTATATATAATACCATATAATTTTTGGCAATCAGTCATATTCTAGTCATCTTTTACTTATATTTCACTTTGATTTTCCCCATTTTCTCTCATCCCAGATATAAATCACTGGTGCATCCTTATCAAACCCAAGTTCAGCACCATCATAATTGCCAAAGCCTTCGTCAAGAATAGGTATACCAAGTTTTTCATTATAAAACTCAACAAGCTTAGCCGGGTCTTTTGTTGATATATTAATGACCTTGAACTCTTTTATCATTAATATTTCATCCTCGAATATGATTTGTTTCGCTCTTATCTCCTAAGATGTTTGCAGATATCAAATGGTATTTTGTCATAAGAGTCATTTTTTTGACGGCTTCCAGGGTCTCCATGGTATCCACCAGGTTGAGTATCCATTTGCTGTCGAGATTAGTGTGGAGTTTATCGTAGAGATCAACTATAGAATGAGAAAATTATCTCTCTGCGCTTCGAACTTCTACCGCTCGGCTTTGTTGAAAATTACCTGAAAATCATTATGATCCTCAGGGATGTTGATAGAGAAAAAGATATATAAATATTGATGACTATATATTACGGCATTAAACAATAATTTCCTGCCTTAAACACTAAAAATTTCAGATTTTTTTATTTATTTCTGCCCCTTATTTGACAAACTTAAATAGCAGAAGTATAATATAACCAAATTAAACTGCTTAATCCTGCAATAGCAGGAGTGGGGGACCCAATTTTTTGGGGTGAATCAGATTTAGCTCTGATGCTTCGTGTTTCGTGTAAAGTGGCTAAATTTGTAGGGCTAACATTTCCCCTGGCCCGAACCCGACAGCTAACTCCATCAGCAGGTAAGAGGGGAAGGCCTGGTTTGCGCCTGGATTATGTCTGATTAGACCGCTATCCATTAGGTTTAGGCTGCCTGAGGAGGCTTGAGTCGAGGTTTGCTGTGCTTGCCTGTGATTCTTGAGGTTGTGCCTTCTGAGGCTGCTGGTTTATTGCTGGTCGCCAGTTGGATGGTGATTGCCCTAATTGTTGGCTGGTGGTTGGCACTGATTATTTAATGGCTGGCTGTTTAATTAGTTGGCTCCGGTTTTTGGCTTTTTCACGGTCGGCTGGTTGCTATTGAGTCAGCTGTCTGGAGCTGCTTGATAATTGGCGGGCGAAACCCAGCATTTAATGCTGCAGAGACCTTCTCTGCAGTTTTTTTATTTTTATCTGCTATTTTTTTAGCCGTTCCCCTGAGGCCATAAAACAGAAAAGGAGATGAATCTTACAATGATTAATGGCAATATGGGTGACATCAACTATTTGATAATTTTTACGCTGG
>PWEJ01000051.1 GCA_003553485.1 Halanaerobiaceae bacterium | reverse complement strand
ATCTTTAATCTCTTCAATTTCCCCTGCAATCTTGGCAATCTCCTCAGTATCTGGGAGAGAGTCAATCATAGTGGAGACAGATTCAAGTTTCTCGATTAATTTAATCTCATAGTTTTCGTCTGCCATAGTAATACCTCTTGCTAACCTCTCTTAAAAGTTGAGAGACTAACTGTATATTAGGAACTATGGTCTAAACTTTTATATAAGGATTACTTACCTAAAATTTCCAAAAAAGAGTAATAAGGATTAAATCTTGTAATAAAGCTCTTTAATCCTTTTCTGAACTGGTGTGTCTATTGAGACCCAGTAATCTGACTGATTATTAACAAAATCAACTACTTTGGTCACATAGGCCTCATCCCAGCTCATGATTTTAGCAACATCTGAAGTATCAAATTCTGGGTTGTTGATAATACATGAAAGCATTTTAATTGCATCACAATTCTTGACCATTGGCTCAGGCTCAGGTTCAGTCTGGCAATTTTCATCAATACATGCCTCTTTTAGAACTTTAACAAAAGACCCTTTAGCACTTGGAACATCCACAAGACTGGTCTCAAGCCATGACCTCATTTTAATCCTGCCAGTAGCCTTCTCTATCAAAGCCTTTCCACCTATGCTCAGGCCAGTAATATCTCCATCCTTGACCATTTGCCTAAGCCAGCCAAGTTTTGAATTATTGGAAATCTTAATAACCAGATATGGCTGTGTGTCAAACTTGGTCTTATGAACCACCCCATCTGAATCAGTATACTCAGGTATGACCCTGCCAACTGCACCTTTCCACTGAGGAGCCTTGTCATGCATGAACCTGACCACTGGATTCTCCATGTATTCACTGAATGTCGCTTTTAAGGACTCCATGTCCATGTATTCAGAGTCTTGGTCTCTGTTGCCATTACTGGCATATCCTGCAATTACCAGCTCACCATCCTCTGTATCTGCAATCTTTTCAACAACATCAAGGTCAAATGTCCAGCTCTTTTCAGTGCCTTCAGTCTTGGCCTTAATCTTGCCACAATACTTCTTGGCCTCCTCTTCTGAGAGACCCTCTTTGTCCATAACCTTGCTGACACAATCATCAAAGTTATCATATCCTGCCATTGGCATAATCTTTCACCTCTAATCAATAAATCTTGTTTGGGTCAATTGTGACCTTAATGGTGTTCTCTTTTATCTCCCAGCCATAATTCTCGACCAACCAGTTTGCAAACACTTCAGCATACTCTGGTATATATCCAGTTTGACTGGCTCTAAACACTTTCATGAATGATAATATATCATCATCCTGTGGCTCTATACCCTTGTGAGGATACAAAGTATAATCTTTAAATGACTCATGACCTACAACAATCTTACCAGTAGCTCTCATTTGAAACCTCTCCCCTCTTTCATGTTCTCTATAAACTCCTTGTGCTTACCTTGAAGCACACTTATTGTATAGGCTATGTGCTCTCTATCAATGGGTTGGCCTGAGGCAGTTTTGCCTGTACTCCAATTAACATCTAAAACCCTTTCTAAGCCAGTTGAAAACACTTCAGTTGCAGTAACAATACCTATGTCTATTAACTCTTTTGAAGAGATTTCAAAGTCTTGTAACTTTTCATGTTTTATGTTTCCGTACAACTTTCCAGTATAAACATCCATAAAGTCATCAGGTTTACTATACTCATTCTCTCTATATCCTTGAATACCAGTTAATTCTGTTAATGTTTCAGGAACATCACTAGTTGTCCTCATTCTGTAAAAATCAACTGAAGCCTCCAGAACATCTGGAACTGTCTTCTCGATTGAGTGACCCATTTCATGAACTGCTGTACCCATAAAGCCAAACTCAGTGTACTCTTTTGGTAATCTTATGATTGTGTCCTTACTGCCTTTATCTCCTGTAGTTCGACACCAAGCTCTGCCAATTTCAGGTACAATATCAATTGAAGGTTTTGACCCTGAGTTTTCTCTATATTTACTAATCATCTCAGGACTTAACATTTTAGTTTCCAGCTGTTCAATTGCAAAAATACCAGCTTGAGCAACCTTATAATAATTTTTTTTATTCCTTTCATTCTCTATATTATAAGGTCTGATAAGAGTAGGTTCAATTTCCTTGCCATTACCTTCTGAGAAATTAAGAACTGTCATTGCCACTTGAGCCATTTCCTCTCTTGTGTTGCTTACACCTTCAGCTCTATTGTGGAAATCTTTGCTAAGCTGTTCTCTCCTCCTTTCAATCTTTTTAACCCTTTCCTTGGCCTCTTTTAGCTTTACCTCTTCATGCTTTTGCAACTCGCCTGCCTGTTGCCTTACTGAATAATGAGAATAATCTATTTGTGCCTCATGAAGTTCATGTGCCAGTGCATTGTACTCGTCAATCTTTTGGTTAAAAACTTTTTCCTGAGCTTTTTGCCTTCTGTTCAAGGCCTTCATGTCTCTTTCAAGGTCGTTAACAATATCATCTGGACTCTTTGCCATTTGTTCTTTCCAGCTATATTTTGAAGCTGAACCAAGCCTGCCCTTGGCTGAGCCTCCTCTTTGACCCTTGACTCCTCTATGACCCCAATGGCCTGAGCCAGCTCCACCTTTTAACACACTATCAAATTTGTTTATGTAGTGTTTAATGATAAAATCATCAATCTTGTTTTCCAGTATCTTTTCTATCTGAGCCATCTTTCCGCCTCAATCTCCTTAACCAGTAGAAATTATCCTCCTCTTCATCAAGGTTTATAACTTCATTCTGTTTATAACTTGACACCATGCCTGACATCCCTCCTGCT